>JBGSOB010000029.1:0-49206 GCA_041739325.1 Treponematales bacterium
GGGCAAAAGGGGAGGGATCAGACTTCTTGAAAAAAAGAGGGAGGAAACTCTTGCGAAAACGTTTTACCTGGGTTAGAATAGCGAAAATTCAGGAAGCAGGATCAGCCCTGATCCCTTCCCTTAAGGAGCAAGAATCATGAAACGAGGCATTCTCTTTGCCATCCTGGCGTCCCTTATCCTCTCCGGCTGCGTCTCCGGCGCTAAACCCGCTGACAGCGCCAAAAAGGCTGAGGGCAAGACGGTTCATCTGGTGGGAACAATCTATATGTTCAACTTCAACGACAAGGACAAGATGGTAGAAACCGCCCCTGGGATCTACGAGCTTCCCTGGAAGACCCCCGCGGCATCCAAGGAATCCTGGGTAACCACCAAGAACCCGGACGCTACCCACGCGGTCAAGTTCATCATCAACAAGGACTGGAACCAGGGTTATATTGGGGAAGGTTTTACTGGCCCCATGGTCTTGGACAATGCCATGCAGAACCTCAACCTGCCCCTGGTGGAAGGGACGACCTATCTTTACAAGGTTGACCTCAACACCATGACCTACGCCATTACTCCCCAGTAGCATTCCTTCGCTTGCGGAAGATCAGGTACTTGCGGCAGGCAAAGTTGTAGAGGAATACCGCGCAGGCGGCCCCTACCTTTGCCGGCAGGTACCAGATCCCCAAGCCAGAAACGAGAATCCATAAAAAAAGGCTATTCAAAGCCAAGCCCCCGGCCGCAAGAGCTAAAAAAAGGGGGTATTCCCAGGACCTTTGCGAAGCCTCACTACGGGGAAACACCCAGCGCAGATTCAAGACAAAGACGATGCTTGAGCCGGCAATGAAGCTAAGCGCATTTGCCCCCAGGTAGTGGATCCTGCCAAGCTCCACTAAGGTAACGAGGATGAGGGCATCGAGGCCAAAGCCCAGGGCGCTACAGGGTATTGATTTTAGAAATTGGAGCAGGGCAGAGCGCCTTGACCCTCCTGCGCTCTCTGGTAGCGCGGCACTATCTTCCATGCCCTTCTTCCCCCGCCAGGGGTCCCAACTGCCCTAGCTTCCAATGGCGGCGGCACAGGGATATGTAGCTTTCGTTGCCTCCTATCTGTACCTGCTCTCCCTCAAAGACAGCCCTGCCTTCAAGAATCCTCGTGTTCATAATGGCTTTTTTGCCGCACCAACAGATGGTTTTAACCTCCTCAATGCTGTCACAGAGGCTTAAAAGGGCCTCCGAGCCGGGAAAGAGGCGGCCCCTAAAATCCGCGCGCAGGCCGTAGGCTATGACGGCTATCCCCAACTCGTCGACAACCTGGCAGAGATCCTCCACCTGGGCCCGGCTGAGAAACTGCGCCTCATCCACGATCAGGCAGGAGATGGGGGCTTGGGAATGTTCACGCCGCGCCAGCTCAAAGAGGCCGTCGTCCTCATCAATGATCACGGCCTGGCTTTCAAGCCCAATGCGCGAGCGCACCATAGAGCCGTCACGCGTGTCTACCCTGGGCTTGACCAGGAGTACCCTCTGACCCCTTTCCTCATAGTTGTATTTGACTTGAAGAAGTTGGGTCGTTTTGCCGGCATTCATAGCCGAATATCTAAAATAGAGCTTTGCCACGGGCCCACTATAGCATGGGCTGGAATGGCTGCGAAGCCAGGTAAAGCCTTCGAGTTTGAGCTGAACCATCCCGTTTTATCCATCCGATAGGATCTACCCAGCAACTGTGTCTACTCGTCAACTGTGTCTACCATCCCCTTGCGCCGGGGGGCCGCCCTGGCTTAGAATTCATATCTGGAGATTCTGCCTGAGGCGTTTGGGCAGGCCCGAAGGAGTCCCTTGTCCAACCAGCCGGTTAACCCGCTCTCACTTCAAGATTTATTCTCCGATTGCCATAGCCCCGGGCCTGACCGCGTAGCCATCCTCCATAGGGCAGATCCCTCTTCTCTCCAGGACTTTCTTTCTCCCCTCCTTGAAAGCGGTGAAGCGCAGCGCGTATATCGCTACCGGGCCCAGGCCGATGTCCTTTCCCCCTGGGCGCCCTTTTTGGAGTGGATGCTCGAGGCTGCCGGGGAGCTCTCGGAAGCCCGGCTGAATGTCCTCATCTCAGAGGCGGAGGTCTATCCCCTCCATCGCCTCCTTCTTGCCCGGCTCCTCTCCGGGAAGAAAGCCGAGCGCCCTGAGCCCCTCTTGCCTGATGAAAGCGATTACGAAAGAAAACGCTGGATTGCTTCCCTGGTCAGACTTTTTCGCCGCCTCTGCCTCCAGCCGCGCAGCCTCTGCGTCGTAGAGGGCTTGGAACAGCTTCCCCTTTCCAGCATCGAGCTCTTAGACGAGCTTGCCCGCCGAAAGGCCCAAGACCCCGCCCTGATACTCCTTTGTTCCTGTGGTTCGCGAATTCTTGTCAACGAGCGTTACGACCAAGCCTGGAACGCGGCCTTGGAGGGCCTGGAGGCCATAGCCACCCACCTTGAGCTGGATGCCCAGCGCCTTGTGTCCAGCCGGGATATAAAACGCATCAGGCTAAAAACGGATACGCAGCGGACATTGAAGGATGTACGGCTCTGCCTTGACCTTATGGCCTATGAGGATTGCACCCGGGCCTTCGAAGGCGGAGAGCTTGGGACCGCGAACACAAATGGGGGCAGAGAGGCTAAGATCCTCATGGAAATCTCTCTGGCAAAGGGGGAGCAAGCCTTCTACTGCCATGAATATGACCTCGCCCTCTTGCACTTTCAAGGTCTTCTGGGCCAAGCCTGCATCACAGAGCATCCGGAAATCCGAGAAACCGCGGCCCACCTGGCCTCCTACTCCCTCATGTATCGCTCCAGCTTCGAGCGGGCGCGCAAACTCGCCGCCCTGTCCCTCTCCCTTGCCCAGGAGCTCGGCGACCAATCCCGTATCTTGCGCGCCCTGGCCATCAAGCTCCTTATCGACGATAAGGAAAACCGAATGGACACGCGGGAGTGGACAAGCGCCTACAGGCGTATCCTGGAATTGGCGGAAAGGCTTAAGGCGCGCAACGCCCTTGCCTTTTGGCTTGCCCGCCCGGACCGGCTGGACCCGGAAAAGCACTCCCAGGAGATAGAGGGTTTTCTCAAGCGCTCCATTCAAATAAGCAAATTCTTCGGGAATAATTTCCGCTTGGCAAGCGCCTACCATGCCATGGGCCTCTTCCACATCTATATGAATAGCTATGAAACGGTAGACGCTTATTACAAAAAGAGCGAATTACTCACGCGCCGCTTGGGCAATACCCAGCACCTAGCCCAGATCCAAAACGGTTACGGTTATTTCTGCCACCAAAACGGTCGCTACGAGCAGGCGGCGCGCTACTTTCTGCGCGCCTTCTCCTCCGCCTGCGCCGCGCGTGACCTCACGGAAATATCCATGTCCATCTGCAACGCCGGCATCAATGCAATGATCTGCCGCGACTTTTCCCTCGCCCTGCGCTACTTTGAGAGCCTAAGGCGCGCCATGCGCTGCTTTGGTTTTAGTGAACTTCCCTACCATTCGCGCCTCGGCATCAATACCCTCATCTGTCTTTCTTATTACCACATGGGCATGAAGACCAAGTTTCTGGAAGCCTATGCGGTCGGGGAGCGTTTTTCCAAGGAAGAGCACGCCAACGCTCGGGCACAAAACTACACCGAGGAGGCCCTGTTGGGCCTCCTGAGCGGGGCCTATCACGGCGTCATTACCGGGAAGAATGAGGAAGCTGCCCTCTTGTTAAGGCGCGGCCAACTCTACTTTGAGCAAAACCGAGACATGATCAAGTACCTCGGTTGCTTCTTTTTCTGGGAGTCCTCCCTTGCCTCCGCTCAGCTGGGCATGGATGCCGAAGCTGAAGCCTCTTACCAGCGCGCCGCCCAGGAAGCCCGCGCCCTCGCCAATCTAGGCTATGACAACCTGTGCCGCGCCAATCACTCCCGCCAGGCCTATGAAGCCCGTATTCCCTTGGCCGTTCGCGGCGGGATAGACTTGGCGCGGCTTAGCGAATTGGGCTCCATCTCCCGTTCTCTGGAGCTCCTGCACCGCAAGGTGGCAGAGCTCGATTTTCTTAATATCGTCCAGGGTATCATCCGCGAGACAAGCGACCTTATTCCCCTCATCCAGGGCTGTGCCCGCGCCATCTTGGCAAGCTTCCCCGCTGATATCCTCATCTGCCGCCTCTATCAAGCAGAAGCCGATACCCAGAGCCAGCTCCTTTATGAGATTCTCCCCACAGAAGGCGGGGCCCTCCTTGTCGCGGCCATCCGCGATTACGTGTCTTCCCTGGCCTTTGGCGCCGATATCTACCTTGAAGACGGGGAGGACCCTGGGAGCGGCGGGAATTCCTTGGGGCTCTCCTCCCAATTGAGTATCTCGCTTAAAAGCCCCCAGGGCTGGGTCTGCCACCTTTTTTGCGCAACGATGCGCGGCAACCAAGCCCTCTCCGGCCAGGATTTTTCAATCCTCAGTCTTATGGGAAAGCAAATTCTCACCGCCATGGAGAAGCTGCGCCAGGATAGGGAAATCCAGGATAAGAACCGCCAGTTGGCTGAAAAAAACGAACTCCTCTTCCATAAGGCAACCCGCGACGACCTCACCGGCCTCCACAACCGCCAGTATCTGATGCAGCGCCTGGAAGAAGAGGAATCCCTCCAGCGTCGGGCGCGGCAAGAGGAATGCGAGATTTCCCTTCTTTTTATAGACTTGGATAACTTTAAGTATGTGAACGATAACTTTGGCCATGCCCTGGGAGACATCGTCTTGGTGGATTTTGCCAAACTCCTTCAGGAAACCCTGCGCGAGTACGATATTGCCGCTCGAATAGGCGGGGACGAATTCATGATCTTCCTGCCGCGTACCGGAGCCGTCGGCGCGGCCTTAGCCGCCGAACGCATTCTGGAGTCCCTTGGATCAGGCGCGCGGATCCAAGCAATCCTGGAACGGGAGCTGGGACGGAGGGTAGAGATTCCCTCGGAAAGGATCTTCGGCTGTTCCATCGGTATAAGCTATGCCCGCGGCGCCTTCGACAAGGATAGCCTTATCCGCAACGCGGACGATTCCCTCTACCGCGCTAAAAACGAGGGCAAGGGTTGTTATCGCATCCATGGCTCTTAGCCGCGCGTTTTTACGGATTTTGCTTGCCTACCCAGGGCTCCGGGTGTAGAGTGGTTTCGTCCTCCGGTCACGGGGGAAGTACCCTAAAAACTCAAGGAGAGCCACCTATGGGCAATTTCTTCAAGCTTAAGCAAAACGGTACCACCGTCGGTACCGAGGTTTTAGCAGGCTTCACCACCTTCTTCACCATGGTTTATATCATCTTCGTGAATCCGAGCATCCTCTCGGCAACGGGCATGCCCTACCAGGCGGTTTTCCTGGCAACCATCATCGCGGCCGCTGTCGGCACCCTCTTTATGGGCCTCTTCGCCAACGTCCCCTATGCCTTGGCTCCCGGCATGGGCCTCAACGCCTTCTTCACCTTTACCGTCTGCTTTGCCTTGGGCTTCAAATGGCAGGAAGCCCTAGCCCTCGTCTTTATCTGCGGCATCATCAACGTCCTTATCACCGTAACCCGGGTGCGCAAGGAGATCATCAAGTCCATCCCGGAGAGCATCCAGCACGCCATCGGCGGCGGCATCGGCGTCTTCATCGCCTATATCGGCATCAAAGAGGCCAACTTCCTTAAGTTTACCTCAGAGGCCAAAGACATCTTGAGCGTCAACGGCCAGCCCTTCAGCTCTTCAGGCTCCTATTCGAACATCTTTGCCGTTCTCACGGACGGGGATATCATCCCGGCCCTCGTCAATTTCACTTCCAAGCACGCCATCGTGGCCCTCATCGGCTTGGCCATCATCATTCTCCTCATGGTTCTCAAAGTAAAAGGGGCCATCCTCATCGGAATCATCGCCTCGGCATTGGTCGCCATCCCCTTCGGCTTAGTCAATTTCCAGTCTGCCGCCATCGACGCCTCTTCCTGGGGCAAATCCTTCGAGTCCCTCGGCACTACCTTCGGCGCCCTCTTCGGCAATCCCGGCTTCGGTAGCCTCTTCTCCGACCCCGGCCGCCTGCCTATGGTCATCATGACTATCTTTGCATTCTCCTTAGCCGATACCTTCGACACCATCGGCACCTTTATCGGCACCGGGCGCTCCACCGGCATCTTCAACTCCAAGGACATGGAAGCCCTCAACTCCGGCAAGGGCTTCTCCTCCAAGATGGACAAGGCCCTCTTCGCCGACGCCATCGCCACCTCGGTGGGCGCCATCTTCGGAACCTCCAACACCACTACCTATATCGAGAGCGCGGCCGGCATCGAGGCCGGCGGACGCACCGGGCTTTCCTCGGTGGTTACCGCCATCCTCTTCCTCTTGTGTATCATCATCGCCCCCATCGCCGGCCTCATCCCCACGGCGGCAACGGCCCCGGCCCTCATCGTCGTCGGCATCCTCATGATGGGCTCCTTTGCCCAGATCAAGTGGAATGAGTTCGAGGAAGCCGTTCCGGCCTTCTTCGCCGCCATACTCATGGCCTTCTGCTACAACATCTCTTACGGCATCGCCGCCGCCTTCATCTTCTACTGCCTAATCAAACTCGTGCGCGGCAAGGCTCGGGAAGTCCACCCCATCATGTATGGGGCGGCCCTCCTCTTCTTAGTCAACTTCGTGGTTATGGGCATCGCCAAGATCTAGGCCAGTCAAAGTCGCCGCTCTTAGGCGGCGCGCCTGATCTTCGCTTATCTTGAGGGGCGGGCATCCTATACCGGGTGTCCGCCTCTGCTTTTTCTCTCCCTCCGCCTTAGGGATCCAAGTTTCCCTTGCTCTTGGGGTAAAGGCGGTTTAGAATAAGACCAGTATGGATTGTATAAAGATTTCAACCGGCGTCTATCTCGCGCAAATTCCTGAGGAGGGGCTCTCCATCCTCTGCGGTTGCCCCCCGGATATCGTCAAGAGCCTCATGAAGCGCGGTCTTATCGTAGAGACTTCGCGTGACGGAAAGCTCATGGAGACCGGCCCCAACGCCATCCTCCTCTCGGATGTCACCGTACAAGGCGGCGTTTTTTGCAATATGGCCGAATTCCCCATCCTGCAAATGTTCTATCGCCAAGGCATGGTCATCCCCGGCCATCCGGCCAATACCGGGCAAAAACCCCTCATCATCGGGCTCTCCCAGCAGTTGCAAGCCCAAAGCCGCTATCTCTTCCGCGGAACCTTCGGCCTCGACGGAGAGGCGGAGATGGCCGAGGCCGGCATCAAGGCGGACGCGGCGCGGGAAATCCTGCGTTTTAAGCGCCGCTTCGCGGGGAACAGTCCCATGCGCCCCGAGGAGAGGATGGACTTCCTTGCCGTGGACTCCGGCCGCGTCACAGTGCGCGGCGAGCTCACCATCGAGCGCCTTGGTCTAAACCGCTACCAGTTCCGTCGCGGCGCGGACACGGTGGAGGTAGACTTAAACCTCAAACCGGGAGAAACCTATGAAGCCCCGGTAAAGCTGGACTTTCACAAGATCAAGCTTGACTACTTTTCCATCCTCCATATCGGTGAGGGAGACGGTTGGGACAAGGACCGTCCCTGCATGTCTTCCATCGTTATTTTTCAAGGTAAATTCTACTTAATCGATACCGGCCCCAATATCCTCAATTCCCTCACCGCCCTTGGCATATCCGTCAACGAGATCGAGGGCATCTTCCATACCCACGCCCACGACGACCACTTTGCCGGCCTGACTTCCCTTGTGCGCACCGACCACCGCATCAAGTACTTTGCCTCACCCCTGGTGCGCGCCTCGGTCATGAAGAAGCTATCCGCCCTCATGTCCCTGCCGGAAAAGAGCTTTGCCCAAACCTTTGATTTTCACGATCTGCGCTTTAATAAGTGGAATAATATAGACGGCTTGGAGGTCATGCCCGTTCTCTCCCTCCACCCGGTTGAAACCAATCTCTTCCTCTTCCGCACCCTCTGGGAGGGCGGTTACCGCACTTACGCCCATCTTGCCGATATCCCCAGCCTTAAGGTGATGGACGACTACCTGATAAGCCCACCGGACTCGACCAATCTTTCCTCACGCATCCGCGAGGATCTGGCGGAGGCTATGTTCTCCCCGGCGAATCTCAAGAAGGTGGATGCCGGGGGCGGCTCCATCCACGGCAACGCCATGGATTTCAAGGGTGACCGCTCAGAGAAGATCATTCTTTCCCATAGCTCTATGGAATTCACTACCAGCCAGAAGGAAATCGGTTCCAGCGCGGCCTTCGGCGCCCAAGATGTTCTTATCTCCGCCAGTCAGGATTATCTCTTACGCCTTGCCAAGGGCTACCTTTCCAGCCACTTCCCCGAGGCATCGCGCTACGACCTGGCCATGCTCCTAAACTGCCCCACCGTCCAGCTCAATTCCGGGGAGTTTATCGCTCGCAAGGGCTTACCCAGCGCCTATATGTACATGGTGTTGTCAGGCGTAGTGGAGGTCATCGACTCCTCGGCGTCTGTCCTGCGCATGGCCTCCGCCGGAACCCTCATCGGCGAGCTGGCGGCCCTTAAAGGCGGCAGTCCCCAGGCTACCTACCGCTCCAAGTCCTACGTCTCCCTTTTGCAGATACCGGCTGACCTCTACCTGGGTTTCATAAAACGGAATTTCGACTTCGAGCGTTCGCTTGCCCTCTGCGAGCGGACCCTCTTTTTACAGGGCACCTGGCTCTTCGGGGAAATGGTTTCCAGCACTATCCACAACCGCATTGCCCGCGCCGCCTCCGAGATATCGGTGACAGAGGGCCAGCGCATCGGTGAGGAAGGGGATGAGCGCCTCTACCTCATGAAATCCGGCGCCGCCCGCGTCATGTTCGAGGAGTCGGAGGTGGACAAGCTAAATGTCGGCGATTTCTTCGGCGAGGAATCGGTCTTCTTCCAGCGGGTATCGATGATGAAGGCTGTAGCCAGCAAGGATTCCGTTCTCTTCGTCATTCCCGCCCAGGTCCTCTCCGGCATCCCGGTTGCCGCTTGGAAGATGCTGGAAGTCTACGAAAGGCGCTTGGCATCCTTCGGTAGCCTCTTTTCGCACAGCTAGCCATAACCAAAGGGGAGATGATGCGGCGTCAAAGTTCTTTGCCCCTCCTCTTCCTTTTCATCTTTTGCCTGCTCTGCTCTGCGCTTGGGGCGGAAACCTGGCTGGTTGAGGGGCAGTGGGACTACTACGCCCTCTGCGAGGATTCCTACCGCCCAGATTTCACTACCGCCTCCAATACTATCCGCGTTTATAAAGACCTAGGCTATGGCAGGCTCCTCATCCATTCCCAAGCGCGCATGATAGATTCGCGCCGCGGCGCCCCACTCGGGCAGTATTCCAACCCGGCTTCTCTTGCCCAAGACCAGGGCTGGACGGCGGATGATATCGCCCCCTGGTATGCCTCTGATCCTGTTAAAGCGGCGAGCCTTCATGCCCTTGCCCAATCCATTGTCGGAGAGGGTAAGACTGTCGAAGCCGTGGTAGAGGCACTGGGCCTATGGGTGCGGAACAAGGTTCTCTACGCCTTGGGTTCTTCAACCGACCCGCTTACGGTTGCCAGCTCAGGCCGGGCCTATTGCACAGGCTACGCCAATATCATGGTAGCCCTCTTGCGGGACTTCGGCATACCCGCGCGCAGTCTTTCCTGTTACGTCCCGCCGGGGAACAATTGGGGCGGCAACTCAGGCGGAAACCACGCCTTCGTCGCTTATTATTATCCAGAGGTCGGCTGGCTCTGCCATGATCCTCAAACAAGCTCAAACTATGTCGATCCCTTTCACTTAGTGGGTTTTTCAGGCCGCGTTCTTGCCCAGTATCGGCAGAGTATAGACGCCTCTGTGGTGGACTATCTCCCCGAGCCAAAGACCTGGGAAACCTATTCCGCTGCGGCCCCAGCACTTGCCAAGCCCGCTTTAACCTTCGCTGAGCACGCCTCAGACAAGCGGGCCTTCGTCCTTCGCCTCAAGGACCCCGATTCCCGACCCCTGGAATTCTCCGCCGTCGCAGGGCTTTCCAATTTTAGGCTTGACCCCTCTTCCGCCTACTTCACGCAAAACTATTTGGGTAGGCCGTGGATGTCGATGTCTTCTGATTCCGACATCAACATCCTTGCCGACCCCCAGCGGGTTCGGGTTTTTCAGGGCCGTCTTCCCGGCTGGTCCACTACCTTTTTCAAGGCGGAGAGCCTGCCTTCCAGCGGCCCTGAACTCCTTATCCTCAATGCGCGCTCGGCCCTCATGGTTAAAGAGATCGATCTGCGCCCCAACGGTCTCATGCGCCACGACCTAGGCTTGGCTAGGGAAAAAAGCCAGGCCCTTTATTTTATAGACCCGGCTAATGGAAAGCCGCGCGCCAAACAAAGCCTGCAGTTAGGCTTTCGCGGACGGAAAGAAAGCATGGAGACTGATCAAGAGGGGCGGATTCTCCTTTGTTTTTTGGATAGCAAGGACAGCCCGCTGGAAGGCTTAGGGCTTGAGATAAACCTAGGCGGCCTGTCATACCCCTGCGTCTACAAGCCCGGCTCAAGCCTGGGCTTGCCGGAAGAATCCGGGCTTGAGGCTTCTCTCTCAAGCGCCTTGCGCGAAAGCGGGGAAAAACTAAAGGCGGGGACGGGCTTGCTGCGTCTGGTAGTCCGCGACCAAACGGGTAGGGCTAGGCCCAGTTTGCTCGGCTCCGCCTTTCTCTTCGATGGGGCAAAGGCTATACCCCTAAGCCGCAGGGAGCCGGGCTATTACGCCGCCGACGCTTTGGAGATAGGCAAGGCCTATAGCCTTCGGGCAAGCCTTGGATCCGTGAATGTCCTTCGTCAGCTTCCACCCCTTCCACCTTCCGGCATTGTGGATATTGAGCTTGAGCTAGACAAATTACGCCCGGCGCGCATCGTCCGCGCCAACCCCTTTGATCCTGCGCCCCTGACCCTCTATGAGTATCATAGTGAGGGCGCCTCCCCCTGGCCACTCCAAGCTAGCGGTAACGCGGTGCTCTGGGATTGCCCGCCGGCTAGCCGCTTAGTGTCTGACAAGAACTCGCGCTCAGGCGTCTTGCGGCTCTTCGTCGAGCCGGGCAAAGAGCTTTCCTATGAGCCGGACTTGATGACGCTTGAAGATTTTGCCTTCTCGGAAGCTTATAGGCAAAAGGCTCCCAGCGTTCTTGTCGGCAGGCTGAGCTCGACTGCCCGCGGCATCGAAGGCGGGGCCGCGCTCTTAGTCAATGCCTCCAAGCTCAGCTCGCAGAGCCTGAGCATCCCCAAAAACGGGCGCTTTTCCTCCACGGCACTCCTTCCCCTGCAAGACTATGTTCTCCTCTATGCCCAGGAGGGGGCCCTCCTTGCCTTTGCATTTCGTAGCGACTCCCAAGGTGGGGCCGTATTAGACATAGGGCTGGAAAAGCTCGGAGAGCCCATCCTCTGCGCAACCGGGGGCTATTGGGATAAGAAGGCGTCGCGCAACGTCAATATCTTCTTAGGATCCTCCACGGCCCCATCCCCCCTTTTTAGCTACAACCTGCGCGGCGGGCACTTTTTCCGTTTCTATTGCAACTTAAGCGCTTGCGCCCTCTCTACGGAAAAGACCCTAGTCGGCTCCTGCCTTATCAAAGAGGGGCAAGCCCTTGGCCCGCGCAACGCTGATAAGGAACTCCTCCTTGCCCCCACTGCTTCTGATAGCGAACTCCAAGCAAGAACGGAATCCGTCATCAAAGCCCTCTGGCCGGAGGCCGTCCCCATCTCCTATGTACGCTTTGCCGATGAGGGCTTTGAGCCCTGGAAGCAGGCTAGCCTCAGCCTGCGCCAAGATGGCAAAGATTTTAAGCCCAGCTTTGACCAATTCGGCTATATTCAACTTTCCGCCCCCCCTGGCTCAGCCTTAAGTTTCAGCTACCAAAGGCGGGGCCTCCTCTGGCGCGCGGATTTTTCCATGCCTGTCTTACCGGGAATGCTAGCGCTGAGCCAAGATTCCACACGCAGTATTGAGTTGTGGCTAAAAGATGGTTTGAAGCTTTCAATCCTCCAGCCGCGGATAAGCGGCTCTAGTCTTGCCCTCAATGAAAGGCCCCTGGAGGCAGACAGCTCTGGGCGCCTTAGCGTGAACGCTCCCGAGAAAGGGCAGTGGTTTAAGGCCTCTGACATGGGAATTTTCTACCGTGAGCCTCAGGCCGGGTCTTTTAAGATCGAGGGCAAGCTAGCCCTTGAGCAAGGTCAGGCATGGAAGGCCCTCCTCGAAGGGGCTTCAGAATCAGGCCGCCATCGGGTCATAGATCTTCGTTCCTATGGAGAGCCCTACGCGGCAATCCGCCTGACAAATGAGAAGGGCTTAAGCCTTCCCAGCTCCTCGCCATATCCGGGTATCCATCTGGTCTTGGGTGTAAGCGCCCTCAGCCTTGGCCTGGAATACCGCCAAGCAGGGCTCTTCCTAAGACATAGCTGGACTGTAGGGGATGATAGGGTCGGGCGCCTCGTACCCGATCCACGCTCACTCTCGCGCTTTTTCCTAAAACTGAGTGGGCTCCCCGCTAAAACCGCGCGCGCCGCGGTCAATCTCTACCTAGGGGGTCAGCTTGAGGGAGGGGCCATCAAGGGGGCCACTGAAAGGATTTCGCTCAACGCGGACGCCGAGGGTAATCTTGCCTTTATCCTCCCCGACGGGCCCTGGACTGTTGAATCAGGCGGGCAATGGCGGCAGTTTAAGGCGGGGAGCAAGCCGGGGCTTAAGCTTGGCATAGAGCTAAAGTAATCCGATTGACGAGGCGGGGGCTTTCCCGTATCCTAGACCCATGGCCACGCGCGCATCTTCATCACGCAAAAAAAGCTCAGGCGGAACCGGTTGCCTCATTTGGTTGGCAATCTTCCTTTTTATTTGCCTCCTCTTTTTCATCAATCGGGCTAGGATAGAGGAAGTCTTCAAGAACACGGATTTCTTGAATCTCTTACGCACCCGGAGCGGAAAGCCCAGCCCCAGCCCCCGGCCCAGCGCCCCCATCCTGAGCCCACGCCCGACGGCCCGGCCCAGCCCGGAAGCAAGCCTCAGTCCCAGCCTCGGCCCGAGCGCGGTTCCCAGCCGTAGCCCCTCCGTCAAGCCCTCCGCCAGCCCCAGTGGCTCTATCCGCCCAAGCCCCAGTACCCATGCTACGGCTCTACCCGCGGAAAGCCCCAAGCCAAAGTACCGCAGCAGTTCTCTCTACTTCGTGAAGGTTGAAGACGACGGTTCAATCGTCCGCCATGAAATCAAGCGTTCCATCCCCCAGAGCGACTCGCCCCTCACCGACGCCTTGAACCTCCTTATGCGCGGCCCGACGACGGATGAGCTTGCTCGCGGATTTGTGAGCCTCATCCCCCAGGGCTCAAAGATCCTCTCGGTGACCATGCGCGGCTCGACGGCCTTAATCAACTTTAATGAGGCCTTTATGTTCAATTCCTTGGGTATCGAGGGCTACGCCGGACAGCTTAAGCAGATCGTGTGGACGGCCACAGCCTTCAACACGGTGCACGACGTGCAAATACTCATCGAGGGCAAGAAGATAGACTACATGGGCGGAGAGGGCGTATATATCGGCCTGCCGCTTTCCCGCAACTCATTCTAGGCCAAACCGGGAAAGAAACTCTCCCCGGCTGGCGTAGTTGCCGCTTCCCCCAAAGACCCCGCCGTGGTAGTAGCGCAGGTAGGGCACCTGGTCGTTCCCAAAAACATCTTCCTTGAAGCGCATAAAGTTTCGGAAAAAACTCTCGCGATCGTACTCCAGGAAATAGATATTTGATTCCTCTGAGTCGCTCATAGTCTCAAGGAAGGAGCGCATCCTAATCCACTGCGGGCACCAACTCTGGGTGAGGACGATGGCCACGTTCTTAGCCGAAGTAAGGATTTCCTTATTGAATTCCCCGTTTTTCACGCAGTCAAGGCACTGCTCCTGAGTTAGTTTAATCATCAGGTCACTCCGTGGCAAAGCTGAAAATCTTGGCGCAGAGCTTGAAAAGCCGGGCGCAATCGCTTGTGGTGGTATGATAGCCCCCACCGCCGGTCTGCTGTCTGACAACCACCGCCCCGTACTCATCAGGCTCCTTCCACTCGATCTCGAAGCCCTCTATTTGCATGCCGGAAAGCTTTTTAAAGCTCGGCCCCTTGCCGCGGGTTAGGCAGACCGCGTAGAGATAGGGCACGTTGCCGTGCTCCCCGTTGTTGATGGCCGCTTGCAATTGGATGCCGACAAAATCGTTGGCCATGCGTTTATGCTCAAGCATCAAGCGCACGTCTTCCGGGATCTCCTTGCCCTCCTTGTCCTTGTCAAAGCGCAGGTAGGGGGTAATCACTAGGCCCTCGGCCCTCTCCTGCGAAAGGACGGCTTGGAAGCACTCCATCTTCATCTTAAGCTCGGCCGGAATCCATACGTTGACGGAGCCGCTCACCAACACCGGGCCGATAAAGCAGAGGCAGTTGAACCAGAATTGCGACATGCTCGGGCTGTCGAACATAAAGCCTAAAAAGGTAAGGACGATGCAGAGAACAAAAAAGAAGATGGCGGTGCCGCTTGAAAAATAGGGCGGCAACTTGATCTTTTTTGACTGACGCAGGTTGTCGGCAATGCGGTCGAGTTCCCTGTCCGTCACCGGCCGCCAGTCCTCCAGCCCTAGGTCCTTTGGCTTGTTGCTGAAATTAGACGCGGCAAAGAGGATGCCCGCCGCTAAGATGAGTATGTGGCCTGGAAAGGCGTGCACGGTGAATTGCAGGACTATTCCCAGGAGGGCCAGGAAAAGGCTCAAGGCCAGCCGGCTCACGAAGGGTAGTTTGGGGGCGATCTTGTAACTTAGTTCCATGTCCTTGTCTCCTTTTTTCCGGCAAGCTCGGCTGTTCCCGCGTATTCCCAGTAGAGGGGGCAGGCCGCCTGGCAAGCCACGAAGGAAGAGCAGCCCTCGCATTCTGGCGGGGCGTAACCCTTGTGTTTTATATGCGCGGCGCGCGCTGAGAACCATAGAGAATCAAAGTCCTGGCTTAAGAGGTTTCCCATCGGCTCGTCCCAGGAGGAGCAGGGCAAAACCTCTCCCAAGGGGTTCACGGAAATAAGCCCGTCCATGGCCGCGCAGCTCTTGTTCCCCAAGCCGCGGGCTATGGGGTTGTAATGGCAGAAGGGGGTGGGGGAGTACCAGAAAAAAGTGAGCCCTTGGCGGAAGGCCTCTTTTCTCACCGCGTCAACGATAGCCCCTATCTGCGCGTAGGGCAAAAAGAGATCACTCTGCGTTTTTCCCCTACCAGTGGGGATAAAGAGGTTCATGGAAAAACGATGTACCCCAAGGCCCTTGAGAAAGGCCGGCATATCCGTGGCCGCGCCTGCGTTGCGCGCGCTTAGGGTTGTGTTCGTCTGCACCGATATTCCCGCCCCTTGCAAGGCGGCGATACCTGCCAAGGCCCGCTCAAAGGAGCCTTCCACCCCGGTCAAACCGTCGTGGAGGGCCGCCGTTGAACCCTCAATGCTAATCTGAGCGGATTCAATCCCTGCCGCGGCAAGGCTAGCCGCCCTTTCCCTATCTATCAGGCTTCCGTTGGAAATTAAGTTGATCCGCAGCCCCAGGGAGCGGGCGTAGGCGGCAAGTTCTTCAAGATCCTTTCTTAAGCAGGGCTCGCCGCCTGTAAAGGAAAAGAAGGGAATCTTGGCCTTATGCTTAAAGATGTCGATAACCTGCTTCACTTGATCGCTTGTCATTTCGGCCCCGGCCCCGGCGGCCTTTTCACGGCCTTCCTCCCCGCCGCAGCCGGCGTAGCAAAAGAGGCACTGGTGGTTGCAGCGGTAGGTTATGGCTATCTCGCCCAAGATGGGCAGGCGGGTAAAGTCAAAGTCGTAGGGCAGGGAATCCAGGCCCACCGCCTCGCCGTCGTAGACCCGGCGCAGGCTGTCGAAGAAGGCCTGCACCTGCTCAATTCGCTCCCCGCGTAAACCGGGGACATCCTTCAAGCTCGAGCCGGAGGAAAGCATGCCTAGGATTCCCAAACCGGAGGGGTTGAGCTTAAAGACGCGGTTGGGCGGCAGGATGAGGATGGCGTCTTCCTCCCTCAGGTGCACATAGGGCTCTATGCCCCTCCAGAATTTTTCTGCCCACTCAAGCTCGGAAAGGGTCAATGGGCCCCCCCGGACACGCATGCCGAATGACAAGCCGAGTGGCAGGCGGAATGGCAGGCAGAGTGACAAGCCGAATGGCAGGCGGAATGGCAGGCGTTATGGCAGGCCGAATAGCATGCGGATACCGTACCCACGCCCTCGGGAGAGAAGCAACCGGAGAAGCAGGAGGCGCTGGACATAAAGTCTGCGTAGCCGGATTGGAAGGAATCCGGCAGGCGCAGCGGCATATAGCGGCTGTCGCGGCGCACGTGGTAATAGCCGAGCCAATAGTACCTATAGCTACTGCGGTGGTAGCTGCTGCCTTCTTCCAAACCGCTTTTCTCGGCGGCTTCTTGCTCCGCTTCCGCCTCTTGTAGCTTCTTGCGCCAGTGGGCCTTTGTCGCTTCCAGGTCGCAGTCCCAAATCTTTTCCTGGAGCTTGGAGATGGCCTTTTCAAAGAAGTCCGCCATCAGGCCGGAAAGAACCCGACCCTCGGCGTCGAAGGCCGCCAAGAAAAGCTCTTCGTACTCGCTCTCGGCCTTACGCGCGCTTAATATCTTGATGCGCAGCGGATCTGTTTCCAAGACTTCGATGATGCCCTGGCCACGCAGCCCCTCAACCATGATGGCCGCAACGCGGGGCAGGAGGAATTCAAAGAGGATGGCTACCTCGATGGGGTGGAGGTCTTCCGCCACCTTGCCGGGCACCTGATAGGATCCGGAAAAAAGTTTGGGCGGGTTCCAGGCGTCCCCGGCCCAGGCAATACCCTCCACCTTTGCCACGGCGTCCTTGAACTTGCGGTTTTTTGCCAAGATGATGAGGGTCCCAATGCCCAGGAAGAGGACAAAGGGGAGTAGGGTCAGAATGGGGTTGGAGCGCAGCCCCGCGCGCAGGCGCTGTGTCAGGGGGAGGCTGGGCGCGTACTCCTGGGCGCTCGCAGTCTCCTCCTCGGCGGAAGATAGCTCGGAGAATTCACGGCTCTCCGCGGCTTCAATGGGTAGGATCTCTGAGGGCAGGTAGAACTGGAGGCGTTGGCCTGCGTAGGCGCCCATGTCTTCCTTATAAAAACGCAGGCTGAGGTAGTGCCCCCCCATATCGTTGGCTGAGCCGAAACAGTCAATCTTGTTTTCCGCGTTGACAAAGGGCTCGGTAAGCAGTCCCGCCTCCTCCATGGCGGAGAGGGGAAGCTCGGCCCCGGCGGCGCTTATGGGTAGGACGATGCTGACGCTCTGGTAGTTCATGGAGTATTCCCACTCCACCGGCGACCAATTGAAGTAGGTCAGCTCCTTTCCCTCATCGTTCACCGTCAAGCCAACCTTGCCTGCTCTGGCCAAGGCCGCGCCGTACTGGAGAAAATAGTAGGCCCTACCGGTAAAACCCTTGCCCTTTTCTATGATTACGTCGTAGCGGCCCCCGCCCAAGTCTTCTATGGCCAGGGGATAGCGCCGCCCGTCGGGGAGGTCGGCAAAACAGCCGGAGGGGTTCCACTCCATTGGGGCTTCCTCCCCTTCGAAGTAGAAGCCGTGCATCTCCCCTGAGCCCGATGCCCGCCATTCCAAGCGGTAATAGACATCGGCCATGCCGTCGGGGCGGAGGAATACCGTCACTTCGGAGGATTCAAGGGATGCCTCAAGGGCCCAGAGCCCGCCGCTGAGGGCGGCAAGGAGGAGGAGGGCAAAGACGCGTAGAGAGGAACCTGGGCTTTTGCAGAACTTGTGTGGCTTCATCGGATTTCCTCCTTGGCGCGTAGCTGGGCTTCAGGCGGCAAGCCGCCGTCTATGAGAATTCTTTGTTCGCGAATGACGCGGGCGTCGTCAACCAGGATGGCCTTAACCCGCGCCTTAGCATCAACGAAGGGGTCGGAATCGGAGAGCTTATAGCGGCGCTCGGTAGCCGCTTCGTCGAGCTCCTTCAGGTAGAGGTTGACGGAATCCAGGCTATCCGCGATGCGGGCATCGGCCTCCGGGCTGTGGCTTTGGTTTTTCTTACCCGCGTCCAGGTACTCCCCGGCGCATTGGATCAGGTACTCAACGGTCGCGGCTATCTCCGGATCGCTTATCCTCAGGCGGCGCAGGCGCTCACGGCTCTCCGCCGCTTGGCTTAAGGCATTCTCCACCCTGTCTTGGCCTTCCCTATCCCTCACCGCAAGCAGTGCTTTTGCCCCGCTGGGGCTTTGAATGCTGATAACGGAGAATCCCAGCCAGAGGAAGACCCCTCCTGCCATGCCTAAGAGGAAACTTCCCCCGGCAAAGGCTAAGCCGGCCCCGCCGCCAAGGAGGCAGACAAGGGCGGAAATCAGGGCAAGGGGAGACTTCAGGTAGGCTCCGATGGCGTCTCTTGTTTTCATGGTACTATCCTAGGCTTACGCGAGCCCTTTTGCAATCCAAAATCAGCGCTCTGTCCACCATCTTTTTTCCCCTTAAGGCCCAAAACCATGTATATTAACCCTATGTACGCATCGATTCGCCCTAGGAGCATACTATGAAGCAACCCCAGGTCTTTACCCTCCGCGCCCTCCTCGACGAATCCGCCCGGCGTTTTTCCTCGCGGCCGGCCCTGCGCTGGCTAGATGGCCGGGAATACAGCTATCGCGACGTCGAGCTGGGGGCCCTCCAAGCCGCCTTCCGCCTGGCGGAGATGGGGCTTAATAAGGGAGACAAGGTCGTCATCCTCTCAGAAAGCCGACCAGAGTGGGGCATAGCCTACCTAGGCATTACATCGGCCGGTTACGTCGCCGTGCCTATCCTCCCGGATTTTATTCCCGCTCAAATAGCAACCATCGCCAAACACTCGGACTGCTCCGCCATCGTCGTGTCGGACAAGATGGCCCACAAGATAGATGAGGATGCCCACCGCCTCTGCCCCATTCTCGACCTAGGAACCCTCATCGCAGACTCAGAGTCGGATTCTGCCCTTGATAATAATTCCTCAGACCAGGTGCCGGTTTCCTGGGATGCCTTTCCCCAGCCATCCGAATCGGACCTTGCCGCCATCCTCTATACTTCCGGTACAACCGGCCGGCCTAAGGGGGTCATGCTCAGCCACCGCGCCCTTGCCTTCGACGCCTGGGCGACAAGCTCCGTGGTAACCATTCGGCCTGGCGACCGCCTCCTCTCCATCCTCCCCATCGCCCACTCCTATGAGTGCACGGTGGGCTTCCTCACCCCCTTTTCCTTCGGGGCCTCCATCACTTATATGGACAAGCCCCCCTCAGCCTCCGTCCTTTTGCCTGCCATGAAGAAGCTACGGCCCACCATGATACTCTCCGTGCCCCTTGTCATAGAGAAGATCGTGCGCAACTTGGTCTTTCCCAAGCTCGCCGCCCTCCACCTGCCCAAGGCCGCGGGCCTACGGAAATTCTTTAAGTCTTTAGCCGTCAAGATAGCCGGCGCCAAGCTCCGCAAGACATTCGGCGGCAAGCTCTGGTTCTTCGGCGTGGGCGGGGCGGCACTCGCCCCCGACGTGGAGCAGTTCCTGCGCGAGGCGGGCTTTCCCTACGCCATAGGTTACGGCATGACGGAAACCTCCCCCCTTATCGCCGGTATGCACCCCCGCGCCCAGGTCTACCGTGCCACCGGACTCCCCGTGCGCGGCATCCAAGTCCGCATCGGCGAGAGCCGCAACGAGGCGGGGGAGGGTGAGATCCAAGTAAAGGGGCCCATCGTCATGGACGGCTACTACAAGGAACCCGGCCTGACAAAGGAATGCTTTACCCAAGACCTTTGGCTAAAAACCGGAGACCTAGGCGCCATAGACTCCAAGGGCCAGATCTATATCCGCGGGCGCATCAAAACCATGATCCTCGGGCCCTCGGGGGAAAATATCTATCCGGAAGAGATAGAGGCACTCATCAATTCCTTTGATTTCGTCGAGGAATCCCTGGTTTATGGAGACGAGGCCAACGGCGTTACCGCCCTAGTCCAGCTCAAGGGCGATATCCTCGAACGCCTTCTCTCCGGGGTATCCGGCGGGGTGGAGCGCCTTGAGGGCGGTATGGTGCGCTTTGGCGGAGAGGTCAAGGTGCTTGAAGAAAAGGCAGCCCACCTTATAGACGCCCTGCGCAAGGGCGTTAATGAAAAACTGGCACATTTTGCCCGCGTAAAAAAAGTAGTCATCCATACCGAGCCCTTTGAAAAGACCCCCAGCAAGAAAATCAAGCGGGATAAGTACCCACAGCAGGTAAAATGATCCAGGGGGGAAGCAGATGAATGAGGCACAGGGCCTGGAAGCCTTTGCCCGGCCCGGCTCGATCGACAAGGACGATCCCCTCTACCTTCTCCTTTTTGAGAAAATGCAGAACGCCTTCGCCTACGGCCGCGTCGTCTTTGAGGGCGAGCGGCCGGTAGACGTTACCTATCTGAGCGCCAATCGCTCCTTTGAGCGCATCACCGGCCTCCACGGAGTAAGCGGGCGCCGGCTTTCGGATATCTATCCCTCCTTTCGAAGCGAGGCTCCCGGCCTCTTAGACGCCTATGCGCGGGTTTGCCTCTCAGGCAAGCCGGAACGCTTTGAGTGGTATATAGAATCCCGTGACGAATGGCTTGATATCAACGTTCACAGCCCTGAGCAGGGTTTCTTCATTTCGGAATTCCAGAGCATTACCGAGCGTAAGCGCGCCGAATCCATGAGGGAAGCCTCCTTGACCGAGCTTAAAGAAGCCATCATGAACCTCAATCAGAGCCAGGAGATTTCCCACGTGGGTTCCTGGTCCTGGGACTTAGGCGAGTCTCCCTTCAAGGCATCGCCGGAAGCCCTGCGGATGCTCGGGCTTCCGGCGGAGAGTAAGCCCTTCCTTCCTGAGGTTCTGCGATGTTTTAGGCCAGAGGACAGACAGCGCCTCCAAGCGGGTTTACATGAGCTCATCAGCCTCGGCGGGCAAAAAAGCCTTGAAGTGAGCTTGGGCAGGCCGGGAAGCGCAGAACTGCGTACCATCATCGTGACTGGGCGCCTTGAGACATTCCCGGACGGTTCCCCCAAGAGGGTCTACGGCCTCAATCAAGACATTAGCGAAAAGCGGAAGGCGGACGAGTCCTTGGCGCGAGCCGGCCGCCTTGAATCCTTGGCGGTTCTTGCCGGGGGCATAGCCCACGATTTCAATAATCTCTTAAGTGGCCTCTTTGGCTTTATCGAGCTCGCTTCCTTTTCCCTTGAAGCCGGCTCTCTTACTGAAGCCCAGGCCTTCCTTGCGGACGCCTCTGAAGTATTCGAGCGCGGCAAGGCCCTAGCCCAGCAGCTTCTCACCTTTGCCAAGGGCGGGGCGCCCCAGCTACGTAGCACGGACATAGGTTCCCTGCTGAGGCGCTGCTCCCAGTTCGCACTCGCCGGTTCCCATCTTTCCCCCCTGCTGGACATAGAGGAGGGGCTCTGGCCCTGCGAATGCGACGAGAACCAGATGAGCCAAGTCTTTGACAATATGCTCATCAACGCCAAGCAAGCCATGCCCTCTGGGGGAAGCCTGTGGATAAGCGCAAAAAATCAAACCCGGCCCCGCTCGGCTAAGCATGCTGGCCGCTATGTTCAAGTCCTCATACGCGACCAAGGCATTGGCATGAGCCGCGAAACCCTAGCCCATCTTTTTGATCCCTTTTTCAGCACAAAGAGCGAGGGCCACGGTCTGGGCCTTGCCATTGCCTACTCCATCGTGCAACGCCACAAGGGCTGGATAGACGTGGAGTCGGAGCTGGGCAAGGGAAGCTCTTTTGCGGTTTTCCTGCCGGTATCCGATAAAGCGCCCGAAAGCTCAGCCGAGCTAGGGGCGGCCGATACAGGCACTCAGGCGGCCCAGCGGGGAGATGTCTTGGTGATGGACGATGAGGCCTCAATTCGGCGCATTTACGCGAGTCTACTAAGCGCTTTGGGGTTTTCCGTGAGCGAGGCCGCTGACGACGCCCAGGCCCTGTCTGCCTTTAGCCGCGCCCTTGAGGCCGGCCGGCCTCCCCTGCTCTGTATCCTTGACCTGACTATTCCCGGAAGCTCAGGCGGCTTGGCCGTACTTGAGGGAATCCGAAAACTCAACCCTCACCAAGCTGTCCTGGTGGCCTCCGGCTATTCGGATAACCCCGTCATGGTAGAGCCTCTTCGTTACGGCTTTAATGGGGCCATCGCCAAGCCTTTTAGAAAAAAGGATATTGAGGCAGCTCTGGCGGCCTTAGGACTCTAAAGCCCCTCTTTGAAGGCGCGGATCTCCTGGCGCAGGGTATGCTCCAATATCCCGCGGAAGAAAAAGATGGCGGATCCGATGGAGAGGCTGAAAAAGAGGAGGGCGAGGAGGCGCATATTCCAAAATTGGAAGAGGGCGCTCAGGGCCGGTAAGAAGCTCAGGCTCAGGGCCGCGAGGACCAGGAGGGCAAGGCGGACGCCGAATTCCCCTATGGCCGCGTGTACCGCGCGTGAGACGAGAACAAGGACGGCAATTCTCAGCAGGGGCAACATAAAGAGATAGTAGGGGTCGCGGATATAGTCCACGGCCAGAAGGGTGGCAAAGCCCGCCGGCGCCATCGTCCCAAAGAGGAAGGAGAGGAGGCGTCTGCCCCTATCCGCATAGCCCTGCCGGTATGCCGGCACAAGGGTGAATACCGTTATTCCCACCGCCAGATAGCAAAAAAATTCATAGTACCAGTGATGGAGAAGGCCGAGAAACGAACCTGGTGTATCGGGGATGAGATAGCGGCTCAGGTAAACAAGGGCCAGGGCAAGGGTCGATGCCGCCAAGCCCTGGAGAAAGAGCCGGAGGCTGTCCTTAATCGCGTCTGAAAAGCCCGTGCTCAAGATGATGAAGAAGGCGAGGGTAGGGCTGGCTAATAGGAAGAGGCTCATAGCCGCAAAGGTAGCATGTCGCCCCGGCCCATATCAACCGGGTTAGAGTCTTTGAAGATCCAGCCTATCCTGGGCCCAGGTTGCGTGCTTGCGCGAATCCGCGGCAAGTGATGCTAAAAGGGCTCCTTCAGGGCTCTGGCAACCCAAGGCCTGGGCAAAAGTCTCATAGGACTGGGCCAGGTATTCCTCCGTCTTGGCCACCCAGGAGAGGATTTCAAGCTCATCAGAGCCATCCCCTTCTAGGCTGGGAAGGAATATTTCCGGCAAAGATGAGGCTGAAAATTCCCTTGAGGCCTCGATAGCCCGGATTTTTTCAGCCTTTCTAGCCTTTTGATCGCATATGGCGAGAATGAGGCTCTTGAGCTGGGGCCTGGCTGCCCGAGCCAGGCATGCGCGGAACTGGCCGCGGCTGGATTCCTCGTTGCATGCAAGTTCTTCAAGTTTTCCATGGAGGCTTTCGCCCTGCTTTCCCATCATAGATCGAATATCGGAAAATTTTGCCTTTTCTCAAGGATTTCCTGGTAGCGTTAAGGCTTAGCCCTATGGACAGGGGCGGCCCGACTTGCTATATTTGCCCGCCGGCCCCCGTCTTTCTTCGTTGAAAGGCGCAATCCTGGCCAGTCTCCCCCTTTGACTCGATGGGGGAGCTGTGCTAGTATCGGCTATTCTGTTCATGGAGTGCATAAGGAGGTCAGTTGGCTGACAAGGATTTGCGGATCAACGAACAGATCCGCGTACGAGAAGTCCGTCTTATTGACGATGAGGGGAACCAAAAAGGTATTCTCACCACCTTTGACGCTATCAAGATGGCCAAAGAGTCTGGTCTGGATCTCGTTGAGGTAGCGCCCCAAGCCAGCCCTCCGGTGTGCAAGATCCTCAATTACGGAAAGTTCAAGTTTGAGCAGGAAAAAAAGGTCCGGGATTCCAAGAAGAAGTCAAAACTTCAGAAAATGAAGGAAATCCGGATGCAGCCGAAGATAGACGACCACGACCTGGACTTTAAGTCCAAGCACGTCAAGACCTTCCTCGATGAGGGGAACAAGGTCAAGGTAACCGTCCGCTTCCGTGGCCGCGAGCTTGCCCACACCGAACTGGGTCTTGAGGTTCTTAAACAAGTCCTTGAGCGGCTCGGCGGCGAGTATGTATTGGAGAGAGCGCCTCTCATGGAGGGGCGTTTTATGTCTATGATGCTCGGGCCCAAGGTAAAGTTGCCTAAGCCCGGCGCCACGTCTGAAGAGACGCAAGATGCGGCCAAAGAAATGGCCAAAGAAACGCCGAAAGAAACGACGAAAGAGGGGAATTGACGCCATGCCCAAGATGAAAACAAAGAAAAGCGCCGCAAAGCGCTACTCCCTGACGGGATCGGGGAAGGTCAAATATAAGAAGATGAATCTTCGCCATATCCTGACCAAGAAGTCCTCCAAGCGCAAGCGCTCCCTGCGCAAGTCCGGAATCCTGTCCTCGGACATGGCCCCGCGGGTCAAGAAGACGCTTCTGCCCTACGGTTGATCCTGTGGGCATCGCCCCCGCTTTCGCCCCCTATGCGGGCGCGGGCGGCCCCCGGAAAAATCGTATCTGTATATAGACTAAGGAGAATACTATGCCGAGAGCAGTAGACGGTACCAGGAGAAAAGACCATCGCAAGAAGATCCTCAAGATCGCGAAGGGTTACTGGGGACGCCGCCATTCAAATTACAAGGTTGCCAAGGATTCAGTCGCCAAGGCCCTCGTGTACGCTTACCGGGACCGCAAGGACCGCAAGGGCGATTTCCGCCAGATCTGGATTACCCGTATCAGCGCCGCCTGCCGCGCCGAGGGTATGAGCTATTCCCGCTTTATTGAGGGATTGGCCAAGGCTCAGGTCACTATCAATCGCAAGGCCCTTTCCAACCTCGCTATCGAGGATCCGATTGCCTTCAAGGCCGTCATGGCCAGCGTCAAAGCGGCGGTTGGGGTCTAGGATATGCTCAGCCTCGATCAGGTCCGTAGCCTGGAAACAAGGGTCGCCAAGGCCCTGTCCTATATCGACAAACTTACGTCGGAAAACGCCGCCCTGCGCGAGCGCCTTACCGGCTATGAGGGTCGGATCAAGGACCTTGAGATCCTCATTCAAGATTTCCAACAGGATCAGGGCCGGATCGAGGAGGGCATACTCAATGCCCTTGAAAAGCTCAACGCCTTTGAGGATATCCATGCCGCTCAAGGCATCCCTGCCGCCCCCGAGGCCCATGTGATTGAGGCCCATGTGATTGAGGCCCAGGTTGAGATAGACGAAACCGAAGAGATTATCTCCGAGATAGAGGAAGAAGCCGAGCTGGCAACCCCACTCGCTCAAACTCCACAGGATGGCGAGCCTTCAGCCTCAGGCCAGGGCTCCGACGAGCTGGACATCTTCTAGGTTCGGTATATCGCGTGAACTCGGTCCTTATCGAGCTTCTCGGAACCTCTTTTTCTATCAAATCAGACGAATCCCCCGACTACATACGCGGCCTTCTCGACGTCATTGAAGCCAATATCCGCATTGTTCAAGCCCAAACCCAGTCCGATGATCCCCTTAAGCTTGCCATCCTAGCCTCCCTCATGCTCGCCGATGAGCTCCGCTCACGTTCGGAATCCTCTACTCCTGCCTCCCCACAGCGGCCGCCTCGCCCTGCCTTGGATCTTGGCCTCGAGGAGGCAGAGCGCATCGCCCTTCGCCTCATGTCCGCCATCGACGAACGACTTCCTTCCTAGACCTGAGTCTTTTTTCACTCTCTTTCTTAAGAAAATCCCCTCAATTCAGCAACTACTACACATACGTAGGGGTAAAATCAGCTTTTTCCCTCCTTTCGAATTCGAGTTTCTTTTTCCCATGTTGACAGAATCTCCTTTCAGGAGCAATTATTAGGTTGCTAGTGGGAAATAGTGGGGATTTGAGGGAGTTTGTGGGATGAATTACCTGAGTGGCATGTTTAGGAACACTCTGGATGAAAAAGCAAGACTCACCCTGCCCGCAAAGCTGCGGGATATGCTCCCTGGATCCTCCGTTGTTTTGACCCAAGGCATCGAGCCCTGCCTCTGGCTCTTCCCGGCTGAGCATTGGGAAACCTTGGTTCAAAAGATCATGGAGAAGACATCCCTCTTTAATGAGAATTCCCGCCTTATCCAGCGCTGGTTTATCGCCCCCGCCCAAGAAGTGGAGATCGATAAGACCGGTCGGGTATCCATTCCCCAGTCCCTGCGTGAATACGCCCACCTAGGCGAGGGGCGCGAGTGCGTCGTGGCCGGCGTGATAAAACGCCTGGAGATCTGGGATTCCACAGAATACGCCCAGTACCTTGAGCCGCGCAGTTCAAGCGTCGTTGCCGCCGTCGAGCAACAGCTCGGCGATATTGGGATGTAGCGGCTATGGAAGATATCCATGTCCCGGTGATGTTGCCTGAATGCATGGAGTGGCTCCGCCCCCAGGAAGGCCAGTCCCTCTTGCTCGACTGCACCCTGGGCGAGGGCGGGCATACGGCCGCTTTTTTGAGTGAATTTCCGCATTTGCGGGTTATCGGCCTTGATGCCGATCCGCAGGCGCAAGAGCGGGCCCGTGAGCGTTTGAAGCCCTTTGGGCCCCGGGTTGAGTTCGTGAACGCTTTTTTTGACCAGTACCTGGCTTCTGAGGGCGCGGCCCGCCCGGATCTGATACTGATGGACTTGGGAATTTCCATGTTCCATTACGAGCTTTCCAACCGCGGCTTTTCCTTCCGCAAGGATGAGGCCTTGGACATGCGGCTAGATTCTCGGCAGGGGCGCAGCGCCGCTGATTTGATAGGGGAGGAGAGGGAGGATGTCCTTGCCGACATCATCTATCGCTATGGCGAGGAGCGCTATTCGCGGCGCATTGCGCGGGCCATCGTAGCCGCCCGATCCTCGGGCCGGATTGGCACCGCCGCCGCCTTGGCTGACATTATTTGGGCAGCCGTTCCGCCGGAGGTTCGGCGCGGAAGGCTTCATCCGGCTACTAGGAGCTTTCAAGCCCTGCGCATCGCCGTCAATGACGAGCTGGGTAGGCTTGAGCGTGGCTTGGCGGGGGCCGTGGCAAGATTGAAGGTTGGGGGAAGCTTGGCTGTCATAAGCTTTCACTCCCTTGAGGACGGCATCGTCAAGCGCTATTTTCGCGCGATGTCAAAGGATTGCGTCTGCCCGCCACAGGCTCCGGTATGCGTATGCGGGGGAAGCCGGGCCTGTGACTTGCTCACCCGCAAGCCCATCCTTCCCTCAGAGGCGGAGGTTGAGCTGAACCCGCCTTCGAGGAGCGCCAAGCTGCGGGTTATCAAGAAGCTGCGCGAGATCGCGGCCTAAGGGAGAGGGGAGAAGGTGAAGAACCTGTTGATGTTCGCGGCCATCCTGAGCGTGCCCCTTTTGTTTGGGCTCAACGTGGCCCAGGCCTACCGCTACACGGCCATGCGGCAGGAAATGGAAAGATTGGAAGCTGAGCAACGTGTTTGGATTGAAAATAACAAGCGGCTGATAACGGCCGTTTCGGCGCTTGAGGCGCCCTCTCGCGTGGTTGACATATCGCGTGAAAAACTTGGCTTAAAAAAGGCGGGAGCCCGGGACATTCTCCGGGTGGAACTCAAGCATGGAACAGGCGAAACGGACTGACAATAATCCGCAGGCGCGGGGCGAAGCACTCTTCCATCTTTCCCAGCTTTCGGGGGCCGTAGGCCTACGCCGGCTCTCCTCTGCCTCAGACTTGACTGTCGGCACTGTCTGCATCGATTCACGCCAAGCTGGCCCGGCATCCCTCTTTATCGCACTAAAGGGAGAAAAGGCCGATGGTCACGATTTCGTCAAGGCTGCCTTTGCCTCAGGCTGCCGCTGCGCCCTTGTCTCCGAGGCTGGCTACCGCGCCCGCGAAACCGAATTCTCCCTTTTATCGGGCCAAGGCATGGAGTTCCTTATCGCCGCGGACAGCCTAGCGGGCTTCCAAAGCCTTGCCGCTTGGTACCTGCGTCTTTTTCCCAATCTGATTCGGGTGGGCGTTACCGGCTCTTCCGGTAAGACAACAAGCAAGGAAATGATAGCCGCCATCGCCAGCCGTCGTTTTTCCGTGGTCTGCAATGAGGGCAACTTCAATTCGGAGACGGGTTTGCCCCTGTCCGTCTTCCGCGTCCGCTCCCATCACCAGCTGGGGGTCTTTGAGCTGGGCATGAACCACCGGGGGGAAATGGACGGCATCGTCCCCATCCTCTCTCCTGGTCTCGCGCTTATCACGAACATAGGGACTGCCCATATCGGAATTCTCGGCAGCCAAGACGCGATAGCCGAGGAAAAAAGGAAAATTTTCTCGCTTTTTGATGGAAGCCAGTCTGCCTTCATTCCAGAGGGCGATGCCTATTTCGATTATCTTTCGCGCGGCCTCAAGGGCCGCGTCATCAGTTACGGACCTCAGAGTACGCCCGGCTTCAGGGGGAGTCAATCCTTGGGACTAGATGGCAGTGCCATCGACTGGGAGGGGTCCCGGGTGGTCCTCCCCCTGCCGGGGGCTCATAACGTTCGCAACGCACTTGGGGCCATGGCCCTAACCCGCGAGCTTGGCTGCGGCTTAGAGGATTTTTCCGAGGGCTTGGCCTCCATGCGCGCCTTCTTTGGCCGCGGCGAGGTTTTGCGCGGAAAGCTGACGGTTTTTCAAGACTGCTACAACGCCAACTTGGAAAGTTTAGGCGCGGCCATCGACTTTTGCGATTCGGTGGAGTGGGGCGGGGGACGCAAGGTCTATCTCTTAGGTTCCATTCTTGAGTTGGGCGATTCTTCGCAGGCCATCCACGCCCAGGCGGGCAAGCTCGCCGCCGGGTCCAAGGCGGACGCTCTCTTCCTTTTTGGCTCGGAGATGGAGGCTGCCTACGAGGCCGCCGTAACAAGCGGTTTTTCCGGCCACATGGTCTGGAGCGACAAGGCGCAGGACCTGAGCCAAGAGCTGGCCGCTTATTTAGCCGGCGGCGATTTGGTTTTAGTCAAGGGTTCGCGCGGCATGCAGATGGAGCGCTTTTCCCAGGAGATACTCGCATGAGTGGAGGACGAGGGCGATGCTGAAATTCCTATCCCTGTTTGCGGACAAATTCGCCGCTTTCAATGTTTTCCGCTATCTTACCTTCCGCGCAGCTTACGCCGCGGTTACAGCCCTCCTCATCTTTTTTCTTTTTGCGCCCAAGATCATAGAAAGACTGCGGGTGCTCAAGTACGGCCAGTCTATCAGGCTGGATGGGCCGCAGAGCCACCAGGTTAAGTCCGGCACGCCGACAATGGGCGGCATCTTCATCATTCTCTCCGTGGCTATTGCCGTCCTTTTCTGGGAGGACCTGCAGAATCTTTACACCTGGGTCTGCCTGCTTTCCTTGCTCGCCTTCGGGCTTATTGGGTTTTTAGACGACATCCTCAAGATAAAGATGCGCAACTCAGACGGTATTTCGGCCAAGCTCAAGCTTGCTTTGCAGCTTGGGGTGTCTACCGCGGCCGTCCTTGTTCTCTATTTTAACCGCACAGCTGAAACCACCCAGCTCTATATTCCCTTCCTCAAAAACCCGGTAGTGGATCTAGGGCTGCTATGGATACCCCTGGCCGTCCTCCATGTTGCTTGGTGGTCGAACGCCGTCAATCTTTCAGACGGTTTGGACGGCCTTGCCAGCGGCTTGGCCATCATCGTTTTGCTTGCCTTGGCGGCCCTCACCTATCTTACCGGCCGGCCCGACTTCGCTTCCTATCTTGATATCCCCTTCGTGCGCGGTTCAAGCGAGCTCACGATTTTCTGCCTTGCCCTCTTGGGCGCCTGCGTCGGTTTCCTCTGGTTCAACTCACACCCCGCCGAGGTTTTTATGGGGGATGTGGGCAGCCTGGCTATCGGGGGGAGCTTTGGAATCCTCTCCCTCATCCTGAAAAAGGAGATCCTCATCTATATCATCGGCGGGGCCTATATGCTCGAGGCGCTGTCGGTCGTGCTCCAGGTAGCCGGCTTTAAGCTTACCGGCAAGCGCATCTTCAAGATGGCGCCCCTGCATCACCACTTCGAGCTCAAGGGCTGGAAGGAAACCCAGGTGGTCACCAGGTTTTGGATTCTCGGCGGCATGTTCGCCATACTCGCACTCTCTACCCTAAAGACGCAGTGATGAAGGAATTCAGGACGGACCGGGTCTTGTCCCGGCCAAGCATAGACCTGCCCCTCTTCGGCATGGTCCTGCTTTTAGGCGGGGTAGGCCTCTCTGTTCTCTATTCCGCCTCCTACGGTTACGCCACGCGTTTCTTCAATGATCCCACCCTCTTCCTTTCAAACCAAGCCATCTTCATGGCTATCGGCTTAGCCGCATGCCTGCTTATCTCCGCGGTAAAAACCGAGACCCTGCGCAAGGGCGTTAAGATCCTCCTTATTTTTTCCCTGCTGGCCCAGCTCCTTCCCTTCCTGCCCTTTATCGGCGGGGAAAAGAACGGCGCCCATCGCTGGATCTACTTAATGGGGCGCTCATTCCAGCCCTCGGAGTTGCTGCGCCCGGTTTTGATCGTCTACCTAGCCCATATCTTCGACAAAAAAAACAGTGAGGAAAAATCCCAAGACATCCTCAATGGTCTCTTACCCCCGCTTCTTATAAGCTCCGCGGCTATACTCTTGGTTTTTGCACAAAACGACCTCTCCAGCGCCGCCATCCTGGCCATCATCGCCCTCTCCATGTTTTGGATCTCCGGCTTGCCTCTGCGTTTTTTCCTGGCCTTTCTCTCCATCATCCTTCCGCTGGGCCTGCTCTCCGTCATTACCAGCGAGTTCCGCCTGCATCGCATCATCACCTACCTCTTTCCCGACTATGACGCGCGCGGGATGAGCTATCAGATGCTTTCTTCCCTGCGCGCCGTCCGCTCCGGCGGGGCCTTTGGAAAGGGGATTGGCTTAGGCACGCAAAAGTTGGCGGGCATACCCGAGGTGCACGCGGACTTCGTGTTCTCTGCCTTCGCGGAAGAAGTCGGCTTTATAGGCGTCTTGATGTTCTTTGCCGTCTGGGCCTGGTTCATCCTGCGTTGCTTCCGCGTCTCGTCCAGGGCCCCCTCCCTCTTCCCGCGCTACCTCGCCTTCGGCGTATCGGTTTCCATGGCCCTGCAAGTCCTGCTTAATCTTTCAGTGGCCGCGGGCTTCATTCCCGCGACGGGGATTCCCCTTCCGCTATTTTCCGCCGGCGGATCATCGCTCATCATGACCATGATCGGCATCGGCCTTGTTCTCAACGTGTCTAAGACTGCCATCACGCACAGCGAGGCTTCCCTATGAGCGGAACCAGCTATACCCGCCGGGCATCCTTCGTGGATGCACAATCAAGCTCTCAGGCAATACCCGTCGCGTCCAAAGCGGCGAGGGTTTTCAAACCCCTTCCGCTGATACTCCTTCTTATTGTCTTAGGCCTTTGCGCCACTTTGGTGGTTTTTGCCGGGACGCGATCCACTATAAAACATTGGGATATCACGTGCCCGCCGCGGATAGATGCCCAGCTCTTAAGCTTAAGGCTCGACGTAGCCTACGGCGAACAGTCTTTCTTCAGCATTTCCCAAAGCGCCATCAAAGCCGCTCTCTTGGCCGAGCCCCTTATCCGCAGCGCCGAGGTTTCAAAGGTCTTTCCAGACACGGTTCTCATACGCATTCAAGGCCGTTCCGCCGTCGTCGCTGCGCTTTGCGAGATCGATGGCCGCGCGCGCGCGGCCCTTGTTGATTCTGAGGGCGTGCTCTTTGCCATTGCCGAGCTGGATGACGAGGTGAATCTTCCCGTCCTCTCCGGGCTGAGGATAGAGGATCCGCGTCCAGGCACGCGCTTGCCGAATATCCTTCTTCCATTGCTTGCCTCTATAGCCTCGATACAAGAAACGGACGCTCCCATGCTGAACATGGTTTCTGAATTCCGTTATGTCAAGAAATCCGCTGAGGGCGGCGAATGCCTCATCTATTCAATTATGTCCAATGTCCCTATCCGCGTTTCCACCAGCGTAAGCGCCGAAAACCTCAAATCAGCCGCCTTGATCCTGGACGTTATGGAAAAGCGCGGCTTGGCAGCGACGGTGCGTGAGGTAGATCTGCGTTCAGGGACCATCGTCTATAAAAACAAGGAGGGAGGAGCTTGAGCGAAACAATGATCGTCGGGCTCGATATAGGCACCGCCAACGTCAGGGCCGTCATCGGTGAAGAAGACGATACCGGTCGCTTTGTGGTGACCGGGGTTGGTTCTTCGCCATCGACCGGTTTGCGACGGGGCGTAGTCGTCAATATCGAGGCGACGCTAAAAGCTGTCTCCCAGGCCGTTGAAGCGGCCGAACTCATGTCGGGCAGGGAAGTCGCTTCCTGCTGGGTTGGCATAGCCGGCGCCCATATCGAGGCCATCAATTCTCGCGGCGTCGTGGCCGTTACCGGGCGCGGCAAGGAAATAACCCAAGACGACGTGGATCGGGTGATAGAGGCCGCCAAGGCCGTCGTCATACCGATGGACCGAGAAATACTCCACGTGATTCCGCAGATGTATATCGTCGATGACCAAAAGGGGATTAAGAACCCCCTGGACATGATTGGCGTGCGCTTGGAGTCAGAGGTGCATATCATCACCGGCTCTGTCACCTGCGCCCAAAACCTCGTCAATTGCGTCAATCGCTCGGGCTTTAAGGTTGATGGTTTAGTCTTGCAGAGCCTGGCCGCTTCACGCGCCGTCCTTACCGATGACGAGAAAGAGCTCGGTTGTCTCTTGGTGGACTTAGGCGCCGGCACCACCGACGTCTTTGTTTTTATGGGCGGCTCGCCCTACTACGCCAACGTCATACCCGCCGGCGGCAGCCAAGTGACGGGGGATCTTTCCATCATGCTGGCTCTGCCGGCCGACGGCGCTGAAAAAATAAAGATCGAATCCGGTTGCTGCTTCGAGTCTTTGGTTGAGGACGATGAGGAAGTCATCATTCCTTCCGTAGGCGGCCGTTCGCCGCGCCGCCTTCCGCGTCGCGAGCTTTGTCGCATTATGCAACCGCGCATGGAAGAAATTCTTACCATGGCGCGGGAGAAGATTGAGGGCATGGGCTACCTTTCCCATCTAGGCGGCGGCCTTGTCCTTACCGGCGGTTGCGCTCAAATGCCGGGGATAGCCGAGCTAGCCTACCAGGTGTTTCGCTTGCCGGTGCGCATCGGCATACCCACAGGCTTAGGCGGTTTGGTGGAGGAATTCAAAAGCCCGGAGTACGCTACGTCGGTGGGCTTGGTATTGGCGGGAATCGAGGAGCTACAGAACCAGGATCCGGGCCCCAAGCAACGCAAGGCAAGCTCCTCCAACGGCAAGCTGACTAAGTTCGCGCAATGGATTAAACGGGAGTTCTTTTAGTTTGAGTATAAACCGCGGCCGCATGAGCGGACGATGGAACGATCGATATAATAAAAACCGCGAGCGAAAGTTGCGCGGTAAAACCGGGGGGGATTATGAAATTCGGGATGATCGAGGGTTCAGGCGATAACAACGACGGCGCTTTGGAGCGGAGGGTCACGCCGACAGTCATAAAAGTGATCGGGGTGGGCGGCGGCGGTTCTAACGCGGTTACTAGGATGATCGATTCCGGTTTATCCGGCGTTGAGTTCATCGTTGCCAACACCGACGTGCAAGCCCTCAATTGCTCCCGCGCCCCGGTAAAGCTGGCGCTGGGCACGCGCCTAACCGGCGGCCTAGGCGCCGGCGGCAAGCCTCCGGTCGGTGAAAACGCCGCCAATGAGGATCGTGAGGCCATCATTCAAGCCTTGCGCGGCGCGAACATGGTCTTTGTCACCGCCGGCATGGGCGGCGGCACGGGTACCGGAGCCGCGCCCATCATTGCCCAGGTTGCCAAGGAGATCGGCGCGCTTACCGTCGGCGTCGTTACTAAGCCCTTTGAATTCGAGGGGCGGGTAAAGATGCAATTGGCTGAAAACGGTATTGCCAAACTGCGGGAATGCGTTGACACCCTGATTGTCATACCCAACCAGATGCTCTTCAAGGTCGTTGACAAGCGTACATCGGTAAAGGATTCCTTCCGCACCGCGGACGATGTCTTGCGCCAAAGCGTACAAGGCATTTCAGACGTCATTACTATAGCCGGTGACGTCAATATCGATTTCGCCGACGTAAAGACCACCATGGAGGGCAAGGGCGACGCCTTAATGGGCATCGGCGTTGGTAAGGGCGATAATCGCGCCGTAGACGCCGCCATCGCCGCAATCCGCAACCCTCTGCTTGAGGACGTGGCCATCGACGGCGCCAAGAACGTTCTCGTCAATGTCACCGGCGGCGAGGACATGACCCTCTTCGAATTCCAGGATGTCATCCAAACCATTACCGAATCCGCTTCCCCGGATACCCTTATCATCCCCGGCATGGTTTGCGACAGCTCGCTTAAGGATGAGATTCGCGTGACCGTCATCGCCACAGGTTTCCAGTCCGGCATCCGCATCAAGGAGAGCGCCGTGGAAAAGAAAACCGTTGAGGGAGACTTCATCCAGTGGGAGGAATGGCGCTCCATCACCGACCGCCCGGGAGCCAGGGGCTTGAGTTCGCGCAACGGCGCCTTCCCCGAGGAGCTTGACATTCCCACCGTCATTCGTGAGAAAAATCGCTTCGCGTCTCAGGAGCGGGGTTAGTTTTCATTATGGCGGACTGGTCCCCCGTAGATGCCAAGGTGCCCGGATACCATTCCTGGCTCGTGTCTGAAAAACGCCTCTCCCGCCTCACGGTAGAGGTCTACCTGCGGGAAATGTCTTTTTTCCTTATCTGGCTTGAATCAGCCGGAAAATCCGCCCTCATCGCCCAGCCGCGAGACCTGCTTGAGTACCTTGTGGCGCGGCAATCGGGGCGCATGGCCGGCAACGAATCCTTGGCGCGCCGCACCATGGCCAGGGTCATCTCCAGTCTCCATTCTCTCTTTGCCTACCTTGTGCTCTCCGGTAAACGCGTGGACAATCCCGCCCAAGGGCTCTCGAGCCCCAAACTTGAGTCTCGCCTGCCCGACGTGCTCTCCCGTGGGGAAGTAGATGAATTTCTTGCCTTGATTGAGATCGATACGCCCAACGGTTTGCGAGATCGCGCCCTCTTTGAGCTTATCTATTCCTGCGGCCTGCGTATATCCGAGGCTTGCCAGCTCAAGCTCTCCTGCCTTTACCGCAAGGAAAGGCTCCTGCGCGTTACCGGCAAGGGCCGCAAGGAGCGCCTTATTCCCTACGGAGAGCAGGCGGCGCTTTGGATAGACCGTTACCTGGACCAAGCGCGGGACAAACTGCGTGGCATGAAGTTGAGCGACAGCGTTTTTCTCAATCGCTTCGGCCGCCCGATTTCCCGCAAGGGCATTTGGAAACGCTTTACGGAAATTCGCGCGCGCTCCGGTTTGGACGCCCATGTGCATACCCTGCGTCATTCCTTTGCCACCCACTTGCTGGAAGGCGGAGCAGACCTGCGCTCGGTGCAAGAGCTCTTAGGCCATTCGGACATAGCCACTACCCAGATCTACACCCACGTTGATTCCGCCGAGCTTAAGCGCGCCTATAAGGAATTCGGCCCGCGGGCCTAAGGGGACTGATGATGGAAAAATCCGTAAAAGCGATCATCTTGAACGCCTTAGCCTTCCTCAGCCTGCTAGGTTTTTCTTCCTGCGGTGCCGACTTCAAGGAACTCATGACTCTTGAGGGTCGGCTGGATAGAATGAATGAATCCACCACTAACGTTCTTGAGATACAGTCGGCAATCTTGCAGTACCAGGACCTCGTCAAGAAAAAGGTGCAAGCCTCCAATAAAATTGTCTATTACTACAAATTGCTTGGATTAGCCTATGTTGAAAAACGTATGTACGGGGAGGCTCTTGAGGCCTTCAGCCAAGCTATACCCATCGCCCCTGAGAACCCCAGTCTCTTTTTTTACTCTGGGCTCTGCGCGGCCAACATGTCAAAATCTGAGATAGGCCTGGTAGAGGGCTCGGAAGAAAGAAAAAGGGATTACCTTGAAAGGGCCGAACGCGCTTATATCCGCGCCCTCGAGCTTGACCCGGAGCATAACCGCAGCCTTTACGCCTTGGCCGTCTTGCGCGTTTTTGAGCTTGGCAAACCGGCGGAGGCTATCGAGCCCCTGGAACGCTACATGGCCCTTAACAGCAACGACTTCAATTCACGCTTCCTCTACGCCCGCGCCCTCTATTCCCTGGGGCGCTATGAGGATTCGGCATCCGCCTATGAATCCATCCTCAATTTGACCGGGCCTGAAAACCTAAAACAAGACGCGCTCCGCAATCGGGACGCCGCCCTCAAGGAGTTGTATCAAAACAAATGAAAGCTCCCCTGAGCGGACGCCTTATGGCGGCCTTGGCCTTGTCGCATATTGACTTTCTCAAACCTGCCGAGCGCCTTGTTCTCTTTGGGCGCTGCGCCGATGGGGAAGAAGTTGCCGCTTTGGATCAAGAAGCGCTCGCGCGACGTTTAGGCAGGGATTTTAGGCAAGCCGGCTGGACTGGGGGCCTCGCACTTGAGGCCGCGAAAAAAAGCGCTGAGTTTTGCTCAAGCCGCGGTATTGCCATGTTGACGATAGAAGACGCTGATTTTCCGCCTTTGCTGAGGGAGATTGCCCAGCCGCCCTTTGTCCTTTTTAGGCGCGGCCCCTTGCCGGACCCTAGCAAGGCCTGCGCGGCAATCGTCGGCACCCGCAAGCCTTCAATGGCCGCTTTTAGCAAGACGAAAAAAATAGCTGCCGAGCTTGCCGGTCTGGGGATTCCCGTTGTCTCCGGTCTTGCCCTGGGCATTGATAGGGCGGCGCACGAGGGGGCCCTGGCCGCCAAGGGCATGACTATCGGCGTTCTAGGTTGCGGTATAGATCAAGTCTATCCGCGCTCCCACATCGGCTTGGCGCAAAAAATGCTTTCTAACGGCGGCTGTCTTTTGTCCGAGTACCCTCCGGGGTTCGAGCCTATGAAATTCAGGTTCCCCGAACGCAACCGGATCATCTCCGGGCTAGCGCGTTCGGTTCTAGTGGCGCAGGCGCCAGAGAGTTCCGGCGCTCTTATTACGGCAGACTTTGCCCTTGACCAGGGGCGGGATCTCTTTGTCCTGCCGGAGGGCATGGAAGGCGACGCGGGCTTAGGCTGTAAAAAGCTGCGCGAAGAGGGCGCAGCCTTGGTGGAAAGCGCCCGCGACATGATAGCGGATTGGGCTTTGTAAGCGTATATGAAAGCGGAAAGCGGATCGCCCCAGGGGGAAGGAGATGGAAAACTGAAATCGGTAAAGGAAGGATACTTAGAATACCTTGAATCCGTCCGCGGCCTCTCTCCGCGAACCCTCTCCTCCTATGCCGCTGACCTCGGTCAGTTCGAGGCCTATCTCCTGGATAAGAATATCGAAGCCGCCCTGCCTGAGGATGTGCGCGGCTTTATCGCCAGTCTTTCCCAAAGGTCCTTCTCAGAGACGTCCATCAATCGCATGCTCTCCGCCCTGCGCGGCCTCTTTTCCTACTGCGTCAAGTACGGCCTCTGCCAGGCCGATCCCTGCCTGGGACTGCGCGGCTTAAAGACAAAACGTAGCCTGCCGCAGTTTCTCTTCGCGGATGAGGCGGCCGCCCTCCTGGATCTTCCCAACGGCAAGGACTTCGCCTCCTTGCGCGACCGTGCCCTGCTAGAGTTTTTCTATTCCACCGGTTGCCGCCTTTCGGAAGTAACCGGTTTACGGGTGAAGGATCTTTCCTTGCCCCGCGCTGAGGCGCGCGTCATGGGTAAGGGCTCTAAGGAGCGCATCGTTTTCTTAAACTCCAAGGCAAAAGAGGCCTTGGCCGAATACCTGCGCATCCGCGCTGCCCGCCTTTCCGGCCGCGCCGATTCAGGCTTTGTATTTCTTTCCCAGCGTTTGAGCGCCTTGAGTCCTCGTGGCGCGGCCTATATCGTCTATCAGTGGGCGCGCCGCTCGAATCTGGGAAAGAACCTTCACCCGCACACATTTAGGCACAGCCTGGCAACCCATCTTTTGGATCGCGGGGCGGATATCCGTATCGTTCAGGAGATCCTGGGTCATTCCAGCGTTTCCACCACCCAGATCTATACCCATGTAAGCCTAGAGCGCCTTAAGAAAGTCTACACGGAGGCCCACCCCCATGCCTGAGCGATCAAATGAAAACAGAATTCGCAGCACTACCGTCATCTGCGTTCGCGCTGGCGGGGCCACGGCCATGGCCGGAGACGGCCAGGTGACACTGGGCAATACCGTCATGAAAGCCAATGCCAAAAAGGTCCGCAAGATCCATGAGGGCAAGGTCCTCTTAGGCTTTGCCGGCGCCACGGCGGACGCCTTTACCCTCTTTGAGCGCTTTGAGACGAAACTCAAAGAGTATTCCGGCGACCTCACCCGGGCCGCGGTAGAGCTTGCCAAGGATTGGCGCACTGATAAGATGCTGCGCAAGCTGGAGGCCATGCTCCTTGTCGCGGACCGTGAGCGTACATTCCTTCTCTCCGGTTCCGGAGACGTGATCGAGCCTGAGAACGGGGTTGTCGCCATCGGTTCCGGCGGCCCCTACGCCCAGGCCGCCGCTTTGGCCTATCTGGACTCAGGCGCCACGCTTGGCGCGTCTGAGGTCGCCCAACGCGCCCTCAAGATTGCCGGCGGTATCTGCATCTACACTAATGACAGGATCGTGCTTGAGGAGATACTCCCATGACCGAAAACTTTGAGAGCCTGACCCCCAAGCAGATAGTCAGCGAGCTTGACCGCTATATCGTGGGTCAAAACAAGGCGAAGAAAGCGGTTGCCGTTGCCCTGCGCAACCGCATGCGCCGCCAGCGCCTCCCAGAATCCATGCGCGACGAGGTAGCGCCCAAGAACATCCTCATGATAGGGCCCACCGGGGTGGGCAAGACCGAGATAGCCCGCCGCCTAGCCAAGCTTTGCGCCGCCCCCTTCGTTAAGGTGGAAGCCACCAAGTACACCGAGGTCGGCTACGTTGGCCGCGACGTTGAATCCATGATCCGCGACCTGATGATGGCCGGTTACGCCATGGTAAAACAGGAAATGAAGGCCGCGGTACGCGACGCCGCCGCGCTACGCGTGGAGGAAGTCCTCTTGGATTATCTTTTGCCCGGTTCACGCGTCCAAGAGGAAGGCGCCAAGGCCCCATCCGGCGGCTTGCTGGCATCGCTTCTTTCAGGCAAGGGCTTTGGTCCGCTTGCCGCGGATTCCGGGCAGTCAAACGATCCCGGCTCCGACTCAAGCGGGGGGCAATCTGGCGATCTACGCGAGCCTGCCGCCGGAGCCTCACCCTTTGTTTTTCCGGACCTTGGTCAGGCGCGCAAGGCCTCGGAGGCCGAGCAGGGCGCTATGGCCGAAACAAGGGAAAAATTCCGCGCCATGCTGCGCGCCGGTAGCCTGGAAAGCAGGCGCGTGGAGATCATGGTCAACGCCCAAGCCGCCAATCCTTCCATAGAGATATTCTCCGGATCCAACATGGAGGAGATGGAGATGAACTTCTCCGGCCTTGCCAACCTTTTGGGCGGCAAGAAAAAGAAGCGCAGCTTGAGCGTGGCCGAAGCCCGCGAACAGCTCTTAGCCGAAGAGATGGACAAGCTCATTGACCCAGACAAGCTTGCCGAAGAAGCCCGCAAGCGGGTAGAGGAATCGGGCATCGTCTTCATCGATGAGATTGACAAGATAGCCAACCGCGAGGGCAAGGCCGGCGGGGTGGACGTATCGCGCGAGGGCGTGCAACGCGACATCCTGCCCATCGTCGAGGGCTCCAGCGTCAACACCAAGTACGGGGTGGTGGACACCTCTCACATCCTTTTTATCGCCGCCGGGGCCTTCAATGTCTCCAAGCCCTCAGACCTCATCCCCGAGCTGCAGGGGCGCTTTCCGATTCGGGTGGAACTTGAGGCCCTCTGCGCTCAAGACTTCGTTCGCATTCTCACCGAGCCTGAAAACGCTCTGACCCGGCAGTACGTAGAGCTATTAAAAACCGAGGGCTTGGATATCGTCGTGGAAGCCCAGGCTGTTGACCGCATCGCCCAGATCGCCCAAGAAGTGAATGCCCGCAATGAAAACATCGGCGCGCGCCGACTGCACACCATTATGGAGCGCCTGCTCGAGGAGCTCTCCTTCGACGCCCCAGAAATGAGCGGACAGCGCGTTGTTATCGATTCTGTCTACGTGGAAGAGCGTTTTAAAGACTTTTTTGAAAAGCAAGACTTAAGTAAGTATATACTATGATAGAAATTAAAGATGCGGAGAAAAGGCTTATGCGGTTTTCCCTCACGCCGATAATCGAAGGGAAGGAAGGAAGCTATGTTTGAAGGAAACAGTTTTGGAAAGACGATAGGCCTCTTGCACCGCTCGCTGGACGTATCCAGCCTGCGCACCCAGGTGATAGCGGACAATATCGCCAACTCAGGCGTCCCCAATTTTAAGCGCTCCGAGGTCACCTTTGAAGCATCCCTCAAGCGCGCCCTAGATTCGCAAGACTACAAACCTGAGCTTGAGCTTGCCACGACGGACTCAAAGCACATTCCTCTCTTCAGGCCGGTGGATTGGCGCACGGTCGACGCGCGCCGCAACTTCGACTACCTGACGGATTCAAAGGCTAACGGCAACAACGTAGACCCCGAGCAGGAATTCACCCTCTCGCTCAAGAACCAGTTGCAGTACACCCTGATGGCTCAGGCGGCAAACTTCGAATTCGGCCAAGTCAACCTTGTATTGAGAAGCAGTTAAGGAGATAGGCGATGGGACTTTTTACCAGTATCAATATAGCCGCCACCGGGTTGACCGCCGAGCGCCTGCGCACGGACGTGATAGCGGATAATATCGCCAACGCGTCCACTACGCGCACCCAAGAGGGCGGGCCCTACAAGCGCAAACGGGTCATCTTATCCCCGCGCAGCGGCAATCCCTACTTCCGCCTTCCCTTCCTGCCCGAGCAGTGGGACAATGGGGCGGGGCGGGGCGTGCGCGTGACCGAGATCCAGAAGGATGAGGCCCTGCCGCGCATGGTTTACGACCCCACCCACCCGGATGCCATCAAGACCGGCCCCAATCAGGGCATGGTTGCCATGCCCAACGTCAATATCGTGACTGAGATGGTGGACATGATAGCCGCCAGCCGCGCCTATGAGGCCAATTCGGCCGTCGTCAACGGTTCAAAAGCCATGTTTTTAAAAGCCTTGGACATTGGGAGGTAATGAATGAACATTATTGGAATTGACCGGGTTTCCGGCGACATGGTAAAGATAGCCCGAACCAACCCCATGCACTTGGGGCTTGACGGCACGAACTCCGTGGAAAAGAAGCCCGGGGCGGCTTCCTTTGAGCAGGCTATGATCCAGGCGATGGAGGGCGTCAACGCCAAGCAGATGAGCTCCACCGAAATAACCCAGCGCATGCTCACCGACCCGGACTCGGTTGACCCGCACGACGTTACCATAGCGCAAGCCCAAGCGAATCTTTCGCTTAACATAGCCAGAACCGTGATCGACCGAGTGGTGCGCGGCTGGAAAGAGGTCACTGCCGGCCGTTAAGAGGCGGTTGTGATATAGAATAGCCAAATTCCCTAGGAATTTGGGACGTTGACCGCTTTTTAAAAAAATCGGTTGATGGAAACGTGAAACGGCGTCATACTGTGCACGGTTCATTTCTACTTGGGAGGGGAAAAATGAACGAATGGCTTAAAAAATTCTGGGAGCAGATCAAGGGGCTTTGGGGCAAATGGTCCTTAGTCCAAAAGCTCATCTTAGTCGGGGTGGTCGTGGCTGCCATCGCCGGCATCATCATCGTCATCTCCGTTTCCTCAGCCCCCTCGAGCGTGCGCCTCATGCAATCCGGCGTTTCCGACCCGGATGAGCTGCAGCGCATCACCTCGCGGCTAGACACGGAAGGCGTCAAGTTCGACGTCAAAACCAGCGGCAAGGAATCCTTCATCTACGTTCCCAATGAAAAGGTTGCCAAGCGCGCCCGTTCCATCCTGGTGAACGAGGACCTCCTGCCGAAGGGAACCAGCCCCTGGGATTTCTTTAAGATGGACCGCTGGACCCTCACCGACTTTGACCGCAAGCAGAACCTACGGCAGGCCGTCATCCAGCAGGTTGAGTCCCACATCGAGGCATTGGGAGACGTGGACAACGCCAATGTCACCATTACCATGCCGGAGAAGGAGCTTTTTACCGCGGATCAAAAACAGGTAACCGCCTCCATCATCTTAAGCCCGGCCCCCGGCTCTGACATCTCCACCAACCGCAAAAAACTCGAGGGCATCCAGCGCCTGATCAAGTTGGCGGTTGAGGGCCTAGCCGACGAAAATATCGTCATTACGGACATGAACGGCCTCATCCTCAACGATTTCGCCGGCATGGCGGACCTTGATCGCTTAGACCTGACAAAGCGCGAGCAAAAGCTAATCCGCGACCAAGAGGCTTACTACCGCGCCCAGGTGCTCAAGTCATTGCAATATATCTATGGCAACGACAGGGTGCGCGACCTCAATATCAAGATTCACATGGATATGAGCAAGAAGCAGGTGCAGAGCAAGGAATACCTGCCCTTCGTGCGCAAGGCGGATAATCCCAAGACCCCCTACGACGACTCCGAGATATTCGACTCTGTTACCCGTTCCTCCTCCAACACCGAGTACAAGTACCAGGGCACAGGCTTTACCCCCGAGGGTCCGGCCGGCGCCGAGGGGCAAACATCGCCCGCCTACAAGGACATGCAAAACATGAACGGCAAGGCGGAGCAGCGCACCGTGGTCACAAACCAGGAAATCGGTGAAAAGCAGACGGAAGAGGTAGTCAGCCCCAAGATAGACCGGGTAACCGTGTCGGTCAACGTAGACGGCCTGTGGACGCGCAAGTACAGCGACAAGGGCAAGCTGATGATCAAGGCCAACGGCAGCATCGAGCGTGAGTACAAGCCCTTGACGGCGGAGGAAATCAAAGCCGCCGAGGCTATGGTGCGCAACGCGGTGGGCTTTGATCTTACCCGTGGAGACGCGGTTACCGTGCAGAATATCGCCATAGATCGCACCCTCCAGTTCCAGGAAGAGGATCTAGCCTATATCCGTTCCAAGCAGATTCAGGATACCATTCTCTATTCCCTCATAGGACTCGCCGTCCTTATGATAACCTTTATCGCCATCCGCCTGATTTCCAGGGAATTCGAGCGGCGCAAGCGGCTCAAGGAAGAGGAACTGGCCCGGCGCCACCAGATGATGCGCGAGAGCGCCCTGCGCCAGGCGGAGGAAGAAGGGGTGGAGGTGTCGATGTCGGTAGAGGAGCGCAAGCGGCTTGAGATGCAGGAAGGCGCCATCAACATGGCCAAGGAGCATCCCGAGGACGTCGCCCAACTCATTCGCACCTGGCTGTTGGAGGAATAGGCCATGCCAACCGTAATGCCCCAGTCTTCGAAGAAGGAAAGCAAGTCCTCGGCCGCCGCCAAGAAGGCGGGCATAGCCGGCAAGAGCATCAATGACTTGACCGGCCGCCAGAAGGCCGCCATCTTCCTCGTGACCCTGGGCAGCGAGATTTCCTCCGAGATATTCAAGCATTTGCGCGAGGATGAGATAGAGACCCTGACCTTCGAGATTGCCCGCATAGAAACCATAGAGCCGGAGCAGAAAGACGCCATACTGATGGAGTTCCAAGAGCTGATGATGGCCCAGGAATTCATCACTACCGGCGGTATCGATTACGCCCGCGAGCTCTTGGAAAAGGCACTCGGTTCGCAGAAGGCCATTGACATCATCAATCGCCTCACATCGAGCCTGCAGGTGCGCCCCTTCGACTTTATACGGCGCACCGACCCGGCCCACTTGATCAACTTCATTCAGAATGAGCATCCGCAAACCATTGCCCTCATTCTGGCTTACCTAGAGCCCAACAAGGCATCCTTCATCCTGCAGAACCTTCCGCATGATATCCAGTCGGACGTGGCCAAGCGCATAGCCACCATGGACCGCACCCATCCGGAGACCCTGCGCGAGGTAGAGCGGGTACTCGAGAAAAAGCTCTCGACCCTCTCCAATGAAGACTACACCATAGCCGGCGGCGTCGATTCCATCGTCGAGATCCTCAACTTGGTAGACCGCGCATCGGAAAAATCTATCGTGGAAGCCTTGGAAGAGGAAGACCCCGAGTTGGCGGACGAGATTAAAAAGAAGATGTTCGTCTTCGAAGATATCGTACTGCTGGACGACCGCGCCATTCAGAAGGTACTGCGCGAGGTCGACTCCCAGGAGCTGGCCAAGGCCCTCAAGAGCGTGGATTCCGAGGTTCAAGACAAGGTGTTCCGCAACATGTCCAAGCGCGCCGCTAACATGCTCAAGGAAGACATGGAGTACATGGGGCCGGTGCGCATGAAGGACGTGGAAGAGGCCCAGCAGAGGATCGTGTCGATTATCCGTCATCTGGAAGACCAGGGCGAGATCGTCATTTCCCGCGGCGAAGGCGACGAGCTGGTCGTCTAGGCGCCAGAGGGGGAGAGATAGATGGCAAAAAACATATTCAGGCCGGCCGAGCTCGTTGAGCTCACAACCCGGGTCATCATCGAGCCTCCCGGCGGATTTGCCAAGAAGGCCCAGGATAAGGGTGAGCTGGAGGAGATTCCGGACGTGCCGGAATTCGACGGGCCTACCGCCGACCAGCTCCGCCGCGAGGCCGAGGAATTCAAGCAACACTGGGAGAAGGAGCGCGAGGCTCTGGTAGCCGCCGCCCGCCTGGACGCTGATAAGATAGTCAAGGACGCGGAGGCCTCGGCCTTTGAGGAGGTTCAGCGCAAGCAGAACCAAGCTAAGAAGATCCGCCAGGAAGCCGAGGACCAAGCCAAGGGAATCATTGAAGAAGCCAAGCGTCAAGCGGCGGATACCGAGGCGCAAACCGAGGAGAGGCTGAAGGGAGTGGAGCGGGACGCTCACCGCCAGGGCTTTGACCGCGGTCGTGAAGAGGGCTATTCCGAGGGAAAATCCGAGGTGCAGCGCCTTACCGACCGCCTCCACGTCATCCTCGAAAAGGCCATGGACAAACGCGCCGAAATCCTCCAGGAATCCGAGAATGAGGTAGTCGAACTCGTGTTGCTCATAGCCCGCAAGGTTATCAAGACCATTTCCGAGGGGCAGAAAAACGTAGTCATTTCCAACATCACCCAAGCCCTGCGCAAACTCAAGAGCAAGGGCGACGTCATCATTCGCGTAAACCTCGCCGACTTAGGCCTGGCTACCGAGCACACCAAGGACTTCATGGCCATGGCGGAAAACGCCAAGAGCATCTCCGTAATGGAAGACACGACGATAGATCGCGGCGGCTGCGTCATCGAGACGGACTTCGGTCAGATAGACGCGCGCATATCCAGCCAACTCCACGAGATTGAGGAAAAGATACTCGACGTTTCCCCCATCAAGGCCCGCGGAAAGGGGGTCTAGCATGGAGGTTTTGAGCAAGTACCTGGACGTAGTCGAGAAACTGGACCCGATCAAATATACCGGCCGCGTCATAAAAGTGATGGGCCTTCTCATCGAGAGCCGCGGCCCGCAAGCCGTCATCGGCGAGGTTTGCCAAATCATCGTTCCCAAGGGTAAGGGCATCGTGTGGGCCGAGGTCGTCGGCCTGCGCGAAGACGCGGTGCAACTCATGGCCTATACCGAATACGAGGGCATAGAGATAGGCGACGTCGTGATAGCCTCTGGCGAAAGACTGTCCGTGCCCGTCTCCGACCGCCTCTTGGGCAGGACCCTGGACGCCATGGGCAAGCCCATCGACTCAAAGGGAGACGTCCATTCCCAAGAAAGCTATCCGGCAATCGCCAGCCCGCCCAATCCGCTTACGCGTAAGCGCATCGACAAGCGCATCGTCACCGGGGTGCGCGCCATAGACGCACTCTTGCCGGTGGGCAAGGGACAGCGCCTAGGCATCTTTGCCGGCTCCGGCGTGGGAAAATCAACCCTTCTGGGAATGATAGCCCGCAACACCAACGCCGACGTAAACGTCATCGCCTTGATCGGCGAGCGCGGCAGGGAAGTGCGGGAATTCATAGAAAACGATTTAGGCGAGGAGGGGCTTTCGCGTTCCGTCATCGTGGTATCGCTTTCCAACACCCCGCCCCTTGCCCGTTTGCGCGCCGCCTACGTGGCTACCGCGATCTCGGAATATTTTAGGGATCAGGGCAAGGACGTGATGATGCTCTTCGATTCCGTCACGCGCTTTGCGCGCGCCCAACGCGAGATAGGCCTAGCCATCGGCGAGCCGCCGGCTACCCGCGGTTATACGCCCTCGGTCTTTGAGGCCCTCCCTAAGCTACTTGAGCGCGCGGGAACTTCCTCTAAGGGTTCGATCACCGGTTTTTACACCATCTTGGTTGACGGCGATGATATGGATGAGCCGATAGCCGATACCGTGCGCGGCGTCTTGGACGGACACTTGGTGCTTTCCCGTAAGCTCGCGCAACGCTACCATTACCCGGCTATCGACGTGCTCAAATCCATTTCCCGGCTTTCCACAGCCGTCACCGGGCCTGTCACCCAGAAGGCTATGGGTAGTTTACGAAAAAGCATGGCCGTTTACGAAGAGTCTGAGGCCATGATCAATGTAGGCGCCTACGTCAAGGGAACAAACCCCGCCATAGAGGAAGCCATATCAAAAAAAGACGCCATTGAAGCCCTCTTGGTTCAGGGGGTACGGGAGCCGGCGCCGATATCGGACTGTCTGGCAAGCCTGGGCGTCATTGCCGGTCTTTCCATTCCCAAGGAAGAGATCTTGAATTTCCTTGACGACGCGGGAGCACGGTCATGAAGAAATTCCGCTTTTCGCTTCAGGAGCTCAAGGAGCTGCGCGCCTTTAAGGAAAAAGAGGCGGAGATGGTTTTAGCCGAAAAGACGGGGCGGATGCGTTTGGTAGAGCTCGAGCTCGAGCGCCTGGCCGCGGAAAAGGTGAAGACGGCCCACATGCGCTTTTCCGGTTCGCGAAATATCCTGGACTACCTTGCCGATGAGCGTTACCTTGCCCGCCTTGAAGCGGAAAAGGAGAAGCGCCTCAAGGAGCTTGTCCAGGCTCAGCTCGAGCGTGAAAAGGCGCTTGCATCCTATCAGGAAGCCTCAAAGCAGAAGAAGGTCCTTGATAAGCTGGAAGAGGATGAATTCGAGCTCTATCGCAAAGATGCGGAAAAGCAGGAATTGATGGTAATGGACGATATAGTCACCGGTGCCGGAACCCGCAGAGCGTTGCGCGGCATGGCAGCGGTGTAGGGGAAGGTTTTATATGGCTAGATTCGGGCGTTCAAGCGGGGGAACGGTAGGCCGCGCCATCGTGCTCATCGTCTTCATCATCGCCATCATCCTCGGCGCCTTGGTGTGGTTTGACTTTCTCGGGCTTATAGACGTCAAGGACTTCCTTGGCCCCGCCTATAGGCTTTTGCGCCTACCAACCCGTAGCGCCCGCCGTCTTGACCCGGATTCCGCCAGTCTGCTTGAAGACGCGCGCCGGCTTAAGCAGGAGGAATCCCTCCTTTTGCGCGACCAAGAGCTCAGTAAGGTGGAATCCGACCTGGAGCTTATGGACGCCCAGATAGCCCAAAAGGCCCAAGAACTGGAAGAAAGGCAGAAAGCCATCGAAGATCAGGAAAAATCATTCAATGAGTTGAAAAAACAAGACGAAACTAAAGGTGTAAACATTGAGCAGAACGCTCGGCGCTTAACGGCCATGCCGCCCAAAAACGCGGTAGCCATCCTGGAAGCCATGACGGACGACCAGGATATCATTGACGTGCTACGAATGGTCGATAGGATTGCCGCCCGCGAGGGCAGCGATTCCATCGTTCCCTTCTGGATGTCCTTGATGAACGCCCAGCGGGCCGCGGGAATTCAGCGGAAAATGACGGAAAAACCGGCTTCCTCCTACTAAAGCCGGCCCCGTCCCCCCTGGAAGGACGCGCCCTGCTCGAAGGAAGGTAAGCGTGTCCATTGCCCTCGACCTACGGCCCAACCCGCCTCCACAAGCGGCGGACCTAGCCTCCCAAGCCGGCGCTAAAACAAGCGCTAAACCCGCAGCAAAGGGTTTTCAAGCCCTGCTTCAGGGAATACTCGCCAAGGTTGGAAAATCGGGGCCGGAGCAGAAGTCTGGCTCCGCCAAGTCGCCCGCTACATCCCTTAAAAAGGCCCATGATCCCCTTACTCCCCAGGCTAAAACCACCAAAGGCGAGGAGCCTGCAAGGAATGTCAGGGGGCGCGCGGAGTCTGCCTTAGCCAGTTCCCAGCCCTTAGACGCGAAGCAGCAGGCCTCCCTCCTTCCCAATCTACGCAAGGGGGAAGTCGAGAAGAAGGCTGAACCGGAGCTAAGCAAGGTTAAAGAAAAAACGCTGAAGCGGGGGAGCAAGGCAGGGGCAGCCTCGGCCGATGGCCTTGCAGAGGCAAACCTTGCCAGCCTTACGAGGTTGGATCCAAGTCAAAGCCAAAAAGCCGCAGCCAAGAAAGAACTTTCCACGGATACTGAGGGAATAAAAGAGAGCCCTGCCAAGGGAAAAAGCGCTAAGGATCGTATATCCCTCCTTGATATGCGCAAGAAGCAAGAAGGGGTCGCCCATGATTCCGCGGCGCAAAAAGCAACGGCGGAAGTCAATCCTGAGGCCCCCAAAAAAGAATCAAGCCTTACGCTCGAACTCTTTCCCAGCGCTGAAGGGGGAGGGGAGGCCCAGGACTCAGGCCCATCCTCTGAGCTCTCCAAGCCTGAATCAAGTTTTTCAACCCGTTTGACCCAGCGCCTCCAGGATGTCTACAACGCCGATATCGTAAAACATTCGACGGTCATCCTTCGAGACGGCGATTCGGGCGTGATCCGCTTGAATCTCAAGCCTGAGGCACTCGGGAACGTAAAGGTACGGCTGGATTTAGCCGACAACAATATTACGGGCACGATTATCGTCGAGTCCGAGGCAGCCAAGGACGCCTTTGAGGCCAACCTTGAGCACTTGGCAAAGACCTTTATCGATTCCGGCTTCCAGGACGCCAAGCTCTCAGTTTCGGTGGATACAGGTTCCAGCGCCGATTCAAGGGGCAAAGAGGGCCGGGAGAACCCGCTCTCGATGGCTCAAGCGGCCAAGGCGATGGAAAGTTCGGTGCCCGAGGCGCAAGCTCAAGGCGCCGCGGGCCCTTATGGGAGATTCGCGTATGGCGTCAATATCGTGGTGTAAAGGAGAGGCAGCATGAACATTATGGAATCGCCGAAGATGTCTGAAGCGGAGCTGAGCAAGCTCAAGTTCGACGTCGACCGGGTGAACAAGGAAATGGCCGCCGAGCGCAAAGTGAACAACACGATGGGCAAGGACGAATTCCTTAAAATTCTCATCACCCAGCTGCAGAACCAAGACCC
>JBGSOB010000082.1:0-15433 GCA_041739325.1 Treponematales bacterium
GGGAAGGGTTCGGAACCCTCCCCTCCTTGGATCCTCCCCACCCCGGGGTAAGGAAATCGGGCTCTAGGGCTTTAGCCCCTAGCGGCCCTCTCCCCAGGAGCGTAAAAAAAAGAAATATTTCCGCAAACTTTTTAGTCTAGAATCGATCTATCTAGGTCGAGGGTAGGCGTGGACGAGGTAGGAGTAGTGGAAAAAGCGAAGGCGGGAGACTCGGGGGCCTTTGCGGCCCTGGTTGCCGTCTATCGGCGTAGGGCCTACGGCTACTTCATGGCCAGGCTCAAAGACGCGGATGCAGCCGAGGATCTCTGTCAGGAAGCCTTTTTACGCTCCTTCATCAACCTCAAGGGCCTGCGGCAGAATGATCGCTTTGGCCCCTGGTTTTTCGCCGTGTGCAGAAATTGCCTGCGCCAAGGCATTGCCGGTTTTAGTAAGCGGGAAAAGGCTGAGACAGTTCTGGACGAGGAGCTTGTCGATGCTGGGTCGGCCGCAGCTGGACTGCGGGCCGCAGCTGGACTGCGGGCCGCAAGCGAGCTGCGGGACTGGGAGGGCTTTGCAATCCTTGCCCGCACGGCCCTAGGCCTCTTGCCCTACGAATTGCGCAGTCTAGTTGTCCTGCGGCATGAATGCGGTCTTTCTTACAGCCAGGTGGCGGCCGCCGCCGGCATCGGTATCGACTTAGTGAAGTCTAGGCTTTTCCGGGCCCGGGAACGCCTTCGGGAGATACGCGCGGACCTAGAAGCCGGCATCCTTGTGGAGCCGGAGCGCGACGCCCATTTGAAGGAGGCAATCATGGAACGCATTGAAATGGTTAAACAAAGCGCCTGGTTTTTAGAAATGCTTGCCCTGCGGGACCAATGCGAGCTGGCAAAGGCGGCGGAGGAAAACGCGAGCTTCAGTGAGCGTATCCTCTCCGAGCTTGCCGCGCTGGAAGGCGGTAGGGCCTACATCGAGCGCTGTGGGGCGCGGTTGGGTTTTATGGAATTCGTGGAGGCTTGCACCTACGCCGACCGCTTTACCGAGATGCGCCTTATTGAAAGGCTTGAGGTTTTTAACCCGGAGCTTGCGGAAAAGTGCAAGGCGTCTATGTTCGTGTTTGAAGACTTTATCTTCTTCGATCCTTCAGCTACGGCACGGCTTATGGAGCGGGCTGACAAACATGTCTTAGCCCTTGCCCTTGCCACATCGGACAAACTGGTGCTTGACCACTTTACGGCCGTTCTGCCCGAGCCGGAAGCCTCGGCCCTACGCTCTCAGGTAGCCCAGGCGCGCGGCAACTCCAAAGAAGCTGAGCTTGCTCGCTCGGCTATGGTTGAGCTAGCTCGGAGCATGGATATCGCCGATGAGATCCGCGTCGTGCGTCCGGGGGAAGGGGGGGAGGGCCAGCTCTATATTACTGCCCAGGCCTAGGGCTGTGGCTTGCTTGAGGCTAAAAAGCCTCAGGTTATAAAAAGCCTGAGGCTTTTTAGAAGCCTCATGCAAATATCGGGCTTGCGGATTGTTTTTTCTGCCCCACTCCATCAACGCTTTTGCCTTGCTTTTTTCAGCAAGCGGTTTATGCTTTAGCTATTGACGTTATTTGGTGAAAAACAAGGGATCAGACGTTGTGGCTGCTTAGGGTAGCGCATCTTCCCCCAAGCGCGGGAGTGTGTGGATAGTGGAAAGATTTAAGGACATCTTCAATGATCATGGCGCCGTCATGCTTATTATCGACGCAGGCAATGGCGCCATCTTCTACGCCAATCCGGCGGCGGAAAAATTCTACGGCTGGTCGGTTGAAAAGCTCCAAACGATGAAGATCCAGGACATCAACATCCTCCCCCAAGAAGAAATCTTTGCGGAGATGGAAAAAGCATCGAGGGAAGGCCGCCGTTTTTTTGAGTTCCGTCATAGATTGGTGGACGGCTCAATCCGCGATGTAGAGGTTTTTAGTAGTAGGTTTAGGCTGGAAGGGCGTGAATACCTGCATTCAATCATCCATGATATGACGGAGAGGACGGAGGCGACGGAAGCCCTGAGGGAGAGCGAGGAAAAATTCCGCCGCATCGTGGAGTCTTCCCCGGTAGCCCAATACTTTTATCACTTGGAAGAAGATGAGCGTTTGGTTCTTGTGGGCGCCAATCCGGCCGCGGACCGCATCATCGGCATCAGCCACAAGAGCCTTATAGGAAAAACCATTGAGGAGGCCTTCCCCCTCCTGGCGCAGACAGAAGTTCCCGACATGTACCGCGCCGTTGCCCGCGGTGAACTGGGGAGTCAAAGTTTTGAGATTCCCTACAGCGATAAGCGCTTTACCGGTTTTTATGAGGTTGAGGTTTTTCAAACCGGGGCTCGTGGCATAGCCGTTGATTTTACCGATATCTCTGAACGGAAACGAACCGAGGCTAATCTGCAGACAATGCAGAAATTGGAATCTCTGGGCGTGCTCGCCGGCGGCATTGCCCACGACTTCAATAATCTACTTACCGGCATCTACGGCTATATCGATCTTGCTTCAATGGAACCAAGGCTGGAAACTATACGGGAATACTTGGCTCGGACATCCGCTACTATCGAGCGGGCGCGGGCTTTGACCCAACAATTGCTTACCTTTGCCAAGGGCGGGGGACCCATCCAAAAGGTTCAGCCACTCTTTCCCTTCGTAAGGGAAACGGTGGAATTCGCCCTCAGCGGTTCAAACGTTTCTTGCGATTACGAAATCGAAAACGGGCTGTGGGACTGCAACTTTGACAGGAACCAAATAGCCCAGGTGATGGAAAACCTGATCATCAACGCCCAACAAGCCATGCCCCTAGGCGGCAAGGTCTGGGTGGAAGCCAAAAATAGCCCCGTCAGCAAGAAGGGCGCTAGTCTCTTGGAAAAAGGAGATTACGTAAGGATCTCGGTGAGAGACCAAGGCATTGGCATTCCCCTTGAATTGCAGGGACGGATCTTCGACCCCTTTTTTACTACCAAGGAAAAGGGGCATGGGCTTGGTTTGGCAATCTCCTATTCAATCATCAGCAAGCACGGAGGCTGTCTTGAGCTTGAGTCTGCCCCCGGCAAGGGCAGCGTTTTCCATATCTATTTGCCGGCGGCCCATGAGTTGCCTGAATCCACGCAGGGCTTGCGCAGTAGCGAGGGTCACTACGGGCAAGGCACTGTTCTTGTGATGGACGATGAAGAAGTGATTCGCGAAAGCCTCCGTGGCATGCTCTCGGCCATGGGCTACGATGTGGTCTGCGTGAAGAATGGGCAGGAGGCTGTCGCCTATATTGAGGAAGCGCTCAAGACAGACCAGCTGCCCGTATTTTTATTGTTTGACCTCACTATCCCTGGGGGTATGGGCGCTAAGGAAGCTCTGGAAAAGATACGCCTCCTTTGCGCCGCCATTCCCGGCCACCCCAATCTGCCGGCCTTTGTCTCCAGTGGTTATGCTGAGGACCCTGTCATGCGCAATCCCGCGGATTACGGATTCCGCGTTAGCTTGCCTAAGCCCTTTAGGCGGCAGGAACTCATGGAATTGCTGCAAAAACAGCTGGGCACGTTAGGGTCTTGAACGCCCTATGTAGGCGCCTATGGCCTCCTCAATACCGATCGGCGCCTTTTTCTTGAGGACGCGCCTTCCCCAGACCCGCATCAACCCCATATAAAAAGAAGAGAAATCTATACTCAATCCCAGGCGCTGGTATTCGCGCAGGACGGGAAGGAAGAGATCGTCATACCAGGATGCGGCAAGCTCGTCTATGCGCGGCAGGCGGCCCAGTCGCGCGCGTAGATAGCGGAAGTGGGGGCCAAAAAACTGCGCCTCGAGAAAACGGTACCAGGGGGCCTTGCCTGCTGGGATCTCAGCCTGAGGCCGGTAACGCAGGAGGCTTGAGTCCAGGAGAAAGTAGTCCCTCTCCTCTGAAGCAGAGCGGGCAAGGCTTTTGCCGAAGGCTTGGACTTGGCTTAAAAAGCGGCGTAGGAAGGTGTGCCTGCCCGCCCGGGAGAGGAACTCGCGGTAGGCTTCATCGAACCAGGTATTCGGGGCAAGCTTGCCCCAGTCTTCCATGATGAGGCAAAAGATGTCGGTGGCGCCCTGGCCGGGAAAGAGGCTGGAAAGGGCTTCCCGCTTAATAAACTCAATGATCTTTGAATAGAGCTCATCGTTCCAATCTAGGACGAGCTCGCGCGGCTCGGCTTCACGGCCCCTGACCTTGCGGAAGTAATCTCGGTGCGCCACGAGAATGGAGTGCTGGAGTATCTCATAGGTGCGAGGGCGGCGCGCGGAAAAAAGATCATCACCTAGGATGGAGAGGGCTCCGCTGGCAGCCTCAAAGGCGGCTTTGGCGCGGAGCAGGGGAATGTCGCCGCGATCCATAAAGAGCCAGAGCCGCACCGGCGCTTCCAGTAGAGTGACTTCGGCGTTGAGGTACTCGATTTCATGGCAGCGCGCCGCGGAGACGCGGTGGTTGCCGTCGCGCACAAAGTAATAGTCGCCGTATTCAAGCAGGGAGGGCAGGCCAGGTATCCGCTCAGAGAGGAAGTTGTCGCGCACGGCCTCCCAGCGCTGCCGCATCCAGGGATGGAGGGGGAAAAAGCCGGGGCTAAAATCCTGTGAGCGCCCCTCCGTTCCCAGTAAGCGGGAAAGGGCTACGTCGCACACGCCCAGGTAGCGTTCTCCCTTAGGCGGGACGGCGGCGCAGACATCGGCAAGGCTCAGGATCTTTCCGCTGCCCGGCGGAGAAAATGGGTTTACCCGAGCGATACGCCGCCCGGTTTTCATGGCAAGCTCAAAGGTCATCAGCCCAAGTATGGAATAAAAAACCGGGCTTAACCAGAGTCTGGGGACAGGGCGCCGGGAGTTACAATAAGGGCCTGCTCTTTCCGCATCTTTCGGACTTTATTGTTTTATTCTCGTGACACGCATATACTCTGGCAGTACATGGAACGGATTATAACCATCATCGATTTTCTCATCGGAGCCGGCGCTCTTCAGGGCGTGTTTTTAGCGGTTTTGCTTGCTGCCGGCAAGAAACGCTATGGTTCGTCTAATTTTTCATTGGCCGCGTTGATGCTGCTTCTTTCCATGAGCATTCTCCACGGTCAACTCATGAAGGTCTTGGGATGGGGGGCGCTGGGTGAGGGTGGAATCCTTTTTCAGCCGCTCCACTACCTCATCGGTCCTTTTGCCTACCTGTATGCGCGTTCTTGCTCAGGCTATCGTCCGCGCTTTTTCGACGCTCTGCACTTTCTGCCTTTTGCGGTCTTGAGTTTTCCTGTGGCTCTGGTTTTGAAATCAGGGATAATCCCGGCCATGGCGGCCAATCTCCTGCTCTGGGCAGGGGCCATCCTCCACATTTCACTGTATCTGGCGGCTACCGCCCAGGCCGTTGACTTGCACGACAGGGCGATGAAGGATGAGCGCTCAAGCAGAACCGGGGATTTGCGCTGGATTAAGTATTTTCTTGCCATCGTTTTGGGGATTGTCCTGCTAGATTTCATCCTGGTGGCTTCAATCATACATCGGGTCGGTCTTGCATTCCTTTCCCGTTTCCAGGCGCTCGGGCTTTCGCTTGCCATCTATAGCCTGGGTTTCCGCGCCCTGCTCCGCCCTCCGGCCATCCTTGTGGCCGAAGCGGGTCAAATTCCTAGTTCCCCATTTAAAGTTGGCCTCAAGAACGCCGGGGCAAAGTACGAAAGATCCGGAATTTCCGGTATGGAAATCGAGCAAATAGCGCGAGAGCTGAAAGCCCTCTTTGAGAGGGATAAACCCTATCTTGATCCTGAATTGAGCTTGCAGAGTTTATCCGATCTTTCGGGTATAGCCCGAAATCAGATATCCCAAACCTTAAACGATAATCTGGGTAAGAATTTCTACGATTTCGTCAATTCCTACCGTATTGAGGAATTCAAGCGGCTGGTCGTTGCTGGGGAACGTAAAAAGGACTCCTTGCTTTCCCTTGCCCTAGATTCCGGCTTCAATTCCAAGCCCGCCTTTAACGCAGCCTTTAAGAAGAGTTGCGGCCTGACCCCCTCCCAGTTCCGCGACGCCGCCAGAACCTAAGCCTCATTCTCCGCCGAGGTATCGTCCGGCAGGCTAAGACGAAGCATTGGGTATTCCAGGATAGATTCTCCCCCATAGCCCTCTCCGTAGGGGAGGCACAAGGAGGAGTCTCATGCAGCAAGAAGCGTTTATCAGGTTAGAGGGCGTCGAAAAGGAATTCCGCACGGCCGCGGGAAGTTTTATGGCATTGAAGGGTATAGATATTTCCATACGACGCGGGGAGTATATTGGCATTCTCGGGGCTTCGGGTAGCGGAAAATCTACCCTTCTTACCATGATGACCGGAATCGACCGACCCAGCGCCGGGGAGATCCATATCGGCGGGGAGGCCCTGCATAACATGAAGGAAGGACAGCTTGCCGCCTGGCGCGGGCGTAGCGTGGGCATAGTATTCCAATTTTTCCAGCTTATGCCGACCCTGAGCGCTTTGGAGAATGTCATGCTTCCTATGGACTTCCTCGGCAAGATTCCCCTTGCCCAGCGGCGTAAGCGCGCGCTCTTACTGCTGGAACGATTCGGGATCTCGGATCAAGCGGCCAAACTTCCATCGGCCATGTCGGGAGGCCAGCAGCAACGCGCCGCAATCGCCCGCGCCCTAGCTAATGATCCGGAACTCTTAGTGGCGGACGAGCCCACCGGCAACTTGGATTCGACAACCGCGGATTCCATCTTCACGGCATTCAAGCAACTCTCGAATGAGGGGAAGACGATACTCCTCGTAACGCATGAACGTTCCGTTGGCTCCCTGGTACAACGTAAACTAATTCTCGTTGATGGGCGCCTTGCCGAGGATTCCGCGAAGGTTCAAGCGGGAGGCTTCGTAGCATGACGGGAAATGAGTTTAAGAAGGTCCTGGGCGACCTCCGCGTCAACCGGCGGCGGAGCGTTCTCGTAATAGCCGCGATTTGCCTGGGATTGATCGGTGCGGGAACGGTAATCGACGCCTATTCAATCCTTTCGCGTGAACTCGTCAAGAATTACTTAGTCACCGCCCCGGCCTCAGCGACTATCCACGTGGATACTGCCGACCCTGCCATAGTCGATCTGATAGAAAATGTGCCGGAGCTTGAGAGCGTAGAGCTGCGGCGGAAGATAGTGGGTCGAATACGGAAAAAAGGCGGCGAATGGCAGACGGCTTGGTTTTTCGTGCTGCCGGATTTTAATGCTCAGAAGATCGATATGTTCTTCCCGCAAAAGGGGTCGTGGCCGCCCCAGCGTGGAGAGCTCTTGCTAGAAAGGAATTCATTAAGCATTTTCCCCGTTGAATTCGGCGATGAACTGCTGGCAAAGTTGCCTTCGGCGGCGGAGGTTGGCTTGAGGCTTGGCGGGTCAAGTTATGCCCCCGGCTTAGCCCCGTCTTTTATGGAGGGAGTGGTCTATTGCCATCTCACGAGCGAAACGGCGGCCTTGCTTGGCGCGCCTAAGGGCTACAATGAGATCAAGCTGCGCCTTAATGGGGACGCCTATGATAAGAAGCGAACTCGACGCGTCGCGTACACTGTAGCGGATATTTTGAGAGGCAAGGGAATAGCGGTAGTGGCGGTTGTGATACCAGAGCCCGGTCAGCACCCGCACTACACGCAAATGATGACCCTGCTCTATCTGCTCGGAGCCTTCGGCTTTCTTGGCTTTTGCCTGAGCGCCGTGCTGGCGGCGAATATGGTTTCTTCCATCATGTCGCGGCAAACAAAAGAAATTGGAATCATGAAGGCTGTCGGCGGAAGCCGCGCGAGAATTGGAGCAATTTACTTTACGATGATAGCCGTATTGGCCTTAATTGCTTTAGCTGTCGCCCTACCAGCCGCCGCCTTGCTGGGAATTGCTTTTTCTAAATTTAGCGCTACTGTCCTCAATTTTAAGATCTTCGACTCAGGTATTCCGCTTTGGTCCTGGGCGAGCATCGTCGCTTTAGGGCTCTTTACCCCGCTTGCCGTTGCCATCCTTCCCATTTTGCGCGGCACGGCACTACCCGTGCGTCAAGCCTTTAGCGATTACGGACTCGGTCAACGCGGCGGTAAGGTAGGGCTTTGGGGTTCCCTGGCTTTGCGAACGGGATGGCTCCCTCGCCCCCTTCTTATCTCACTGCGGAATTCCTTCAGACGTCGCAATCGCATGCTTCTGACGGTTGGAACCTTGTCCCTTGGCGGCGCGGTTTTCATCACGGCTATGAACGTCAACGCATCGCTCGGCGCATCCGTAATTGCCCGCTATAACGCGAGTAACTATGACATCCAACTTTTCTTAAGCCGGCCGGTCGCGGCGCAGGGGGCCTTAGAGGCTCTCAAGGAACTGCCCGGCGTAGAGCGCGTCGAAGCCTGGGGCGGCACCAGTGCCTGGCTGCTAGGGGAGGATGGAAGGGAAATATCGGATAAAGATTTCAGCATTATGGCTCCGCCCTCGGATTCGCGTATGCTCGCTGAGCCAAAGCTAGAGGCAGGGCGCTGGCTTAAGGAAGGCGACCAAGCCTGCCTGGTGATCAACCAGCGGCTTGCCTTGGATTGGCCGGGCACGAGGGTCGGCGACAGGGTACGACTGCGGCTAGAGGGTAAGGATGGCTATTGGACAATCGTCGGCATATTGCAGGAATTCATCGTAGAGCCGGGGGCTTACGCATCAGCTGATTATTTGATGCCTTACCTGGGAAGGGAAGGCGCGGCCGCGCGTTTCCTTTTGAGCGCCAAGGGCCGCGTTGGCGTAGATTCGCTGGGTGAGGCTGCCGAGGCAACTTTGGCGGCGCGAGGCATCGATGTAGCGCGAACGGAATATCTGGGCGAATTCCTGCAAAATCTCCGCGACCACTTTGTCATTCTGGTGTTAGCGCTTTCCTTAATGACGGTGATGGTCGTCTGTGTGGGGGGCATGGGGATGGCTTCATCCATGGGCGTGAACGTGCTCGAGCGCACGAGGGAAATCGGGGTAATGCGCGCTATCGGCGCCGGTAGGGGAAGCATCTTGGGAATGGTCGTTGCCGAAGGCGCCATTGTAGGCGCCATAAGCTGGGCCTTCGCGGTCTTGCTCTCTTGGCCGGTGAGCAGCTTCTTAACGCAAAGATTCGGGATGATTTTCTTTGAGTCGCCCCTCTCCTTCGCGGTCTCGCGGCAGGGGCTTTGGTTGTGGCTTGGACTCAGCGCGGTGATAGCGGCCGTCGCCAGTATCCTCCCGGCCCTGAGGGCAGGGAAGATGTCGGTTAGGGAGGCTTTAAGCTATGAATGAGAGAGTCGGTCTTAAGGCCTAAGCAAGGCTTCTGGTGCCAAGAAGGTGAAAGGGAAAACGGGAATGTTCCTGAGAATCCAAAAGGCGCCGATGAGGATTGCCGCGGCGAGGGGCAGAAGCTTGCCCCAGGGCTGAGGCGGGTTTTCCAGGGGCAGGGGCGGCTTGCGGCCAAAGACGCGGAAGATGATGTTGATGTCGGCAAGGGCAAGAAGGGGGAGGGTGAGGGCAAGGAGAAGATTTTGGCGCAAGCCCCCCAGGATGTCCCCGCCTAAGATGCGCAGGATGCCGCGAGCCGTGCCGCAACCGGGGCAGTGCAGGCCGGTCAGTGTGTGAAAGGGGCAGGGCGGATAGAGGGCCGAGCCCGGCTTGATGAGAAAGCCAAAAACGATAAGGGCGCCCGCCTGGGCAGCAAGGATGATGATGTCCAGGATGCGGCGCCTGTGGCCAAGGCCACTACTGTGGCCAAGGCCCCGGGCGGTCAGCATCAAGAAAAAGCACTCGCCGCGACTGAGATGATGATAGCTATAACCTGGACCACAAAGCCGATCACGATGCTGGCTATGAGCCAGTTTTTGGATTTCTTTGACGCCTCCCAAGCTTCATCGACCTTGCCTTGGGCCATGAGGCCGTCGATCTTTGATGTGTAGACAAGGCAGGGAATGGCGAAGGGCCAACAGCAAAAGAGGATGCTCAAGATGCCGGGGACCATGTACTTGGGCGGGGTGGCTTGGCCCCCTGCCCCGGCGTTAGGACCCGCCGAAGGGCCGCTTCCCGGGCTTGCGCCGAAGGGGTTTGAGGAAGACTGGGCCCCCGCATCGCCCCCTGAGGAGCTTTGGGCCCCTGGGATCTTGGTTCCACAGTTGCCGCAGACGGAGTCTTCATCGTTGAGGATGGAAGAGCATTTTTCACAGTATTTCATAGGACACTCCTTGTGCGCCGCTTTCTTCCAGTATTCTACTGCCGCCCTCGGCTGCATAGAATCTAGGCAGGATATTGAGAATCGCTCTCAATGGCCCTGGGGGCCTTTCCGCGTACCCCTCAAGTATGGGCGCAATACGGCTATCGTCAATCCATTTTTCTTCTAAAAAGACGGGTATCGGGGTTAAAAGAATAAAAAAGTATCTATAAAAAAGGCGTATCTGTTGAACAAATTTCGGGTAATGGCTACACTGCCAGCGTTCCACACATCGGTTCCACCATCTTCATTTGGAGGGTTTCATGCCTACGAGCGAGATCGAGTTCTCCGCCGGTTTAAGCGCTTTCATCAACGAATGGAAGGACAAGCCCGGCACCCTGATCATGCTCCTCCACCGCATCCAGCAGGAATTTACCTATATTCCCCGGGAAGCGGCAGAGAAGCTGTCACGGATGATCGGGATACCCCTGGCCAAGATCTACGGGGTCATCACCTTCTACCACTTCTTTAAGACAACCAAGCCGGGCAAGAACCGGATTGCCGTCTGCTTGGGCACTGCCTGCTACCTCAAGGGGGCCCAAGACCTCCTGGACGAAGCTCGCGCCATTTTGAGCATCGAGCCCAACGAAGTGACCCCCGACGGCCTCTTCTCGGTAGACGCCGTGCGCTGCGTCGGCTGTTGCGGCCTGGCTCCGGTGCTTACCGTCAACGACGAGGTCTACGGCAAGCTGCAGAAAGACAAATTGGCCGAGATTATCGCTAAGTACAGGAACTAAGGCGTGCACGCCACCCTCTGCGACTTCGTGCTGGACATAGTCCAGAACGCGCATGAGGCGGGCGCCTCGCGCATAGAGTTGGATTTTTACCAGACGGAGAGGGCGCTTTCCGTCCGGGTGGCGGACAACGGCTCGGGGATGACGGAGGAAGAGCAGATGCGCGCCCTCGATCCCTTTTATTCCGACGGGCGCAAACACGCGCGGCGCCGGGTTGGCCTGGGGCTGCCGTTTCTCGTCCATGCCTTGGAAATGGTTGAGGGGCGCTGGAGCATGCAGTCCGAGAAGGGCAGGGGCACGAGCGTCGCTTTTGCCTTTCCTCTGGAGCACATAGACTGCCCGCCCATGGGATCGGTCGTCAGTTTGTTCGTGGCGGCTTTTTGCATGGACGGCGACTACGAATTGGTTTTATACAGAAAACGGGAGGGTCTCGGCCTAAGCGCGGGGCGGCCCGAGCTAGAATACCGGCTTATGCGCTCCGAATTGGCGGAGGCCGCCGGCGGATTGAACGAAGCCCAGGCTATCGTCCTGGCGCGGGATTTCCTTGAGTCGCAAGAAAGCGGCTAGGAGCCACCCGCGCCTCGGCAGCGCGCTGGATTGAGAATTTTTTAAGGAGATTTTCTATGGCGAAGATGACGCTGGAAGATCTGCGCAAACTCCGCGACCAGAAGAAGCAAGAGGTCCAGAAGCGCGAGGTCGAAGGTAAGACGATTCAGGTGATAGTCGGCATGGGTACCTGCGGGATAGCCGCCGGGGCCAAGCAGACATTCGATTCCGTGGTGCAGGCCTTGGACGAGGCGGGACTGGGCGCGCAGGTAATTGTGTGCCAGACCGGCTGCATGGGTTTGTGCTACGTAGAGCCGACGGTGGAAGTGATCATGCCCGGCATGCCCAGCACCATCTATGGCAAGGTGGACGCCGCGGTGGCCAAGACGATCGTCAAGAAGCACATCGTCGAGAAGTCCCTGGTGGAAAACCACATTTTCGACCGGCCCGCGGTCGACATCATCAAGAAGTAGTCGGAGGGCAGGAAATATGGCATACAAGAATTTCGTGCTCGTCTGCGGCGGCACCGGCTGTGAGTCGGCTAAAGCGGACGACATATACAAGAACCTCATTTCCGAGGCGGAAAAACAGGGCGTGGCCTCCGAGGTTCAGATAGTCAAGACTGGCTGCTTCGGCTTCTGCGAGAAGGGCCCCATCGTCAAGGTGTTGCCGGCGGAGTCCTTCTACGTTGAGGTAAAACCCGAGGACGCCAAGGAGATCATCGCCGAGCAGATCGTCAAGGGCCGCGAAGTCAAGCGGCTTTTGTACAACAAGGGCGATGCCACAAAGAGCAACAAGATAGAGGATATCGAATTCTACCAAAAGCAGTTGCGCATCGTTTTGCGCAATTGCGGCGTCATCAACCCGGAAAACATAGACGAGTACATTGCCCGCGACGGCTACATGGCCTTGGAAAAGGCCCTCTTCCAGATGAAGCCGGAAGACGTCATCAACGAGCTCAAGATAGCCGGCCTGCGCGGCCGCGGCGGCGCGGGCTTCCCCACCTGGAAGAAGTGGGACCTGACACGCGTAGTCCAGGACTCCCCCAAGTACGTTATCTGTAACGCCGACGAGGGAGATCCGGGCGCCTACATGGACCGCTCCACCATCGAAGGCGACCCCCACTCCGTCCTTGAAGCCATGGCCATTTGCGGTTACACCATCGGCGCGCCCTACGGCGTCATCTACATCCGCGCCGAGTATCCCTTAGCCATCCACCGCTTGGAAGTGGCCATCAAGCAGGCCAACGAGCTGGGCCTCTTGGGCAAGAACATCCTGGGTTCGGGCTTCGACTTCGATATTGAGATCCGCCTGGGCGCCGGCGCCTTCGTCTGCGGCGAGGAAACCGCCCTCCTGCAATCCGTCATGGGCAGCCGCGGCATGCCCGTGCCCAAGCCGCCCTTCCCGGCGGTCAAGGGCCTGTGGGACAAGCCCACCGTCATCAACAACGTGGAAACCTGGGCTAACGTACCCGTCATTCTCACAAAGGGCGGCGCCTGGTTCGCCAGCATCGGAACGGAGACGAGCAAGGGAACCAAGGTCTTTGCCCTTACCGGCAAGATCAACAACTCGGGCCTCGTCGAAGTTCCCATGGGAACCACCCTGCGCGAGATCATCTTCGACATCGGCGGCGGCATACGCAATGGCCGCAAGTTCAAGGGCGTGCAGACCGGCGGACCCTCGGGCGGCATCATCACCGCCGAGGCGCTGGATACCCCCATCGACTACGAGAGCCTTTCCAAGCTCGGCTCGATGATGGGCTCAGGCGGCATGATCGTCATGGACGAGGACGACTGCGTGGTGGACATCAGCAAGTTCTACATGGAATTCTGCGTTGACGAGTCCTGCGGCAAGTGCGCCCCCTGCCGCATAGGCACCACCCAGATGCACAACATTTTGGAAAAGATCTCCAAGGGCTCCGGCACCATGGAAGATTTGCAAAAAATGAAGGACATCGGCAAGGCCATGCAGAAGGCAAGCCTCTGCCTCTTGGGCGGCTCCGCCCCCAACCCCACCCTGTCCACCATGCGCTATTTCGAAGCCGAGTATCTGGCCCACATCAAGGACCACAAGTGCCCGGCCGGAAAGTGCAAGGACTTAGTGACCTACAGCATCAATGAAAAGTGCATCGGCTGTGGACTCTGCGCCCGGCGCTGCCCCGTCCCCTGCATCTCAGGCGAAAAGAAGCAGATGCACGTCATAGACCAGAACAAGTGCATCAAGTGCGGCGAATGCTTCACCGTCTGCAAGTTCAACGCCGTGGTCAAGAGCTAGGCTAAAGGAGTCAAGAGCATGATCAACGCCAAGATCAACGGAATACCCGTCCAAGTGGCAGAGGGAACCAGCATCCTCGAGGCCGCGCGGAAGGTAAACGTCAACATACCCACCCTCTGTTACAACCCCGACCTCCCCCCCTGGGCGGCCTGCGGCATCTGCATCGTCAAGGCGGAAAAAAACCCCAAGATGCTGCGCGCCTGCTGCACCGCCCTCGACGAGGGTATGTCCGTCATCACCCACGACCCAGAGATCGTCTCGGTGCGCCGCACCGTCATCGAGCTCATCCTCTCCACCCACCCGGACGACTGCCTCCAGTGCCCGCGCAACCAGTCCTGCGAGTTGCAGAACCTGGCCGCCGACTTCGGCATCCGCGACCGGCCCTATAAGAAGATCCTCAAGGACCTGCCCATAGACGACTCCAACGGCTCCATCGTGGTGGACGCGGAGAAGTGCGTATCCTGCGGCCGCTGCGTAAAGGTTTGCCAGGGCATGCAAAACGTGTGGGCCATCGAGTTCTTGGGCCGCGGCCTGAAAACCCGCATCGCCCCCGCCGGCGACGTCGCCTTGGTGGACTCACCCTGCATCCGCTGCGGCCAGTGCTCCGCCCACTGCCCGGTAGGCGCCATCTACGAAAAGGACCAAACCAAGGAAGTCTGGGAGCGCCTGCAGAACCCCGACATCCACTCCGTGGTGCAGATAGCCCCCGCCGTGCGCGTAGCCTTAGGCGAAGCCTTCGGTATGGCACCCGGCGCCCTGCCCACAAAGAAGATCTACACCGCCCTGCGCCGCCTAGGCTTTGAGACCGTCTTTGACACCAACTTTGCCGCGGACCTGACCATCATGGAAGAGGGCACCGAGCTCATCAAGCGCTACGTGGAAGGCAAGGGCGAACTGCCCCTCATAACCTCCTGCTGTCCCGCCTGGGTTGATTACATGGAGAAATACTACGCGGACATGATCCCCAACTTCTCCACCGCCAAGAGCCCCCAGCAGATGATGGGCGCCATGATCAAGACCTACTGGGCAAAGAAGGCCGGGGTAGACCCCGCCAAGATCTTCTCCGTCTCCGTCATGCCCTGCACCGCCAAGAAGTACGAGACCGGGCGCAACAAGGACATGTTCTCTTCCGGCTACCAGGACGTAGACACCTCCATCACCACCCGCGAGCTTGCGCGCTTGATCAAGCAAGCCGGCATCGACTTCTCCCAGCTCCCCGACGAAGACGCAGACAGCCCGATGGGACCCTACACCGGCGCGGGAACGATCTTTGGCGCCACCGGTGGCGTTATGGAAGCGGCCGTCCGCTCCGCCTACGCCCTCATCACCGGCTCCGAGCTCTCAGACGTAAACTTCATGCCCGCCCGCGGCTTGGAAGGCGTCAAGGAAGCCACCGTCAAGATCGGCGACAAGGAACTGCGCATCGCCGTAGCCCACCAGATGGGCAACATCTCCGCCGTGCTGGACCACGTGCGCGCCGCGCGCGACGCCGGCAAGGAGATCCCCTACCACTTCATTGAGGTCATGGCTTGCCGCGGCGGCTGCATCGGCGGCGGCGGACAGCCCTACGGCTGCACCGACGAACTACGCCAGAAACGCTTAGATGGCCTTTACAAGGACGACGTCAAGAGCACCTATCGCTGTTCGCACCAGAACCCCTATATCACCCAGGTGTATAGTGAGTTC
>JBGSOB010000126.1:0-6584 GCA_041739325.1 Treponematales bacterium
TCTTGTCGCGGTTGATCTTCTTCATGAGCTCGATGATCTGCTCGCCGGTGCTGGAGTCCAGGTTGGCGGTGGGCTCGTCGGCGAGCACGATCTGCGGCTTGGCCACCAGGGCGCGGGCTATGGCTACGCGCTGACGTTGACCGCCGGAGAGCTCATTGGGCTTATGCTTACGCCATTGCTCAAGCCCGACTTCCTTTACTAGGAAATCGATCCAGTCGCGCTTCTCCGCCTTGCCCATGCGCTCCCTTCCCAAGAGGAGGGGGAACTCGATGTTCTCATAAACGTCCAATACCGGGATAAGGTTGAAGGACTGGAAGATAAAGCCGATCACCTCATGGCGCAGGGTGGTGATCTGCCTATCGGAGAGGCCCTGGGTCGGCTTTCCTTCTATCTCAACCAAGCCCTCGGTGGGGCGGTCGATACAGCCGATCATGTTGAGGATGGTGGACTTACCCGAGCCGGAGGGTCCGGCGATGGATATGAAATCCCCTTTTTCGATGCTGAAGGACACCCCACGCACCGCCTCTACCTTGACCTTTCCTAGGGGATAGGTCTTCTTTACGTCCTTTAACTCTATGATTGTCACCTTGTCTCCTCGCGCGCTTTCCTTGGTTTTTCCGCCGCCTGTGGCCCCTGCTGGCGGCCGCCACCCTTCCTTAATCGACCCGGCTTTATACGGCCAGTGAACCAAGGCTGGGGACGGATGCGGACGCGAAAGCCGCGTTACCAAGAAAGATAGCGATCCAGAGCCCCTCGAATCAAGGCAAAGCGGCGGATCGAAACCTGAATTCATCCCCAGTTCATACCCGGCCGATGGCTAAAACCCAGCCCGCCTAGCTATACTAGCTTCTATGGACAGCATGAGCCTCAAAGGATGCCGCATCCTTATCGTCGAGGACGACGGCGAGATAGCCGAACTTATAAGCGCCTACCTTAAACGCGAGGGGGCCCAGGCCCAAACGGCCGGAAGCGCTGAAGAAGCCCAGATAGCGGCCAGCCTTGAAGCGCCAGACCTCCTCATTTTGGACCTTGGCTTGCCCGGGGCGGACGGGCTTGAGTTTTTACGAGTATTTCGCCAGGAAAACCAAGCCCCGGTCATCATCGTTTCGGCGCGGGAATCCGATGAGGACAAGATACGCGGCCTAGGCCTGGGAGCGGACGACTTTGTGGGAAAGCCCTTCTCCCCGCGGGTCCTTGTTGCCCGCGTTCAGGCGCAGTTACGCCGCTATAACAAACAAAACAGTGAACGGGAGGGCCTGCGCTTCGGTTCCTTCTTCTTGGATTCCCGCGGCAAGATACTGGAAAACTGCGGCAGTCCCCTGGCCCTAAGCCGCAAGGAGTTCGAACTCTTGGAATTCCTTGCTGAACATCCCTGGCAATCCTTTAAGTCCGAGGAACTCCACCGCGAGGTGTGGGGCAGCGATTACGGGGACCTCTCCACCGTGGCCGTCCACGTCCAGCGCCTCCGCAAAAAGATTGAGGAAGATCCCTCCAAGCCGCGCTGGATACGCACCGTCTTAGGCTCAGGCTACCGCTTTGTGCCGCGGGAGGAAGGGGAATGAGACTCAAGTATCTCTTAAGCCTTTTTGCCGTCGGCATCCTCGCCATCCCCCTGGCAAGCCTCTCCATCGGCCGCATCATCTTCGATATGGGAACATCTTCCCCGGCCGGCATGCCACGCGCCCTGGCCGCTTATCGCGCCGCCCAAGAGGCTATCAGCCTTGATAAAGATGGAAGATTACAGGCGGTGGAAGGAGCCCGCATTCCCGCATGGATGGAGCTTATCGTTACCGATACCCAGGGGCGGCTAGTCCTCTCCACCCTGACGCAGGAGGCGACGCAGAGCCTTCCCTACAAGCCCGGCTACCGCACGATGACTGAAGGGTTCAGTCTTAACGGTGAGTATGCCGGCCTTATATCCATGCGCTATCGCACAACGCCTCTGTCTTTTTCATCAAACCCCTTTCTACCCTTTGCCATAGCCCTTGCCCTCTTAGGCCTTGCCGCAATCGCCTTTTCCCTAAGCGGCATTATCTCCGCCGGCCTGGTATCCAGCTTCAGAAAACTGGAAAAAGCGGCGGAGGGCATAGCCTCCGGAGACTTGGAAAGCCAGGTGCCGGCGGAGAAGCGGCAAATACGAGAGATATCAGCCCTTGCCCAGGCAATGGAACGGATGCGCGGAGCCCTGGCGGAGGACCGCTCGCGCCGCGCACGCTTCCTAGCTTCCGTGTCTCACGACTTGCGCACCCCGCTGACATCCATCAAGGGATACATAGAGGCGGTAGAAGACGGCTTGGCATCTGACCCGGAAACGATGGGGCGCTACCTGCGTATCATGCGAGACAAGACGAACATATTAGAAGACAGGGTGAGCGAGCTCCTGGACTTCGCCCGCATGGGCACCGGAGAGTGGCGGCTGAGGCGGATAGAGCTTTTTCTCAAGGATTTTCTGGAAAGCAAGTGCGCCGCCTTCCATGAAGACGCCACGGCGGCGGGAAAGATTTTTAGCTTTAACCTAAGCGAGCTTGAGGGCCTGCGTGTCTTAGCCGATCCTAAGATGCTCTCACGCGCGTTGGAAAACATCTTTTCCAACGCCCTGCGTTACAGCCCCGCCGGCGGAACGATATCGCTTGAGGCCAGGGTTTCTCAAGGGAAGGAAGCGGTTGAGCTGTCAATCGCCGATTCCGGGCCGGGCATTCCCAGCGCCGAACTGGAGCGGATCTTCGACCCCTATTTCCGCGGCGGCCAAGCATCCGGCGAGGGAGAAGGGCTGGGCCTGTGCATAGCGCGCTCCATTCTGCGCGACCACGGCTGGCAGATCCGCGCATCTTCTCCACCTGGGGGCGGAGCGCGCTTTAGCATCAGCCTGGACTGCTTGCCTCAAAACAGCCTTCCGGCCTAGACGAGCCTCATCCAGGATTTTGTGTCTTCAAGGGCGCCGTATTGGATACCCTTGAGTTTTTTACGCAGTTCAAGGGCAAGCTCACCGGGTTTACGATCGTTAAAGACGGCTTCCTTGCCTTGATGGCTCAAGGACTCTAGGGGGGTAACCCCGGCGGCCGTGCCGGAGACAAAGCACTCGCGGCCCTCCTCCATCACTTCTTGCAGGGAGAGCCTGCGCTCTGAAACCCGAATGCCCATATCCTTGGCAAGCTCTATGAGGGATGCGCGGGTTATGCCGGGCAGAATGGTGTCCGTCAAGTCCGGGGTCACCAATTCGCCGCTTTTAAGGTAGGCGAAGAAGTTGCAGGAGGAGCCCTCCTCTATGTATTTTGATTCGCGTGAATCGAGGAAGACGACCTCCATAAAGCCTGAAAGATTGGCCTCTTTTTTTGCGAGCATGCTCATGACGTAATTGGAGGCTACCTTGAGGTTGCCCGTTCCACGAGGGGTAGCCCGAACGCGGTCCGTGGTTGCAGCCTTTGAATTGCCGCCCGCGAAATAAGCGGAAACGGGGGTGGCAACGGTAACCACGTAGGGCTTAACGGATGAATTGATGCCGATGCCGCCCTCAGCGTAGGAGAAGGGCCGCAGATAGACGGCGCTGGCAGAGGCGTAGTCGTCCTTTTCCCAGGCGCTGTCATAGGCGGGGAAGAAACCCAGCTTAAGGTTGCGGCGCACTACCTCCATGCAGGAAGCGACGAATTTGTCCTCGGGGTAGGAAGGCATAAGGATGCCTTCCATGGAATGCTTAAAGCGGGCCGCGTTTCTATCCGGCCTAAAGAGGGCAAGGCCGCCATTCTTTTGCGGCATAGCCTTGAGGCCCTCAAAGCAGCTTAAGGCATATTGGGTGGAATAGTTGACAAGGGGCATGTCCGGCCACATATTGCGGCGGGCCTGGGCCTCGGAAAGCTTGTCCGGCGACCAGGCGGCTTCCTCCGCCGGGGTTTTGTGGGGCTGCTCGACGTATTCTTCCTTCCAGCCGCTTTCCTTATAGGTTGCGCGGTAAGCTACCGGATAGAGTTCAAGGGCAAAGGCCATGGCAGTCCTCCTGTGATGATTAGCAAGGAGGATAGCATCTCCCCATCCCCCTGGCAAGGGGGATGGCTTTTCCGAGCAAAATTCGCGAATTTGTCAGTTTCCCGACCGACCGGAACCTGAGGCCAATTCCGAGCGGGGGCCTAACGCACAACCGCGTTGAGAATCTTCGCCCCAACATCCACCGTGAGGATAACCTCGTTTGTGGGCAAACAGGTTATTTGGACGCCAGTGTACGAGTATCCCCCGTTAGCGACCAATCCAATATTAGCGCTTCGCGTCCAGGTTGAGAAGTTCCAACGGCTCGATGAAGTATAGGTGCTGCCATTATTGATAAGGAGGTCAAGCTTTGTCGTACTTGCCCCACGCGTCAGATACTGCATACTAGCGGGCCAATCGATCGTTACAGTGCTACTAGGCGCGACATAACGGTTGTCAGCCGCAAGGCTCCAATTGTTGAAGTCTCCCGGGAAGGATAGATTCTGCGCCGTCGTACCATTGACAAGAATGAGGGTAAACCAACCAGCATGGTTTTGGATGATGTAGGATGCTTCGCTAATATTCGAATCCCTATAGTCGGAGCGCAGGGCGATGGCGCGTATATAGCTCACGTCGTTATTGGCTCCGCTCAAGGTAATGCTGGCTTGGGCGCTCCCCACCGGTCCGGATTGCGAGATGGATGTGGGATCGCTTCCATCAAGGGTGTAGTAAATCGTTGAGTTCGGGGTAGGACAGCTCAGGCTTACCGCGCTGCCGGAAATGATGGTACTCCCCGAGCTTGAGCCAAAGACAGGCGCGGCGCATTGTATGATGAGGTAGGAAGCGGAGCTTACGCTTGAGTTCTGGAAGCCAGAGCGGACGGCAATTGCTCGAACGACCATTGCCGCGCTGATAGTCAAGCTTGCGCTCGCTGTCCCTGACGGCCCGGAATTCGATGATGTATTTGGAGTGGAACCGTCGGTAGTATAGTAGATGGTGGAGCTTGTTGAAGCGGAAGTAAGAGTGAGGGAGGTTCCTATCGCCACCGCGCTTGAGGGAAGGCTGAAACTTGGAGCCGAACAAACCGGCACGGTGTAGCTTGCGCTTGCGATCTTAGAATTATTCCAGCCATCCTTCAGGGCTATGGCGCGCAGAGTCATGCCGGCGTTTACCCTTACCAGGGCGCTGGCCGTTCCGGCGGGACCGGCGGGGCTGGAGCCGGTCGGGGTGGATCCGTCCGTGCTGTAGTGGATGGTGGAGCCCTCGGTTGCGCTACTTATGACGATATCGGTGCCTGCCGGAATCTCTCCCCCTTCCTGGGAAAATGTGGGAAGGGCGCATGTGGGATTATCCGCGATTACGGTAAAGGCAAGGCTTTGGTCGTTGAAGGTGAAGGTGTAGGGTCCGGATTCCGCGGCGATGAACATGATATTGTTTCCACCTGAGACTGCGGTACCTGAGCTTCCGTTATCAGGGAGACTGTAGGCTTGCCCCCAATTATCCAACCAGGAACCCGTGCCGCTTATCTCGTATTTATAGCCATAACTCACGCCTTCCGAAAGAGGCACGCCAGATACCGACCAGAGGCTGTCGTTGATAAGCTCCATGGGTGAGCCGCTAGACCAGCCGTTAAAATCACCGCGCAGGTACATCGAATCAAAGTTTGACATATAACCATCGGCGTCGAAGTCCATTCCGTTTACGTTGTCGCCGGCAAGGTTGACGCTGCGGCTCTCGGGGCTGAATTCGACCGTTCCCAACTCAGGCAGGATCTCGTAGCTTCCGTTGCCAAGGCCTGAGAATACGTACTTACCCTCGTAATCCGTAGTGGTTGTAAGCGCGCCCATGCGTAAGCTTACCCCTGGCAGAGGGGAACCGAAGCGCCGGATGGTCCCGCGAATGGAATAGCTGGGGGCAAGGGCGGAGGAAACGACGATGATACTGTTGGCTTGCAGGGATATATCGGCATTGCCAAAGGAAACCTCTATACCCGCCCCGCCCAAGACGTCGCTATGGTGGCCGTTGGGCAGGCTGAGGTTATTGAGGCTGAAGGCGGTATCCGCGCCAAGATTTACAAAGACAACAACGACGTCCGCGCCGCTTTTTCGCTCATAGACGACGCAATCGTCGCTCAGGTGTTTTTCAACGTAGCTGCCGTTTTGAAGGGCTAGGCTTGCCTTACGCAAAGCGGCGAGGGCCTTGATGTTGCGGAATGCCTTGCCGGTGTCGGATAGGGCGGCCTTCCACTCCCGGTTGTAGGGCGAAGAACCGGGGTTCCCATCCAGGCCAATCTCCATGGATGCCGCATAGTCCTCCGTGCCGTAGTAGATAAGGGGAATGCCGCGCAGGGTCATAAGCAGGGCAAGGCCTATCTCGATACGAGTTGCTACGCCCTCTGTCGCAAAGCCTTGAAAGCTCAAGCGGCTTCCTATGCGGGGAGAATCCGGGCCGTCGAGCGATATGGGCTGGGAAAGAACGTCGGGCCAATAGGCTTCCCTAGCAGAAAGATAGCTTGAGAAGTTCCGCATCGAGGACGGTTCGGAGAGGAGAGCCTGGATGGCGTTACGAAAGCCGTAATCCTGAACGGCGATGCCCGCGGAAGAGCCAAGGCCCTTTGCCTCGCTGTC
>JBGSOB010000143.1:0-1689 GCA_041739325.1 Treponematales bacterium
GCGCATAATCTCTCTCCTTTATCAAAAATATGTGATGGAAATGTGTCCTTCCGCCGGCCGCATTGCTTGATAACAGACAGGGTTAAGCAATAAATTGAGGGTATCCACCTTGTCAAGACAAATCTGGAGATTCAAGATCACCTCAGTCAAGACAGATTGCCTTTTTTCCGCGGACGCAGTAAATAAAGAATACGAATTGATTACCAAAATCTTATCTTTGTGAAGGAAAAATCCATGAATCATCGTTTTAATAGGCCTTGCGTACTATGGTACGCTGCTATATAGTCCAGGAAGGAGAAGAATTAACGGCGCGGGCAGCTCAACCAAAAAACGTGATTGTTTATGCAGGCAATGACGGGAATGAACCTTTAACAGAATGGCTTTATGGCATTCGGGATGTCATAGGGCGGCAACGCATAATTGCCCGTATCAAAAGACTTGAGCAAGGCAATTATGGGGATTGCCAGCCGGTAGGGGAAGGCGTCAGCGAATTAAGATTGTTCTTTGGTTCCGGCTACAGGGTTTATTTCGGAGAGGATGAAAACGACATAGTTGTTTTACTCTGCGGCGGGGACAAAGGAAGCCAGCAAAAAGATATTAAACAGGCCAAAATCTATTGGCAGGAGTACCTGAACAATGAGCACATATAGAAAATTTTCAGAAGTGGAAGCGGACTATTTCCAAGATCATCCAGAGGAAATTGACGGTTATATTTCCCTGATTTTCGAGGAATACGCCAAAGACGGGGACACGGGCGCTTTGCTGTCCTCGCTTCGCGTCCTGAGCCGCGTTAAAGGCATATCCAGGATTGCTACGGAAGCCGGTTTATCACGAAAGGGCGTTCAAAAAGCTCTTTCTGAAAACGGAAACCCAGAGTTTGCAAGCGTTAACGCGATAATTCATTCCATGGGCTACCGGCTTGCTCCTCAAAAAATCGAGGCAGGCAATTAGGATGGTGAAAATACGGCGACACGGCTTAGCGCCTGGGCAAGTGGTATGGATCAAGCTACTGTGTGAGATGGGATCTTGCCGATTTTGAGGCCCAGGCGTCCAGGTGGGATGCCAACCCTCTCCCCTGAGCCAGATGACGTATGAATGCTTCCATCGTCGAACGCCGTGAGATCCTATCCAGTTCTATTGCTGGAAGTCCATATAACTCGCCACATGGAGTAAAAATCCTCCCTTCTCGTCGGGCATATTGGGGAAGTACTCAATCATGGTACACTCGTTCGCGGTGCGTGTGTTGAAGCCCAATACGAAGAACTCCCTTATTTCCCAGTTATAACTCAGTGCCATGATCAAAAGAAATATTGAATCCATACTTATCGGTCTGGCAGCGTTCCTTTTGGGATTGGAAAGCGAGATTCACGTCAGTCGTGATCCGCTTCGGGAATACCTGCTTGAAAATATGGCGGTGATGGAGGCGTTGAGATACCGCTGCAACCTTGGCAGGCGGGGCAATCTCATTTTTATGGGGGAAAAGAGGTTCAGAAGCGGAGCGACGTCCTGGTTTATCCGGCAGTGATGTGCGAAGAACTGTTTAATCAGGAAAAACCCCGTCTTCCGGACGGGGTTTGAGAAAGTCGGCATTGCCTGCAGCCCATCTGCTAAACCCGTTACTTCTCGCGATGAACGGCCAGCGGCCCCCATGCCTGACAGGTGGGCATGATTTCAAGGCTGTTGATGTTG
>JBGSOB010000205.1:0-5613 GCA_041739325.1 Treponematales bacterium
CGCCATCTCCGGCGAGCTCTTTGCCCGCGGCCGGGCCGGCGAGCGCTTCTGCGTGCGCAACTCCGGCGCAACCGCCGTTGTTGAAGGCGCCGGCGACCACTGCTGTGAGTACATGACAGGCGGCACGGCCCTCATTCTGGGCTCCACCGGGCGCAACTTCGGCGCCGGCATGTCGGGCGGGGTTGCCTACGTCTGGGACCCAGAGGGCTCTTTCCCCTCACAGTTCAATCCGGAACTGGCGGATCTAGAAAGCATTAACGACGCGGACGCCGAGAAGATCCGCGGGCTCTTGGAGCGACACGAGAATTTGACGGGCTCGACGCGGGCAAAGGACATTTTGCGCGACTTTGGGGCCCACCGCAGCTGCTTCCGCAAGGTCATGCCGCGCGACTACCGCGCCTACCTAGAATCACGGGGAGGAAAATAATGGGCGATCATCAGGGTTATCTCAAGCACGGGCGGGTCAAACCGCACTATCGCCCGGTAGACGAGCGCCTGGGCGACTATAAGGAAGTGGAGCTCTTGCGCGAGGAAGAGGAGGCGAAGACCCAGGCCAGCCGCTGTATGGACTGCGGCACCCCCTTTTGCCACGCCAATTGCCCGCTGGACAACTTTATCCCCGAATGGAACGACTACGCCTACCGCGGCAAGTGGAAGGAAGCCTGGGAATCCTTGATGCTCAAGGCCGTCTTCCCCGAGATTACCGGCCGCCTTTGCCCGGCCCTCTGCGAGGGTGGCTGCGTACTTGCCTATAACGACGACGCGGTCACTATCCGCCAAAACGAGCTGGACATCATCGAGCGGGCATTTAGCGCCGGCTGGGTCAAGCCGCGCCTACCCCTAAAGCGCAGTGGCAAAAAGGTGGCCGTCATCGGTTCCGGCCCCGCCGGCCTGGCTACCGCCGACCGCCTGAATCAGATGGGCCACCTTGTGACCGTTTTTGAGCGCGACGCCAAGCCCGGCGGATTCCTGCGCTACGGAATCCCGGACTTTAAGCTGGACAAGGCCGTGCTGGACCGTCGCATCAAGCTCATGGAAGCAGAGGGCGTAGTCTTTAGCTGCGGCACCGAGATAGGTAAGGACATACAAGCGGTGGACATCCGCTCAAGCTTTGACGCCCTTGTCCTTTCAGGCGGCTCCCGCGCCTGCCGCGACCTCAAGGTCCCGGGGCGCGAGTTGGAAGGCGTTGCCCTGGCGGTTGAATACCTTTCGCAATCCAACCGCCGCGTTTCCGGCGAGGCCCAGAAGGGCCCCGTTCTGGACGCCAAGGGGAAGAAGGTTGTGGTCATTGGTGGCGGAGACACGGGCTCGGACTGCGTGGGCACGGCAAACCGCCAGGGCGCGGCATCTGTCTACCAGATTGAGCTCTTGCCCAGGCCGCCGGAGAAGCGACCCGAGTCCCAACCCTGGCCCAGCTTTCCCCGCCTCAATAAAACAACCTCCAGCCATGAGGAGGGCGTGACCCAAGACTTCCTCATCAATACCAAGGCCTTCCGCGGCAAGGATGGGAAGCTTGTCGGCCTTGACTGCGTGCGTGTAGAATGGGACATGTCGGGCCCGCGCCCGGCCATGAAGGAAGTTCCCGGTACTGAGTTTAGCGTAGAGGCCGATATGGCCGTCCTTGCCCTAGGCTTTTTGGGAGCGGAAAAATCCCCCATGACCGAGGCATTCGGCTTGGAGTTCAGCCCCCAGGGCGGGATTAAGGCCGATGAGAGCTACATGACCAACCAAGAGGGAATCTTTACCGCCGGCGACATGCGCCGCGGCCAATCGCTCATCGTCTGGGCCTTCCAAGAGGGTCAGCGCAGCGCGGCCGCGGTAGATGCCTGGCTCTCAAAAGAAAAGGGGTGCGCCGATGGACGTTGCTGAACTTAAAACCACCGCCGAGCTTGCCCGCATCCGCCTCAAAGAGGGGGAGCTGGAAAAGCTGGGGGACCAGGTAGATCGGATGCTGGAGTATTTCCAAAGCATGGCCGCCTTCGACGTAAGGGGGCTCGAGCCGACTACCCACGCCCTCATCCAGGGCAACCGCGTGCGCCCGGACACAGACCCCGCCCCGCGCGAGGCCCAAGCCATGCTGGAGCAGGCCCCCGACCTTGAGGGCCGCCTCATTGTCATACCCAACGTTTTATAAGCCCACAGAGGTGAATGCATGTCCAAACTAAGCTCAACTTGGGGCTCAGCCCTGTCCGACCCCCAGGCCTACAAGCAAGCGGTAGAAGCCTGGGAAAAGAAGATTGGCGCCCTCATTGAATTCCGTCTTCCGGGCGCGGCCGCGGTAAAAGGCCCCTTGAGCGGCATCCCCTTCGCCGTCAAGAACAATATAGCCGTCAAGGGCTGGCGCCTCTCCTGCGGCTCCAAGATGCTCTCACAGATCATTGCCCCCTACAGCGCCAGCGCTGTTGAAAAACTACAGGCCGCCGGCGCCATCGTGGTAGGCACGGCAAACCTTGACGAGTTCGGCATGGGCTCATCCTGCGAGAATTCCGGCATCCAAGCCACCCACAACCCCTGGGACCAAAAGCGCGTCCCGGGAGGATCATCGGGCGGCTCGGCGGCCGCGGTTGCCGCCGGAGAGGTTCCCTTTGCCTTAGGCACGGACACCGGCGGCTCGGTGCGCCAACCAGCCGCCTTCTGCGGCGTCTACGGCCTCAAGCCCAGCTATGGGGCGGTATCGCGCTATGGGCTGACAGCCTATGCCTCCAGCCTGGAAACCATCGGCGTCGTTGCTAAAACGGTGGAGCTTACCCAAGCCGTCTTTGAGGCAATGCGCGGCCGCGATGAAAACGACCAGACAAGCCTTGACTACAAAGAGCTGAGCGCAAGGGAAATCAAGACTATCGCCGTGCTCAAGGGCCTAAGCGGGCTCACGGCCGGGGTACAGTCCGTCTACGATACAACCCTTGAAAAACTCAAGGCGGATGGCTACCGCCTGCTGGAGGTTGAGCTTCCGGCCCTGGAGTACGCCGCCCCGGCCTACTACACCATCGCCACCGCCGAGGCATCGGCCAACCTTGCCCGCTTCAACGGCATCCGCTACGGCCTGCGTCCCTACTACGCGGAAAACCCGGACGACCTCGTCTACGAGTCCCGCACCGAGGGCTTTGGCGATGAAGTCAAACTGCGCATCATGCTGGGAACCTTCGTCCTGCGCTCCGGCTTCCAAGAGCAGTTCTACATGCGCGCCCAGCGCATACGCTCCGCCATCAAACAGGAGCTGGACGCCGTCTTTGCCCAAGCCGACATCCTCCTCACGCCGGTATTCCCCAGTCAGGCCTTCCTCCATGGAGACTTGAGCATGGACGCCTTCGCCCAAAGGGCGGCGGACAAGTTTACCGTCACCGCCAACTTAGCCGGCATTCCCGCCCTCTCCTTCCCCGCCGGCATGGCAGATGGCCTCCCGGTTGGGCTCCAGGTTTCCGCCCCCGCCTTCGGAGAAGCCAGGCTCTTCGACTTCTGCCGCCGCTTCGAAGCAAGCTTTCCATCCCCCAACTGCCCTGGCTACATGGGCCCCTGCGGCGACTCGAGGAGACTCTCATGAGCGACTACCAGGTATTCATCGGGCTTGAGATCCACATCCACCTCAAGACCCAAACCAAGATGTTCTGCTCCTGCCCGGCACACTTCGGCGACGAGCCGAATAGCAATGTCTGCCCGGTTTGCATGGGCTGGCCGGGGGTACTGCCCCGCCTGAACGCCCACGCCCTAGAGCTGGGCTACAAGGTTGCCCGAGCCCTCAACTGCAAGCTCTCCCACAAGAGCCTCTTTGCGCGCAAGAATTACTTCTACCCGGACATGCCCAAGAACTACCAGATATCCCAGTTCCAGGACCCCATCGGCGGGCCGGGGCTCTTGGAGATACCCCTTTCCCTAGGCGGCACAAAGTCCGTGCGCATCCGCGAATGCCACTTGGAGGAAGACGCCGGCAAGATGATCCACGCCGGGGACATCTCCCTGATTGACTACAACCGCGCCGGCTACCCCCTCTTGGAGATGGTCACCGAGCCGGACCTCTGCACCGGCGAAGAAGCGGAAGACTTCATCCGCTACTTCCAACGCCTGGTGCGCTACCTCGAAGTCTCAGACGGCAACATGGAGGAAGGCTCCCTGCGTTGCGACGCCAACATATCCTTAAACCTCAAGGGCAAGGGATTGGGTTCCAAGGTAGAGGTGAAGAACCTCAACTCCAGCCGCTTCGTAAAACTCTCCCTCAACTACGAGGCAAAGCGCCAAGAGGAAGTCCTTTCCGCCGGCGGGAGCATCAGCCAGGAAACCAGGCTCTGGAACGAAAACCGAGACTGCACCCTGGTTATGCGCTCCAAGGAATCCAGCCACGATTACCGCTACTTCCCCGAGCCGGACCTGCCCCCCTTCTGCCCCAGCCCGGACTTTCTGGCGGCCCTGGAAAAGGGGGCGGTGGAACTGCCCCTCACGCGCCGCAATCGCCTTCTCTCCGATTACGGCCTTGCCGAACAGCAGGCGGAAGCCATTCACGAAACGCGCGAAGGCGTCGACTACTTTGAAGAGGCCGTCAGCAAGGCCCTTGAAAGCGCTCCTTCAGTCTTTAAAGGGATGCAGGAAGCCGGGGCCATCATCGCCGCCTGGATGACCGGCGACGTTAAGAAGGAACTCAACCGCGGCGGCATCTCCATCTCGCAGAGCCCCATGACTAGCGCCCGCCTAGCATCCTTGGCCGCCCTCCAAGCCGGGGGCAAGATCAACTCAAAACTGGCAAAACAGCTCATCTCAGACGTCTTCAGCCTGAACAAGGACCCCCAGGCAATCATCAAGGAAAAGGGCCTGGAACAACTGGGCGGCCGCGAAGCGGTTGAGCCCCTGGTAGCCTCAGCTCTGTCGGCCAACGCGGCCCTCGTGCCGGCCATCCTTTCAGGCGACGTCAAAAAGAAGGAATTCATCCTAGGCCGCGTCATGGCGGAAAGCCGCGGCAAGGCCGACCCCGCCCTTGCCCGGGAAATCCTTGAAGAAAAACTTGCCCAGGTCGCAAAAGCCCAGGTCGCATCGACCACAGGAGAAAGCAGCTCATGAGAACCCTCATCAAGGACCTAAAGACCCAGAGCGGGAAGGAAGCCCAGGTATCCGGCTGGGTGCACCGAATCCGCGACATGGGCGGTATACGCTTCGTCGTACTGCGCGACCGTAGCGGCATGGTTCAGCTCGTCTACGACCCCGCCGCCATGGGGCCGGAGGGCATGCCGGAGTTGGGCCTAGAGTACGTCATCAGCGCCGGCGGAATGGTAGCCGCAAACGAAAAATCCCCCGGCGGGGTGGAGATCAACGTCAAGAGCACCCAGATCCTCTCCAAGGCAGACCCCGAGCTCCCCTTCCCGGTCAACCGCGACCCCTCGGAGACAAGCCTGGAAATGATCCTGGACAACCGCATCATCTCCTTGCGCAACCCAAAGATTCGCTCCATCTTCGAACTGCAGTCCGCCATTTTGCGCTATGCCTCCGAATTCATGCATTCTGAAGGCTTCTATGAGATGAAGACGTCCAAGCTCATCGGATCCGGCACGGAAGGCGGCTCGGGACTCTTCCAAGTGGATTATTTCGGCCAACGCATGTACCTGGCCCAGTCGCCGCAGTTCTACAAGC
>JBGSOB010000164.1:0-2311 GCA_041739325.1 Treponematales bacterium
GCACAGGCCCTTGGTGAGGGCGTCAAAGATGGTTGATTTACCGGCTTCGTTTGGGCCGTAAAAAAGAGTCACCGGGCTAAGGTCGAAATTGCGCTCCTGGAACTTACCAAAACGCTTGAGCTCTAGGCGGCGAATCAAGAAGATGCCTCCTGTACCCGGGAAATGGCCGAGAGCCCTAAACGCAGGGCGCGCAGGCTTGCCTCCCGCCCATAGCGTTCCTCCAGGCTCGGTAAAAGCTCTACCCAGGCGCGGCGGAAGGCGCGCACAGCCTCGCTCTCCCCGCCATCGCCTAAGAAGAAGACATCCTCCCAGTCAATATCCAGCTTGCGGCAACGCCCCTCCAGACCGCGACGGAGGGTCTCCGCCTCCTGCTTGACAGAGCTTTCGCGTTGCGCGACGCCTGAGATGGATAGCGAGAGCCAATCTTGTCCGCCAAGGCCCTCCGCGGCGGTATCCTGGGCATGGGCCGGCAGGCGCCCCTCCTCGTCAAGCTCTAGGCGCAGGCTCCGGTATTGGCCGGCCAAAGCCAAGCTCAAGGGCTCACAGCGGGGACTTCTCCCTGCCTGCATTTCCACCAGGAGTGCGCGGCGCGGGCCAAGCTCGCCGCGGCGCCACACGCGGGCCGAGCCTGGGTAGGCAAAGAGACAGCCCTCTATCGATGTGGACTGTCCCTCATGGATATGGCCAAGGGCCACATAATTGGGGGTTAGGGCCCGTAGGGCATGGGAGTCCAGGCTTGAACGTCGTGCTTCATCGCCCTCCGCCTCCGGCCCCAGCCAATTGAGCTCAGGCAGGGCCCCGTGGGCAAGCACGACGGTCCAGGCGGGTGAGCCAGTTGCCAGCGCGTGATCTTGTGCGGCGGCTGGCAGCGGCACGATGGGGCTGCCATAGGGAAAAAGGAGGAACTGGCAAGCCTCTGGGCCCTGGCCTAAGAGTAGCCGCTGGGGCGCCTGATGGGCCAAACGCAAACGTTGGCCGAAATCAAAGCGCCCTAGGTCTCCAGAGCCGCGTGGCAGGTCATGGTTGCCGGCGATGGCCAGGACGGGAAAGCTTCCCTCCGCATCTTCCAGGGCCTTACGAAAGCGCGGAAAGAGGGCTTTGAGGGCATCGTAGGAATCAAAGATGTCGCCACTTAAGAGGAGGGCGTCAACCGAAAGCTCCCCGCAGCGGCCGAGGATCTCCGTCAAAACATGGAAGCCGTAATCGGCCTCCGTTTCTGACAGATGAAGGTCAGCGACATGGATGAATTTCACCATTGGCTCCTTTTTAGCATAATGATGAATAGTGTCAGCGCAAAAGGAGGAGAATCAATCCCCCCAGGGAAAAAAGCAAGAGAAAAGCGGCAAGGATATAGGTCCAGACTGAGAGCGGCTCGATTGCTGAAGGACCCCGTCCGTCCCTGGAAGATGCGCCCCTCCCTGCAAAGGAATCGCCGTAGCCGGGCTCGGTTAAACCGTCCGACGCGGCGGAGCCAGTGGAGGAATAGCCGCAGGTGGGGCAACCAAACTTAAACTTGTTCGCCATGGCGGTAAAGCCACAACGGGGGCAACGCACAGAGGTAAAGTTCTTAGCGCAGAAGGGGCATGTTTTGGCGGCCCCGGGGACTTCCTTTCCGCAAAAATCGCAGAAAAAATGGGGCTTCTTCATACGGCAGACTCTGAAAGGAAGCCCGTCACCCGCGCCTTCAATCCAGGGCTCAGGATGCGGCTTTCGCGGCCTTCACGAAGGCATTCTGCAGCATCAAGATCCGCGTAGGAGGATGAGCCGCCTTCCGGCAAGACGATGCGCCTCTCCCTCCCCTCCCCCTGCCTCAAAAAAAGCCGGTCGCTCAGGCCAAGTTCAAAGCGGCAGCACAGGGAGCCGCGGCCTATCCAGCCCTGGGCCTCCCACGTTCCGCCTTCCACAAGAGTGCGGCCCTCAAGCCGCAAGCAGAGGCCAGGGCTTCCCGCGGAGATAAGACCCCCTTCCGGGAGGATGCGCGGTGAGGAGGCGAAGCTACTCAAGGAAAAAAAAAGCGCGACAAGGGCGGGCAGGGTGAGAGAAGCCGGTAAGCTGGAAAGAAACGAAGCGTCTCCGCAGATAACTCCGCCTTCGGAAACATCAGCCAACAAACGGCTTACCTGGAGGAAGACCGGTCTATAGATCAAGTCCTCCATGCACATCGGCCTAGCCGGATGTGGAGGCGGGGCAGGCTGAGGATGAGGAGGAACAGCCGGAACAGCAGCTGGGGCTAGAGTCCTTGGCGGGAGAAGAAGATGAGCGCACATCGTTCTTATAGAAACCGGAGCCCTTAAAGATGACCCCCATGCCC
>JBGSOB010000007.1:0-4408 GCA_041739325.1 Treponematales bacterium
CCAGTTTTTCCTCAAACCACGCCCCCTTCTTCATCCCCCAGGCTAAAAAAGGATAAAGGGGGAGGTAGAGCAAAAAGGGTAAAAAAGGGCAAAAAGGGTGAGAAAACGATACTTGCATAAGCCTCTGGCTATGCTACTATGTCGGCCATGATGAGAAGGATGGAAGCTATGAAAACTCCCAGAAGAGCCCTTGCCTTTTACCTAGCCGCCCTTGCACTCGGTCTTTTTACGCAGATTCTCTCCGCCCAGAGCCTTCCTGCCCAGAGTCTTTCTGACCGGGATGCCGCTGCCGTAAAATTGAATAACCCAGGCTTTGAAGAGGGTGATGCCGGGACCCTGCCGGGGGGCTGGCGCAAAGACGAGTGGAACTCCGGCAATACGGAGTTTGAAACGCGTAGCGGGGATGACGCGGCTGTGGGGCTGGCCTACGTCTCCATTCGCAGCGCCGATGAAGACGACGCCAAGCTCATTCAGACAATCAAGCTCAAGCCCAAGGGCCTGTATCGCTTTTCCGTTCTTGCCCGCGCAAGCCTTGCCCGTAGCGACCGCAAGGGCGCCCATATCAGCGTCATGGGAATCATGGAGGGCTCGCGCGACATCCATGAGAGCGCCGGGCGCTGGGAGGAGCTTGTTTTCTACGGTCGGGCGGGTAAGTCCCAAAAGCAGGCCGAGCTCTGCCTGCGCCTGGGGGGCTACTCGAGCCTCAACTCAGGCCGGGTTGACTTTGACTCGGTCTCAGTGCAGTTAGTGGAAAGCCTGCCTCCGGGAAGCCAGGCTATCTCCTTGGAAGCCCCACGGCCCAAGGCAGAGCCCCTCAAGCTGCCCGGCTCAGATCCCTTAATCATCTTTCTTTCACTCTTGGGCATCCTCGCCCTGGCCTACTTCTTAGACCGCAGTCCCGCCGCCGCCCTGCTTGACTCGGGTAAGCGCCTCCGCGCCGCCCTCCTGGGCCTCTTTTTCCTTGGCCTTGCCCTACGCCTGCCCTTTAGCTTTGGCGGCCACGGCTATCAGATAGACTTAAACTCCTTCAAGGGCTGGGCCGAGCAGGCCCTCAGCTCGCGCATAGCCTTCTTTTACCGGGATTCAAGCTTTGCCGACTATCCCCCGGGCTATGTCTATGTCCTTGCCGTCCTAGGCGGGATACGGAACATCTTCTCCTTGGGTTTCAATTCACCGGCCTACGAATTCATTATTCGCCTGCCCGCCCTTGCCGCGGACTTTCTCCTTGCCTGGCTTCTCTTCGGCTGGGTAAAAAAAAGTTCCGGCGCGTCGCGCGGACTCCTTGCCGCCGCCCTTGTTTTGTTAAGCCCCTTGAGCGTGCTGGATTCCGCCGTCTGGGGTCAGGTCGATTCGGTATTCAGCCTCGTCCTCGTCATTTCCCTCATGGCCCTTCGTGAACGCCGCCTTGTCCGCGCTGGAATATTCTACGCCCTCGCCGCCCTCGTAAAGCCGCAGGCCTTTATCTTTGCCCCGGTATTCCTTTGTGTCTATATAAGCCTGCGCGATTGGCGCCTTGCCCTGCGCTCAGTCCTTGCCGGCTTGGGCGTGCTTGTGCTGGGTTTCCTGCCCTTCCTCTTCGTTCAGGGCCCCCTCTTTCCCTTCTCGCTCTACGCAACAACCCTCTCATCCTATCCCTATGCCAGCTTTAACGCCGCCAATCTCTGGGGCGCTATCGGCTTTAACCTGCGCTCGCTTACCGGTTCCGGGGCCTTCATCGGCAACTGGGGCATGCTTGCCGTCGTCGTCGCGGCCCTTTCCTCCTGCGCACTTTTCTACTCCCTTGCCCGCAGAACTAAAAAAGCCTCCACCTCACAGCTTCAAGAAACCCCAGGCCTCCCTGTCTTTGAAACGGCCGCCTTCCTCATCCTCAGCGTGTTTTGCTTTGGCACGCGCATGCACGAACGCTACCTCTACCCCCTCATTCCCCTCCTCCTCTTTGCCTGGGGCGGCAGAAAGTCATTAGGCCTTGCCCTCCTGGCCGCGGGAGCATCCCTCGTTGCCTTCCTCAACGTTTCTCAGGTCTATCGCCTCTCCCTTGGCAAGATCTATCACATACCGCCCCGCGACGCCCTCTTTATCGCCTTGTCTATTCTCACGCTCTGCCTCCTGCCCCTCTTCCTCATCCTCTCTCGGCGCGAGGAGCCCTTTGAAAGGAGTAAACGGGATACTCGGGAAAAATCAGCCCTGGGCCTGCGCTTGATTGACCCTGCCGGCTATGAGGATCTGGGTTACAATGCCGACACGGACAAGCTTGTGTCCATGGACAAGTCTGCGTCCTTTTTTGCCCGTTACCAAAAATGGTTTTTAAGCGCCCTTATCCTCCTCTGCGCTATTCTTGGCGTTGCCTTTTTAGGCGACCTTAAGGCGCCACAGAGCGCATGGAAACCGGCCAACCTTGGCGAGGCTGTCCTCATAGACATGGGTAAGGAGAGGCGGATCGATTCCTTCTCCTGGTACTCAGGCATAGGAGAGGGCGAGTTTTCCTTCTCTTCGTCTATCGATGGCAAGGTTTGGAGCGATGCGCTCAGCTTTAAGCCCGCCCTCTATTCATGGAAGAATCAAGCCGCGCCCCTGAATGCGCGCTACCTTATTATCCGACCCCTAAGCTTAGGCGCCCAACTGCTTGAGCTCGCCCTCTGGCAAGATGCGGGGGCTGCTCCCGTAGACGCCGCTTCGCGAATTATCAATCTGGCTGAAGGCCAGAGGGCGGAGTCCTTGCTTGATGTTTTAGAAAATCTGCCGGGAGAGGGAGAGGACTCCATCTTAAGCGATGAAGCCCGCTACGCCAAAAAAAACGCAGGCTATATGGATTCTATGTACTTTGACGAAATCTACCATGGGCGAACGGCCTTTGAGCACTTGCATGCCATGGAGCCCTATGAATGGACCCATCCTCCCCTGGGTAAGCTCATCATCGGCGTTGGGATCAAACTCTTCGGCATGAGTCCCTTCGGCTGGCGGATCATGGGGGCCCTCTTCGGCATTCTCCTTATTCCCCTCATCTACGCCCTTGCCCGCCTTGCCTTTCCCCGCGGTCCCTACGCCTTTGGGGCGGCGGCCCTCTACGCCCTTGACTTCATGCGTTACACCCAAACCCGCATCGGCACGGTTGACGTTTACGTCGTCTTCTTCGTCCTCGCCTCATACCTTTTTATGTGTCGCTACTACCTAAGCGCCCTCAAGCCCTTGGCCCTTGCAGGGCTTGCCGAACAGGGAAAAAAAGAGGGCAAGGCCCCCCAGCTTGCAAAGCCGGATTATTGCAGTCTTGCCTTAAGCGGGCTCTTCTTCGGCCTGGGTGCAGCCACGAAGTGGAACGCCGTTTATTCGGGCGCCGGTCTAGCCCTCGTTTTTTTCATTGCCTTTATCCGTCGCCTTGCCTTCGATTTTAAGCGCGCAGGCCCTTCCCGCCTTGGCGTTTTTGGCAGGGCTTCCGCCCTTCTCGGCTACTGCGTGCTTTCCTTCATCCTTCTGCCCCTGGCCCTCTACGTAGCCGCCTATCTTCCCACCCTTGCCGTACCCGGCCATGACTGGGCTTCCATCTGGCGCTATCAGGGGCAAATGTTCAATTATCACTCTAAGCTCGTTGCCGAGCATTCCTTCTCTTCCCCCTGGTGGCAGTGGCCCCTCATGATAAAACCGGTATGGTATTTTAAGGCTGAGGGCCTCAAACAAGGCTGGACATCCACGATCGTGGCCCTGGGAAACCCCCTCATCTGGTGGCCAAGCCTGCTCTCCTCCGTGGCGGCCCTCTTCCTTGCCCTGAGGCGCCGGGACTGGCGTTTTCTTCCCATCATTGCCGGCTTCTTTGCCCAGTACATCCCCTGGGTCCTCGTGCCCCGCCTTACCTTTCTCTACCACTACTTTCCGGCCATTCCTTTTGCTCTCCTGTCTAGCATCTATGTCCTGCGCGCCCTCATGCCACTCTCGGCCCAAGGCCTTGGGCGCCTGAATCTCTCTCCACGAGGCTCTGAGACTGGCAAGGCGCACAAAAAAAAGAAGGCCTCGGCAGAGGCCGCTTTGGGTATGTCTCAGGCCTTCGCAGCAGAGCTTAGCTACCTTGAGCAAAATTGGCTTTGGGCTTCCATTGCCGCCTGCCTCCTCCTCTTTATTTTCTTTTTTCCGGCCCTCAGTGGGCTGGCGGCGCCAACTGCCTGGATTCGCGCCCTGCGTTGGTTGCCCTCTTGGTTTTTCTAAGCTAAAGATGCCTTGGGCCCTGACCCTCTGCCTGAGGGTTTTTCCAGTGGGCATAAAAAAAACCGCCGGGCTGAGCCTGGCGGTTTTTTTTGTTTTTAAGCTCTTGGCCTAGCGGCGATCCCTCTTGCGCGGATCGTTCGGGCGCGGCCCGTTGTGCCTTGGACCGTTCGGGCGCGGCCCGTCTTGGCGCGGTCCGTCCTGACCTTGCCTGCCC
>JBGSOB010000033.1:0-12704 GCA_041739325.1 Treponematales bacterium
CCTCAACGCGGCGGTGGAAGCCGCCCGCGCCGGAGACGCCGGTAAGGGCTTTGCGGTTGTTGCCGAGCAGGTAAAGAGCCTTGCCCAGAAGTCTGCCGATGCCGCCAAGGAAACGGCAGACCTGATTGAGCGGGCAATCGATTCCGCGAGCGAGGGAGAGAGCTTGGGCAAGACCGTCTTGGAGGCCCAACTTTCCGCGGTGGAAAAGGCTGTCAAGGTTGGCATTCTCCTGGACGAAGTGAACCGCGGCAGCAAGGAACAGCTTAAGGGCGCCAACCAGATTACCCAGGGCGTGAGCCAGATAAATACTGTGGTCCAGGCCACCGCCTCCAGCTCCGAGGAAAACGCCGCCGCCGGCGAGGAGCTTCTCTCCCAGGCGGAGGGCCTGCGTTCCAACGTAGACCAGCTGGACCTGATTATCTCCGGTTCCAAGGCTCAGGCTGCCGCGGCTGTTCAGAGCGCGCGCAAAGCTCCGCCTTCGCGCCCGAGCGCGCGACCGGCACATACCTCAACGAGGGCGCTTTCAGCCCCGCCACCCCGCGCGGGGGCCCAGGCCGGGCACAGGGTTGAGCTCACCGGCCCGGAGGATACTATACCGCTTAAGGACTTCAAGGATTTTTAGGAGGAAGCATAGGAGGGAGGGAAGCCCAATCCTAGGGCCTCTCACCCTCGCGCGCCAAGGCTATCAGCCGCGGCGCGAAATCCTCTAAGGCAAGTATTTCGCAAGCCCCTCCCATGTCTATCGCCGCTCTAGGCATGCCCCATACAACCGAGCTTGCTTCGTCTTGGGCAAGGGTAATGCCCCCCGCTTTTTTGAGTGCGCATAAGCCCTCCGCCCCGTCCTTGCCCATGCCGGTGAGGAGGGCTGCAATGACGTTGCGCCCGGCAAGCTCGGCCGCCGAATTAAAGAGCACGTCCACCGAGGGCCGCTGGAACTGTACCCTCTCTTCTTGGTTAAGCCGCGCATAGAGGCTGGCTCCCCGCCTTTCCAAGACAAGGTGCTGGCCCCCCGGGGCAATGTAGGCCGTGCCGGCGCTGATGATTTCCCCGTCCTCGGCCTCTTTTACCGCTAAGGCCGAGAGGCCATTGAGGCGCTCGGCAAACTGGCGCGTGAAGGTGGGCGGCATGTGCTGGACGATGAGGATGGGCGGGAGGTTGGAGGGCAGGCGTTGGAGGAGGAATTCCAGGGCTACCGTTCCTCCGGTGGAGGCGCCGATGCAGATAAGCTTGTCGGTTGTGCGCACGGCGCTTAAGGATGCGCCTTCCTGGGGCTTGATGCGAGGCTTGCCATCCACATAACGTTTATTGAAGTCTACCCGCCTCACCGCGTAGGAATCCCGCACCGCGTAGGCTTGGCGGATCTTAAAGGCGATATCGTCAACGATGTCGCCCACGGAGATTGCCCCGCCGGGCTTGCTTACTACGTCGAAAGCGCCCAATTCCAGGGCCTTGATGGCCGCGTGCTTGTCCGAGCTGGTTACCGAGGAAACGATGATAACCGGCATGGGGTAGTAGGCCATCAGGCGTTCCAAAAAGGAAAGCCCATCCAAACGCGGCATCTCGATGTCCAGGGTAATCACATCCGGCTTGAGGAGGACTATCTTGTCACGGGCAATAAAGGGGTCTGGGGCAACCCCGATGATCTCGATATCGGGAAAGCGCGAGAGCCTGTCGGCCAAAACGTCGCGGACGATGGCGGAATCGTCGACGATCAGTACGCGTATGGGTGCATCCATGCTTTCCTCCGCCCCTCTATCATAGGCCCCGCCCCCGCAAAAATCAACAGCGGCGCCTTTGACAAAGCCGGCGGGGGCGCTGTATCCTAAGCCCCATGTTGCCAGAAATTTCCGTCATCGTCCCCCTCTACAACGAGGAAGAGGTCATCCGCGCCTGTCACGAGAGGCTGAGCTCGGTTTTTGCCCCCTTAGGTCTTTCCTACGAGCTTGTCTTTATTAACGACGGGAGCCGGGACGCTACCGCCGCCATAGCCCGTGAGCTCTGCGCCGCCGACAGCCATGTGCAACTGATAGATTTTTCAAGAAATTTCGGCCACCAAATAGCCATCTCCGCCGGTTTCGGTTACGCGCGCGGCAAGGCGGTGGTGGTTATAGACGCCGACTTGCAAGACCCGCCGGAAGTCATTCCTCGCATGATAGAGAAGTGGCGGGCGGGTTACGACGTTGTCTATGGAAAGCGTTCGCGCCGTGAGGGCGAGTCCGCTTTTAAAAAGCTCAGTTCCAAGCTCTACTACCGCGTCCTCTCCCGCCTTACCGACGTTTCCATTCCGGTAGACGTGGGTGACTTCAGGCTGATAGACCGCAAGGTTTGCGACGCCCTCAACCAGCTTAAGGAAAAGCATCGCTACGTGCGCGGCCTCATTTCCTGGCTGGGCTTTAAGCAATCCGAGGTGGAATTCGTCCGCGCCCCGCGCTTGGCCGGTGAGACGAAGTACCCCCTCAAGCGCATGCTTGGCTTTGCCCTAGACGGCATCATCTCCTTTTCCTCCAAGCCCCTCAAGCTGGCTATGATACCCGGTCTCCTCATGTCCCTTTCCGGTTTCTTTTATTTCCTTTGGGTCCTCTACCAAAAATTCGTGCTTAAGAGCACCGAGACGGGCTGGGCCTCCCTCATGTGCGCCATCCTCTTTTTTAACGGCTACACCCTCATCGTCCTGGGCATCATGGGTGAATACCTAGGCCGGCTCTTCGACGAGGCAAAGGGGCGTCCCCTCTACGTTGTCCGGGAGGCCCTTTTTCAAGAGATTCCAGAAGCCAGCGCCCCGCTTAGCCCCAAGAGCCCCAAGAGCCCCAAGAGCCCCAAGAGCCCCAAGAGCCCCAAGAGCCCCAAGAGCCCCAAGAGCCCCAAGAGCCCCAAGCGGAAGGCCTCTTCTCCTCAGGCGCGCTAGGATGAGATGCACGGGCATGGACGGTAACGCGGAGGGCAGTCCCTCGGCCTCACCTCGGGTTGTTAAGGAGGGCCTTGCTCAAGCCCTGCGTTTTGGCCTTGTGGGAATTTCCAACACCCTTATCTCCTACCTGTGTTTTCTCCTTTTTTACCGCGTTTTGGGAATGAACGAGTACCTAGCAAACGCCCTCAGCTACCTCATAGGCCTTATAAATTCCTTTGTCTGGAACAAGCTCTGGACCTTTAGGTCGCGGGGCTTCCGCTTGGCTGAACTGGGCCTTTTCGTTATAGTCTTCGCACTGTCCTATGGCCTGCAGTTGGCGGCTTATCGCCTTTTGCGTATAGCCGGCCTGAGGGCGGAACTGGTTCAGGCCTTGGGCGTCATCGTCTATACCGGCGCCGGTTTTCTGGGCAATAAGTATCTTACGTTTAGAAAGGGGAAAGCGGATGGGAGATAAGAAGGGACTGAGGATGCTGATTACCGGGGCATCATCCGGCATTGGCGAGTGCATAGCGCGGCTAGCCGCGACCAAGGGCTATGATTTGATTCTTACGGCGCGGTCAAGCGCCAAGTTGGAGGCCCTGGCTTCCGAGCTCTCCACGGCCCACGGGGTGGATTGCCAGGCCATCACATCCGACCTTTCCAAGCCCGGAGGAGCCGCCGCCTTGCACGCCGCCTGCGCCTCACGCAACCTGGCCGTGGACATTCTGGTGAACAACGCCGGGGTTGGCCTCTTTGGCGCCGCCTTGGAGCAGAAGCCCCAAGATTTTCTAAACATGATCCAGCTCAACGTGAGCAGCCTTACCGAGCTCTGCGTTCTCTTTGGCCGCGATATGGCCCAGGCCGCCCTCAAGGCCGGGCGCAAGCGCTACCGCATCCTCAATATCGCCTCCATGGTAGGCCTTATGCCCGTGCCCTACTTTTCCACCTACGCGGCTACCAAGGCCTATGTGCGCTCCTATTCGGCAAGCCTGCGGGCGGAACTGGCAAGGAGAGGCGTAGGGGTCAGTTGCGTCCTTCCCGGCTACGTGGCCACCAACTTCGACGCTGCCTCCCAGGCAACCGACAAGGCCTACCGCTCCATGTCCGAGCGCATGGGCATGAGCCCCCAGCGGGTTGCCCGCGTAGCCCTAGCCAGCGTGGAGCGCAATCGCGCCCATGTCATTCCCGGTCTGGGAAACTCGATTGGCGCTTTTTTCATCACCTTCTTCCCCAAGAATATCCTAGCGGCTATCACCAATTCCTTTTTAAGCGGCATGTTGGGTAAAAAGGCCACCTAAGACCCCTTAGCCCTCATGCGGCGCTTGACCGCCTGAGGGTCCTGGATTACCCTTGTCTCAAGAGGTGCACAATGGCTTTCATAGATTGGCGCGTGGATCTTGAGACCGGGGTGGGGGTTTTCGACGAACAGCATAAACGGCTGGTAGGCCTCATAAACGATTTGCACGATGCCATGCGCAGCGGCCAAGGCCGTTCCGTCATCGGCTCCGTGCTGCAGGAATTGGTGCGCTACACGGACTATCATTTTTCCGACGAAGAGCGGGCATTCGACAATTACAACTATCCGGAAGCGGAATCTCACAAGCGGGCCCACTCCGCCTTCATCAAGCGCATGGGCGAGCTGACGGCAGAATACCAGAAGGGAGATCTGACGGTTACCGCCGATACCCTCAAGACCTTGGTGGATTGGCTTAAAGACCACATCATGGGCGTGGACAAGGCCTACGCCCCCTACCTAGCCGGCAAGGACCTCTAAGCTAGCATGATACTCGCATGCCTAGGGCCGGCCCGCTTGCGTTGAAACTCTAAGACTGCCTAAGGGTTTATCCCTAAGATTGAGCCCTTAGGCGTCTGGTTTATTTTTCCGACTTGATGAAGACGAGCTTGGCGAAGCCGTAGTAGCTAGGGTTGCGCGAGCTCTTAGGCAGGAAGGCGCTGAAGATGACGTAGTTGCGACGGACGTAGAAATTGCGAGCTACGAAGCCCATACCGCCTTCGGCGATGCTCGATGCGACTTGACCCAAGATGCCTGAGCCCTGGGATCCGGCGCGAGCTTCCTGACGCACATGATCTTCGAAGTCCGTCATATCGGGGTTGGTGGCGGCTAGCGCCACTAATGCCGCGGCAAGGACTATCAAGCTGAGGATGCCTCCCCGGCTACGCTTAACGATGATTATCTTTTTCGACATGCTCACTCCTTGAAACTATAGAAACCCTGTTCGCCTCACTATACCGAAGCCCTAGTCGCTGGACAAGCCATGCTCTGACATCCTGGGCAGTAGCGGGTGCCTCGCTGTCCCAAAACGTAGCGGCGGATAGGAGATCCGCAACGGGGGCAGGGCTTGCCTTCTTGGCCATATACCTTGAATTCTTCCTGGAATTTTCCCCCAGGGTAGACCCAGTCGATAGCCGCGCCCCCGCGGGCTATGCCGCGGCGCAGACAGAAGCGAATGGCTTGGCGCAACCTGGCGCATTCCGGGGGGCTGAGGCTTGATGCCGGGCGGCTAGGGTGGATACTAGCCCGCCAGAGGGCTTCGTCCGAATAGATATTGCCTATACCCGCTATCTTTCCCTGGTCGAGGAGTACCTGCTTAATGGCTCGGCGGCTACTGGCGCAGATAGCCTGAAAAACCGCTCTGCTAAACGCGGGGCTGAGGGGCTCGGGCCCTAGTGTTTTATTTAAGGCTTCAAGATCGCTGAGGAAGGTGGCACGGCCGAATTTTCGAGCGTCGTCAAAGTGAAGGCTATAGCCGGAATCCAGCTTTATGCTTAAGTGCACGCGCCTAGAGGGCCGCTCCTTACTTGCTAGGACGTAGAGTCTGCCGCTCATGCGCAGATGGATAGTAAGGAAGCCTGAATCGAGCGCAAAGACTAAGAGTTTGCCGCGGCGGCCTAGGCCCTCAATCCGCGCCCCGGCGAGGTTTGAGCGCAGGGCCTTGAGGTTTGGCTGGGCCAGTGGGGGGTAGTCGCAGCTTATGCTGACTATGCGAGAGCCGCTTAAGGAGGGGAAGGGCCCCTTGCCCGGCTCTAGGTTGCGCCCCGCTCTGAGGGCGCGGACAAAAGACTCAACCTCGGGTAGCTCCGGCATCATTCCCCCTGTTTTTGGAAGATACGCAAAAGGCTCTCCACCGGCAATTCCACCCTTGCAAGTCGGGTTTCCATAGATAATACTTTTTTAAGGTTGTGAACAGAGGAGGCCATGGATGAAATACGGTATCGGGGTAAAGATAGCCTTAGGCTTTTCCATCGTCATCGTGCTAAACATCGTAGTGCTTGCCGCCTACGCATGGATACTCGGTTCATCAAGCGATGAAATAGACAAGTGGATCGGCATAGAGTATTTGGTTGAAGCCGACCGCGACGCTTACCAATCCAACCTCGCCTTTTGCCAAGCCATCGTGGCCGGCCAGGCAGGAGACAGCGAGCGCCTCACGGGCCTTATCGGCGCCGTGGAGGAAAACCGGGACCAGATTGGCCCGCGCTTTGATAAGTTCCTCATCTCCTATGAGGGCAATAAGGAAAACCAGCGCCCGGAATATATTGCCTTTGGCAGTTTTTACAAGCAATGGATAGACGACTCGGTCAAGGCGATTGAATTCGTGAACCGCAAGGACTGGGCGGGGGCGCGCGAACATTATTTCGGCGCGTATCTGGCTTCCTTCCAGGCAATGCGAGATTCGATAGATCAGATTACGACATTGGTGACGGAAACCGGTTATGCGCGTAGCGCCCTTATCACCGGCATAGCTAAAAATGCCTACCTCTATACAGCCTTGGCTGTCCTCCTTCTTTCAGCGGCCTATGTTCTCATAGGCTTTCTTACCATTCGCATGATCACCATTCCCTTTAAGAAGTTCTCTTCATCCTTGCTGGACTCAAGCTCCATTCTGGATTCCTCCTCCAACCAGCTTTCCAGCTCCAGCGGCCAGCTGTCTTCCGGGGCCTCCGAGCTGGCATCCTCGGTTGAAGAGATAACCGCCTCCTTGGAAGAATTGCAGGCTACGGTAGACGCCAACGCGGCCAACGTTTCCGAGGCCAACGGCCTGGTGCGCAACACCGCCTCCGGCGCCCGCTTAGTCTCTGAGCGCATGACTGCTATGCGCAGCGCCCTTTCTGAGATAGCCACAAACTCAAGCCGCATCGGAAAGATCGTCAAGGTCATAGACGACATCGCCTTCCAGACTAACATACTCGCCCTCAACGCGGCGGTGGAGGCGGCCCGTGCCGGAGACGCCGGCCGCGGCTTTGCCGTTGTCGCCGAGCAGGTAAAGAGCCTGGCGCAAAAGAGCGCCGAGTCTGCGCGGGAGTCCGCCCAACTCGTAGAGAAGGCTCTGGAGTCCATTAAGTCCGGTGAGGAAAACGGGGCCGGGGTGGAGGAAGCTCAGAGCTCGGCTATGCAATTCTCAGATAAGGCCGCCGCCCTCTTGGCCGAGGTTGAGGTTGCCTTTAAGGAGCAACGCAAGGGCCTGTCCCAAATTACCGGGGCCGTCACCCAGACGAACGGAGTGGTGCAGGGCAACGCCGCCAACGCCGAGGAAACAAACGCCGCCAGCGAGGAGATCCTCAATCAGGCGCAGGGCCTCAAGGAGGTCGTCACGGAGCTCTCGCTTTTTATCAAGGGTAGTCGCGCCATGGAAAGGGAATCCGGTGCGGAGGATAAATACCTCGTAGCCCGCTGATCGGTATAACCAAACCTGGCCAGAGTTAGGTTGAGTTCCGGCCAGGTTTGGCCCTGGCCGGGTTTAGCTTATGCGATTAGCGTTTCTTGTTTTTAAGCAGATCCGCAAAGGGGTTGTAGGTAGAGCCGTCGTCGTCCTTGCCGGAGTAGGCCCCTGTGGAAGACTGGCCGCCGCGCTGTGGTCGGCCGCTGTCCCTCGGCCCCTGGTTGCCATAGCTCGGCCGTCCCTGGCTCTGCGGGCTCGGTCGCGCCGGAGCTTGGCTCGAGCTGGTATCGGATTTTTTCACGACGACGACCTTTTTGGCATCACTGCCCGCCTGGCCTGGGTGGCCGCCTGAGCCTGTGTCGGTTTTCAGGCTCACGCCGATGCGCCGCCGAGTCTCGTCAAGCGAGATAATGCGGAACTCGCGGACATCCCCCACCTTGAGTACTGCCATCGGGTCGTCTACATAGCGGTCCGACATCTCTGATATATGAAGCAGAGCCGATTCCTTGATCCCTAGGTCGATAAAGGCTCCAAAGTCCACCACGTTTTTCACCTTGCCGGTTACCTTCAAGCCCTCGCGCAGATCCTCGAATTTGAGCACGTCCTTTTGCAGGACAGGCTTGGGGTATTCCTCGCGCGGGTCGCGGTTGGGCTTTTTAAGTTCAAGGATGATGTCGTCCAAGGTTGTGTCGCCCACCGCGTACTTAGTCTTAAGCTCATCGCGGGTGGCGTGCAGGATGTCGGCGCCCGAGCGCACCAGGTCGTAGATTTCGCGGGCAAGCGGATAGTTCTCCGGATGAACCCAGCTGTTGTCCAGCGGGTCGGCGCTTTCCGCTATCTTGAGAAAGCCGGCGCATTGCTCATAGGTTTTGGGACCCATACCGGGAACGTTGCGCAAATCATCGCGGCTGTTTATCCGCCCCTTTTCATCGCGGTATTTGACGATCTTTTTGGCGGTGAGGGAATTGATGCCGGAGACGTACTTGAGCAGGGCCGAGCTTGCCGTGTTGAGGTTTACTCCCACTTGGTTGACTACCGAGCCGACTACTTCGTCCAGGCTGTCGGAGAGGGCCTTCTGGTTCACGTCGTGCTGGTACAGACCAACCCCGATTGAGCGGGGGTCTATCTTTACCAATTCCGCCAAAGGATCTTGGAGGCGCCGACCGATGGAGATAGCGCCGCGGATAGTGAGGTCGAGCTCGGGGAATTCCTCTCGGGCAATGTCGGATGCCGAGTAGACGGATGCCCCGTCTTCATCGACTACCGTGTAGAGCACCTCCGGGGCGGATTCCTGTATCAGCTCGGCTACTATGACCCTGACCTCCTGGCTTCCGGTGCCGTTGCCCACTGCCACCAGCTTGATGTCCCATTTTTTTATGGCGGAAAGGAGGAGGCGCTTCGAATCCTCTGCCTTATCCTGGCGGATAAGGAATTCACCAAGGAATTTACCCGTTTCATCCAAGCCGACGCACTTTGTGCCGGTGCGGATGCCGGGGTCTATACCCATAACGCGCGTGCCCTTGATGGGCGGCTGCATAAGGAGGTTCTTGAGGTTGGAGGAGAATACCCCGATGCCGTGGCCGTCGGCCGCGTCCGTGGCGTCTGAGCGGATCTCGCGCAAGACGGCCGGGGAGAGGAGGCGGCGCTGGCCGTCGTCAATGGCGCGTTGGTGGTAGGAGTTGTTGACAAGGGCCTTGTCGCTGAGCATTTTGACGGCGCAGTCTTCGTCCGCGACTAACTTGATCTCCAGAGCGCCTTCGCGCTCGCCGCGGTTAAGGGCTAGAACGCGGTGCGGCTTTAGGCTGCCTAAGGGCTCGGAATAATCCCAGTACATCTGATAGACGGAGGCCGCCTTTTTTGCTTCGTCGCCCACGCCCACGCACACGAGCTTGCCGTCGCGCAGGTAGAAGGACTTAACCAGGGCGCGGTTGTCGGAATTTTGCGAGACCCTCTCGGCAAGGATGTCCATAGCCCCTTGGAGGGCTTCCTGGACGCTGGATACGCAAAGCTCGGGCTTTTCATCGTCCTGGCGCAGGAATTCGCCAGCCTTCTTCTCCAGCTCGGCGTCCGAGAGCTTGAGCATGAGTTCAGCCAAGGGCTCTAGGCCCTTTTCTTGGGCCATCATGCCGCGGGTTTTCTTCTTGCGTTTGTAGGGGGCGTAGATATCGTCAAGCTCGGTGAGGGTCTTTGCCTTTTGCACGTTGTCGTAGAGCTCCTGGGAGAGCTTGCCCTGGCTGAAGATGCCGCGCAGTACCTCAAGCCGTCTTTCCTCGAGGTTTTTATAGGAATTGAAATTGTGCGAGCAGTCGCGCACCTGTACCTCGTCCAAACTGCCGTGCTGTTCCTTGCGGTAACGGGATATGAAGGGGATGGTGCAGCCTTCATTGATAAGGCTGACCACGGCGGATACCTGGCGCACCTGAATGCTCAGCTCGGTGGCAATCCGTTCCATAATCTTTACTTCATTGACAAGCAGTGAATCGATAAATTCTTGGTTGATTTCCATCTGTGTTTTCCTCTCCCTACGGCGGATGCTGATTGTAGCCCAGAGCCGCGCCCTTGTCTACGCGAATTCGGGCCCTGCGCTTGACGGGCTTTGCAGGCGCGTGGATACTCTTTTCATGCTGTATAGACAATTTCCCAAGATTCCCGGCCTCGACATATCTGCCCTCGGTTTTGGCTTTATGCGCTTGCCCTTGCTGGCGGATGGCCAGACGATAGATGAGGAAGCATCAACGGCCTTGGCTCAAGCGGCCCTCGAATGCGGCGTGAACTACTTTGACACCGCCTGGCCCTATCACGGGGAAAAGAGCGAGGCTTTTGTGGGGCGTGCCCTCAAGGCCCTCAATGCCCGCGAGAAAACCCTTGTCGCCACCAAGAGCCCGGTATGGAAGATGGAAGGCGAGGCGGATTGGGAGCGCTACTTGGATACACAGCTTGAGCGGCTACAGACGGATAGTATCGATTTCTACCTCTTCCACGCTATCAACGGCCAGTCCTGGGAAAAGATAAAGAGCCTCAAGGGCTTGGCGGCCATGGAGCGAGCCCTTTCCGACGGGCGTATCAAACACCTGGGGTTTTCCTTCCACGGCAATCTCACTGAATTCAAAACCATCATCGATGAGTACGATTGGGAATTCTGCCAGTTGCAGATCAACTATATGGATATCAAGGAACAGGCCGGGCTTGAGGGCTTGGAGTACGCCGGAAAGAAGCGGGTAGGGGTGATAGCCATGGAGCCCCTGCGCGGGGGCGCCTTGGCGGCAAATGTTCCTCAAGAAGCCTTGGATGTTTTCTCAAGCTACAAAATACCGCGCATGCCGGCGGAGTGGGCCCTGCGCTGGGTCTGGAACCGGCCAGAGATCGTCTGTCTGCTATCCGGCATGAACAGCCTTTCCCAATTGGTTGAAAACGCGGGCACGGCCTCTTCTCAGCTTCCGGGCCTCATGAGAGCGGAGGAAACGGCCATCGTGGATAAGGCCCGTGAGGCATTCTCCGCCCGCATCAAGGTAGGCTGCACCGGCTGCCGCTATTGCATGCCCTGTCCCAGCGGCGTCGATATCCCCGGAACCTTTTTTATGTATAACCATGTCTCCATGTACGACAATTTTCAGGAGCCAAAAAAATGGTACCGCGACGCCATCCTCAACCCCAAGCATGGGGCGGACGCCTGTATCCGCTGCGGCGCCTGCGAGCCCAAATGCCCCCAAGGGATAGCGATCATGGACAAGCTGGCGGAAGCCCATGGGGTCTTGCTTAGCTGATAGCATTAAATTACGGGACGTCCCTAGATGCGGCTTCCTTAGCTAGCGCCGCCTTTAGGGGGAAATGGCAAGGACCCAGCGCTCCGGCTTATCAAAACTCCCATATACTGAGACAATCTTCTCCCAGAAGGGATACCATCCATCGGATACCCCTTCCCAGCCAAAGTTTAGATGGACCTGAAAGCCCTCTCCGCTTCCCTCAAAACCGTCAATGACAAGGGCGTGGCCTAGGCCTTCATCGCCGGCGGTAGTTCCCTCAATATACAAAAGCAGGGGCCGCCCGGCTTTTAGCTCATTGCGGATATAATCCTCAATAGCGGCTTTGTCGCTATCCGGAAATCTAAGCCGAGAGCTTGATACCTGATAATGCTCGGAAATGCTTTGCCGCCTCAGATCGCTGTTGCCCATATAGCTACCCGTGCCAAAATCCTTTTGGGTAGCCATGGCTGCATACCAAAGATAACGGGCCGTTTCCAGAGCGGCTTGGCTTGAAGAGTCGCTCTGAATGCGCGGGAGAACCAGGGCCATGTCAACATGGGGCGCGTCAAAGTCTGCCCCAACCTCATAGTAGCTGCCTGTATAGGTCGTCTCGCCGCTCGGCTCAATGCCGTGATGAAAGAGTATTTGCGCAAAGGCGACGGACCAGCAGCCAAGTCGCTCATGTTGACCGCTATCCGGATTGATGGGCGTAAAGGCCGCGTAGGCATCCCGTTGTTTCCAGCTTGTTGCTAGTAAGGGCCCAACGCGGTTATTTGTAGTGTCCGGCATAGAACAGGAAGAGCTAAACCCTAAGACGAAGATCAAGCTGAAAAAAATCGCCGGGGTCATGCCTCTTTTTCCTATCCGCATGTCTCTCTCCTTCTGACTTAGCCCAGTATCGCGCAAGCCTCTGGAAGAATGCAAGCAAGTGGCTGGCGCGCAAGGAGGCAGCAGAATGCAGATGAGCAGCCGCCACGCGTAAGAGCCAAGACGCGGGCATTTCTAGAGCGCGGGTGTTATGAAAAAGCTACGCCATGACGATTAGGCACGCGAGGCCATACCTGACCCGTTCCAGAATGATACTAGTGCCGGGTCAGTGCGTCTCGGTTTGAAGGAGCCCAGAGGCAGGGGCACAGGCAAGCCTTGACCAAGTCGCTCTGCATTTTGCATGGGTGGTGCGAATAAAATGAAAAGGGACGTCTTGCTGGAGCGAAGCTTAGTGAGCGTAGCGAGCGTCCGTTAAACTACCCTGTGCCTTCCCACAGTAGCGCGCAAGGAGGCAGCAGAATGCAGATGAGCAGCCGCCACGCGTAAGAGCCAAGACGCGGGCATTTCTAGAGCGCGGGTGTTATGAAAAAGCTACGCCATGACGATTAGGCACGCGATGCCATA
>JBGSOB010000080.1:0-26045 GCA_041739325.1 Treponematales bacterium
CGCCGGAAAAGAGCATGGTAAAAAACACAAAGCGAGAAAAGAATTTCCGCAGCGGAAAATCCGGCCGCGAGAGAGGATACGCGTAGAGCGCAATAACCAGAGTCGAGCAAATAGTGCCCAAAACGGTGCTCAAGATAGTTACCCCATAGGCGCGCAGAAGGGAGGCCCCTTCCCTAATGAGGAAGCGGTAGGCTTCCAGGGAAAACTGCTTGGGAATGGGGCTAAAGCCGTGAATGGCTATTGCCGTTTCGTCGGTAAAGGAGATGCCCACCACCAAGACAAGGGGATAGAGGCAGACAAAGCAGATGAGGATAAAGACGCAATTGAGGATGTACTGGGGAATGACGCGGCGGGCGTGGAGGCTCAAGCTCGGCGATTTTTTTGCCTGGCGGCGGTTTTGCGTTTCCATCTCTGCCTCCTAAAAAAGAGCCTTGTCCGGGTCTATTTTGCGGACAATGAGGTTGGTCCCCAAGACAAGGACAAAACCGACTAAGGATTGGTAGAGACCGGCGGCGGAAGACATGCCAAGGTCGCCCATATTGATGAGGGTCCGGTAGACGTAGGTATCGATCACGTTGGTAGTCGGATAGAGGGGCCCCATATTCATGGGCACCTGGAAGAAGAGGCCGAACTCGCCGGAGAATATTCGCCCGATGGCTAAGAGGGTCAGGATAATGACTACCGGCATGATGAGGGGTATGGTGATGTGGCGAATCTGCTGCCAGGTGCTCGCCCCATCGATAGCTGCCGCTTCCTGGTAGCCGGGGTCTATGCCGGCAATGGCGGCAAGGTAGATGACCGAATTGTAGCCGGTGTAGCGCCAGAGGTTTACCAGGACAATGATATAGGGCCAGACCGCGGGTTCGATGTACCAGGCCACGTCCTTAAGGCCCAGGGCAGGGAAGAGCACCTTGTTAAAAAAGCCAAGATCGGTGGATAAAAAGGAAAAGACGAGGGAAGAGACGACGATCCACGATAAAAAATAGGGAAGGAACATAATGGCCTGATAGAAGCGGCTTGCCTTGCGGTTGCGCATTCGGTCGAGGGCAATAGCGACGGCAACCGAGGAAATGGTGCCAAGAACGATAAAGGCTAGGTTATAGAGAATGACATTGCGGGTGATGGTCCAGGCATCCGGGGTTTTAAAGAGAAACTCAAAGTTCTTAAAGCCGACCCAGGGGCTGCCAAGGATGCCCAGGGAATAATTGATATTCTTAAAGGCGATGATGACGCCAAACATGGGGAGGTAGCTAAAAACCAAGAGGGCCAGGCTCCCTGGGATCATCATGGAGAGGAGGGCCCAATTGACTCCCTTTTTCCCCAGTCTCCGGCTCGGCTCTTTCATTTCAACCCCTTTCATCTTCAGATCGTTTGGTTGCTTTTATCAACCAACTTAAATATCCCATGAGATTAAGGATCTGTCAAGCAATATTTAATCGATATTTTCCCCTTGATCGATGCTCTAAGGAGTGCTACTATGTTAGTTGATGGCCACAACCAATCAGTACGCCCATCAGCTTATAAGCTCCCCCCTGGCTAAGGACCCCAACATTCGGCGTGTCCTGCGGAGCGTCTGGAAGACAAAGGGTATTTCCCGTATAGACTTAGCCGCAGCCCTCGCCTTGGATAAATCTACCATCACTAAGATCGTTTCCCAGCTGATGGACGCAGGCCTTGTCTTTGAGGCGGAAGAAGGAGAAGCCGGACCCAGCGGGGGGAGAAAACCTGTAGCCCTCCAAATTAGGACCGACTTCGGCAGTTTTTTAGGGATTGAAATCCAAACCGAGCGCTTCCAAGCCTGCCTCATAGACCCCCTGGGCTCCATCATCGCCAGCAAAACGCGGGAAATCGACTTTCGGGACAGGGCCCTCAAATCCGTCGTCCTTGACGCGGTAGCCGAGGCCCGCGAAAGCCTTGAGAGCCCCGAGCGTCCCCTCCTGGGAATAGGCCTGGGTCTCTCGGGCATCATAGACGCGGATCGAGGCATCGTGCGCCGCTCCCTCCCCCTCTCGGTAAGCGAGCCCATAGACATCGCCTCCAGCTTAGGCGGCATCATGGCCCTTCCCCTGCGTATTGAAAATGACGCCCGTTGTTGTTGCTGGTCCGAGCTTATTCGGCGGCGCTTTATGCCCATGGAAGACTTCATGTTCATTTTGGGGGAATTCCGCAAAGAAGAAAGGGGAGACGAACTCTCCCGCGGAGTGGCAGTGGGCATGGGCTTTGTTCTGAACGGCATGGTGCATAGGGGGAACGACGGCACGGCCGGTGAATTCCGCTCCGTCTTCAGGGACGGCCCCACAAAGAGCCAATTCTCCCTCCCCGATGAGGTAATCGCGGCATCCGGCATCGACAACGCCGCTTTTGAGAAGGTAGCCCAAGAGCTGGGCCTCAACGTGGGGCTCTTGGTCAACATGCTTGACCTGCGCCAGGTTGTGGTGGGCGGCGTCTTTGACCGCTTTAAAGAAAGCCTTTCACGCCTCCTCTGCCAGGGCATCCTGCGCAACGCCGCCTACCCCGGCGCCGCCCGCTGCGACATCGTCTATTCAGAACTGGGGGAAGGGGTCGTTGCCTACGGGGCGGCGGCAATGCTTGCAAACAGGCTCTTTGCCGAACCCTCGCATAGCATGCAGGTAAAGACATCGCGCGCCCCATAAAAAATGGGGCAAACGATTTTTAGAAATAAGGAGAGGCTATGTGGCAGAGGGGCGTTAATCTTGGCGGTTGGTTATCACAGTACCCGGAATTCACCCAGGCTCATTTTGACAGCTTTATTGGCAGGGAAGACTTTCAGGCTATAGCCAGAGCCGGCTTTGACCATGTGCGCCTGCCCCTCGATTACCCCCTCATAGAAAAGGAAGCCGAGGGAGCTTTCACAGAGCGGGAAGAGGGCTTGGCCCGTATTGATCAGGCCCTTTCCTGGGCAAAAGAAGCCGGATTGGACACGATCCTCGACCTCCACGCCGCCCCCGGCTTCCGCTTCCAAGACCACGCAAGCGCTACCCTCTTCCAGGACCCGGGAATGCAGGAACGCTTTATAAATCTGTGGAAGGGCCTAGCCCGCCGCTATCGCGCAAGCGGCCCTGGGATACTCTTTGAACTCATGAACGAAATCGTACTGCCGGATTCAGGCCCCTGGAACAGCCTGGCGCGGAGGACGCTTGAAGCCATCCGTGGCATAGACTCAGAGCGGGAAATCTTAATCGGGGGCAACCGCTGGAACGCCCCCTCGGCACTTGCCGAACTGGATATCCTAGACGATCCCCAGGTCCTCTATTCCTTCCACTTCTATGAGCCCCACCCCTTTAGCCACCAAAAGGCTCCCTGGGTGGGGGCCTACCGCTGTCTCAAGGAAGAAATTGCCTATCCCGGCACGGCCAGCCCCATTGATCAAGCCATCAAGAGGGCGGGCAAAAGCGTCTTTGAGGGCACGGATCTCTCTGGCTATGAGGGCAAGTTCTTCGACATCGCTTACCTAAGGGCAGAGCTAGAGCCGGCCCTTGCTTTTAGGGAAAAAAGCGGTAAGCGCCTCTACTGCGGGGAATACGGGGTATTCGAGGGGGTATCCATGGCTTCCCGCATCCGCTGGACACAGGACGTCTCCCGCATTCTTTCGGAGGCCGGCATTGGACGGGCCTACTGGACATGGAAGGAGATGGACTTTGGCCTAGTGGACAAGGAGGGGCGGCTTCGCAACGAGGAACTTTTAAAAGCCGCCCTCTTAGCCTAGCCCCTAGGCGCTAAAAACCTGGATGAGGCCGCGGATAGCCTGCACGGCGCCAAAGACGATGGCGCCCCAGGTAACGATATAGGTGCCGCCGCCGGATGCCATGGAATAGGTAAGGGCGGTAATAACCAAGCCGCCTACGCACCAGAGGCTTCCAATCACGATATTGCGAATGCCGGCTTTGCGCTTGGCGCTACGTATGGCAGAGCGCAAATTACCAACAAGACTGCTTGCCGTTTCCTGGCTCAAGCCCTTTTGGACCAAGTCCGCTACGATTGCCTCATCCGATTCCTTGTTTTTCATAAGGCCGGCAGCGTAGCTATACAAAGCCTCTACCGCTTGTTCGGCGCTTCCTTCATCTTCGACAGTCGCTTCATCGCTCATGCTCATCCCCTTTTTCCAGATTGCTTATGAGGAAAAATCTATCACTCTTTGGGGCTTTTCACAAGCTTTTTGCGCGCTTTACGCGCAAGGGGGTTACCCAAGCACCTCTGGCGCTTGGGTTTGGAGAACGCGCATTGCGCGTTCTCCACGCAGTAACACGAAAAGGTACAAGGGGGGAGCGGAAGACCCCGCAGGCGCTCAATTATGGCAATGGCCGGGCTCTTTGAGACCGGCTTTAAAAAAAACTTGGCGCCGAGGAGGCTGGAGCGTGGGGGAACCGCGTAAAAGAGGCTTGTGTCGGTAGAGCCGACACAAGCCTCTCAGCACGACGCCAGGGAAAGCGCCCTCAAGCCTTTGAGCTTCGTACTTTAAGCGCAAGGAAGCGCGGGTGCGTAGAAAAAAGATCGGCGAACGATTCCGCAGGCTCTGCGAGGACCAGTGAGCCGATTTTTTTTCTACGCAGGCCCTGCGCTTTTTTTCTCTAAGGCACGAAGCTCGAAGGCTCGAGGGTCTGTTCCCCCTATTTTACACGTTCGGAGAAGCTACCGTCGCGGGTATCAACCTTTATCCGCGTGCCGATATCGCAAAAGAGGGGCACGTTCACCTGCATCCCCGTGTCCAGGGTTGCCGGCTTGGAAGACTTACCGGAGGTATCGCCCTTAATGCCGGGCTCGCAATAGGTGATGGTGCGCTCAATCTGGATGGGGAGCTGGACGCCGACGGCCTTGCCTTCATAAAAGGTAAGCTCGATGTCAAAGTCGTCATCCGGGGCAAGGTAGCCGGCGTTGTCGCCGAGATCATCCTTGGTGAGCTCGATCTGCTCGTAGGTCTCCTGATTCATGAAGACGAAGGTATCGCCGTCAATGTAGGAGAGCTTAACGGGATGAACGTCCAGGCTGATCTCCTCGAACTTCTCGCCGGAGTCTACGGCAAGGTCTGATGTCTGACCGGTTATGAGGTTCTTAACCCGCATCTTCATGACTACGCCGGAACGACCGGCCTTGTTGCCGAGCATCTTCTGCACGACGAGCACGTCGTTGCCGGACTTGAAGATGGAACCTGAGTGGAGCTGTGAACTGAATACCATATCTTTCCTCGCTGTTACTGTGTATCTCGAGCGTCCGCGGGGCGCTTGTATCGGCGAACCGAGGTGCTTCCGCGGGAACGGATGCTCGCTGGATCGTGAGGCCGCATTCTACACGATTTCCCGCAAGAATGTCAGCAGGTGGGCGGCTAGGTCGCCATTGGCCCATAGCCTTTGGCCAAAGGCCTGAAAAAGGGGAAGGAGGGCATCATAGGCGAGAAGGACAGGCAGGAGTTCTTCTGCCCCTTGAGTCTCCTCGCTGTCAGAATCCCTGTCGTTTATTGCCCTATAAAGCCTCTCAAGAGCGCTTAAGGGCTCGGGTGAGGGCGGGGGCGCGAGTAAGCGTAAAAAGGCATCTACCTTTACAAGCTGATGCCGCCCCTCTTGTGGATAGGCCTGCCACAGAAAGGGCTTGGCGGCTAAAGCGGCGCGGGCAAGGGAATCCTCCCCCCGCACGAGGGAAAAATCGCAGAGGGCTTGGAGACTATCCCAGCTTTCCTGGGCTAAAAAGGGGAGTTTCACCAGGGGAAAGGGCCGTCCCTCCGCTTCCCAGGCAGAGAAAAAGGGGCCCTGGCTCTTGCCGGCGGCGGCAAAAACAAGGAGGGGGCTCTGACCCTGCTTGAGCCTGCGCGCATGAAAGAGGCCTAGATCCGCCACCAGAGGGCTATAATCACGCTCATAGCCAAAGATGAGAATCCAGAAGCCATCTTCCACGGCGTATCCGGGTTCAGGCGGCAGGGCCGCTTTTATTTCCTTCAAAAAATCTGGGCGCGTTCCAGAGCCGCCCCCCAGGATAAGCCCACCCGTTCCTGATGTAAAACCAGGCATAAAAAACCACTTTTTTACCCATGAAGAGCGGGTAAGGGAGGGCATGCGGTGGAGTTCCCCGGCGTAGGGCTCTGCCGTCAGGTACTCAATGCTCACGATATGAACCAGGCTCTTCCTGCCTGAGTCAAAAAGCAGTTCTTCAAGCCAGGGGGGGCGGCCGCAAGAAAAGGCTTCTAAAATGACGGGGCAGAGGGGAGCGCTTACAAGCTCCGCGTCTTGGCAGTTCCAGGCAAGCACCGTCCAGCCCCGGTAGTCTTGCCGCGGCAGAGAGGGATCAAGGCCAGGGGCAAGGGCGGCAAAACTCTCAAGGCCATCCACGATGATGCAGATGGGCAGGGCACTCTCCCGCGCGCGGATAGCCTGGGCCAAGCGATAGACAAAGCCTGCGTCGCCGTAGTTGTCCACTACCTTGCAGAGGATGACGATGCCGCTCAGCTGATCTTCCATAAGCCATCTTCCCCCACCCCTGCCGGCCCTGGCAAGGGGGATAGCCAGGAAAGGAAACCTTTGCCAAAGGATTTCCTTTCCCGGACCCTATCCTTCCAAAGCCCCTTTGACCCTCTTTTTACATAAATGCCCTCAGGAATATCCTTGACGCTTCTGCGTAATGAACGAAACTAGAGGGAGGAAGCCTAAAACATATGCGCAGAAGAAGAGGAAAGCCGGCAGTCAAACAACTCTTCATTGCTTTCCTTACATTCCTTTGCCTACCCGCGCTTACACAAGAAAAACTCATGAGAGCCGCCGTCTTGAAGGACTTCCCCCCCCTCTATCATCTTGATGAATCAGGCCAGCCTGAGGGCATGGCCATCGATATCCTCTCTTCAATCTGCTACTCAATAGGATACAAAACAAGCTACGTCCTGGTAAATAACTGGGGCGAGGCCCTGGAGGCCCTGCGCTCGGGCAAGGCAGACATCATTCCCGGCATAGGCCATGAAGCGGAGCGAGAGGCGGAATTCCTTTTTTCACAAACCCACATGGAAACCGTGCCAGTGACTATCTTCGTGCGCTCTGAGACAACGAATATACAGGGCCTTGAAGGGCTAGCCGGTCAAAGGGTAGCCGTGCTCAGGGATAGCGTCGCCTGGTCTATGCTCAAAACCAATAAAGAAATATTGCTCTCACAATATGAAGACACCGACCCCGCCATTCTTGCACTCCTCTCCGGGAAGGTAGATGCCTTTGTCTGCCCCAAGCCCATGCTGCTCAAAAAGCTTTCTGAATTAGGCCTTTCAAATCGCTTTAAGATAGTCGGGGAGCCCCTGGTAGAGCTCAAGCGCGGCTACCTCATGAGAAAAACCGACCACGTATTCCTTTCTTCCATCATCGACCCAGCACTGGACAAGCTCCTTAATAGCCGCGCCTATCGAGATATCTACCAAAAATGGTACGGGGACCCAGAGCCCTACTTCACGGTAGGCAGGGTCCTCATCTTTTCCGGAGCGGGCTTTCTTGCCCTTCTCCTCATATTCCTCCTCCTATTCAGCCTTACCATCAGCCGCAAGAACCGAGCCCTTACCCACATACTACTCTCCCGAAAAAAAACGGAAGAGGAACTGCGGGAAAGCGAGGAGCGCTACCGCACCATCATGGAAAACGCGCCGGTGGGCATCACCATCGCCGTCGGGCCCCACATGAGCCTGCGCTTTTACAATTCAATGTTTCTAAAGATGTTCGGCTACGGGGAGCAAGAACTCCCCAAGCTCTCGATAACAGACCTCCACCCGGCGGAAGATATTGGTTTCCATATACAAAACCTAGAAAGAACCATGCAGGGCCTGGTGGGCCTGGCGCCGGCTTCGCGCTGCATCCGCAAAGACGGCAGCGTCTTTTACTGCGACATCGTGGCCGCCTCCATGCTTATAAACGGGGAGCAGGGAGGAGTCGGCTTCTTCTTGGACGTAAGCGAAAGGGAGAGGGCCAGGGAGGAGCTGCGGCAAAATGAAAAGCTGGCGGCCATAGGGCAACTTGCCGGGGGCATAGCCCATGACTTCAACAATCAACTCACCGGCATACTCGGCTACGCGGAGATGCTCCAGGGGCTCTTACCCCTAGATTCGCGAGAGCAAAAAATGGCCAACGGCATCATATCCAGCGTGCAGCGCTCGGCGGCCCTCACCCGCCAGCTCTTAGCCTTTGCACGCAAGGGGAAATTCGAGGAAAAAGACATAGACCTGCATCGTCTGGTGCAGGAAGTCATATCCCTAGCCAGCCATTCCATAGATAAGCGCATCAGCCTTGAAGCGGATCTGCGCGCCCAAAAGCCCTGCGTAAAGGGAGACGCCGGGCAACTGCAGAATGCCCTGCTCAACCTCGTCCTCAATGCCCGCGATGCCATGGAAAACGGCGGGCGCATCTTCATAGAAACAAAGATGGAGGCTATTGAAGCGCAACGCATCCAGGAAGAAGCTCTGACCCTCAATCCCGGCACCTACATTTCTCTGTGCGTAAGCGACACAGGCTGCGGTATGGCACCTGAGATTTTAGCCCATGCCTTTGAGCCCTTCTTTACCACAAAGGAACTCGGTAAGGGAACGGGCATGGGACTAGCGGCCGTGTACGGCACGGTCACAAACCACAGGGGCGCTGTGACAATAGAGAGCAGCGTCGGAATAGGCACGGTTATAAAAATATACCTACCCACAAAGGATGGCTGCATCGAAAGCCAAGAAGAACCCCTCGTGCCTATCAACCTAGATGAAAAACCCGGCAAAGACCGCCTGGTGCTGATAGTGGATGATGAAGAGCTTATCCGCAATGTCGGATCCGATATGCTCGGAGAGCTAGGCTATCGGGTCCATCAGGCCAAAGACGGCTACCAGGCTATCGAATATTTCTTAGAGCACGCGGATGAAGTCCACGCCGTCATCCTAGACATCATCATGCCGGGCTTAAGCGGGCAGGATGTATTCAGGCGGCTACGGGAGATCCGTCAAGGCCTGAGGGTTATCGTCTCTTCCGGCTATAGCCTGGACGGCCAAGTCCAGGCTGTCATGGATTCTGGCGGCAAGGCCTTTTTGCATAAGCCCTTTCTTTTTTCCGAGCTTAAAGCCGCCTTGGAAGAGTGCGAAAAGCCAGACGAAGAGCGCGGATACTAGACGTCCCAAATATCATCATAGCGATGAATGCGCTCGCAAAAGCGGCAGACAAAGGAATCTCCCTGGCGGATGAACTCAGGGGCAATGGACTCCATGGCGGCCGGGTGCGAGATGCAGGCCTCGTTTTTACAAGAGATCTCCTGGAAGTTGTAGATGCGCGGCGGCATGGTCATGCGGTATTTTTTTATTACGTCTTCGCCCTTGACGATGTTCAGGGTGCAACCGGGGGCGATGGCACCGAGCTTCTTTAAGTCTGATTCGTCGAACTCAAGGATATCGGGCAGGGATATGAGGCCTTTGAAGTCGCCCTGGTTGTTGTGGAATACGCCGTGGCTGGAGCGTATGTTGAGCTTGAGTATCTTGCGGATCTTATCTATGCGGTTCCAGATGTCCTGCACCGGCTTGCCGGCCTCAATGTGGTCTATGACAATGCCGTTCTCAACCGGCTTTATGCCTATCTTCACCGTGGGCTTTATTTTTCCGTCTACGGGAACCTCGCGCACGAAATCGTCCTTATATTCAGCCTGGCTCAGGGTCTTCCCCTCAAAGTCATTGCCGATAACCCCGCCAAGCATGCCTATCTCGATAACGCGGGTGTAGTAGCCGTTGATGGACTGCTCGTCCCAGCCGTTGAGGGGGGTATCGTCGAGCCAGGAGGGGTTTGTCGGGCTCAGCCTATCGCGCGGCAGGGGGTGGTAGAAGCGTGTGCCCTCAGGCAGTTTGTCCAGCATGTCTTGGCGGAAGGTAACGGCCTTGCGCAGGTAGACGGCCTTATCAAGAATCTCCTCTCCCATGCGCTCAAGTTGGAGCCGGGTAAAGTACCAAATGGAGGCTACCTTGCCTGATGCCAGGTATTCGTCAAGACTGGGATATATCTTTATCTCAAAGCCGTTGGCTTGCATGCGCTTTAGGTAGGAATCAGGCATCCCCAGTTCCTTGGGCGCCACTAAATCCACCTTCACTTCCTTGAAGATCTTAAGGCCGTCGGCCTTTGAATGGACGGTGCGGCCGTGATAGAGGTCTCCGGTTAGGCAGATATGTATGGAAGACCTATCCCAGGCCCTATGCTCCAAGAAGGAAAACTCATCAAGGAATTCCTGGGTGGGGTGCTCATGTTTGCCGTCTCCGGCATTGATGAAGCCGGGGCGCGGGTAGCCGATTTTGTCCGCGTAGGCGCCTATGGCATCCTGCATGGCGCGGCAAACCCCCTCTTGTTTTGAGCGGATAACGAAGATGGACTGACTCTGATAGCCAAAGAGCATCTTGAGGGTGTCGGTCATGGACTCATTTTTATTGAAGGAAGAAGCCGATGCGTTGAAATCGTTTACCCGTACCTGGTGGAAGGAGGCGGCGTTACGGAAGCTCTCCTTAGTGCGCGTGGAGTCTTCCAAGAACATGAGGTAAACGCCAAGGTCGGTGGATCCTATCTTCCAGCGGCTCATGTCCGCCCCCGCGGCAAGATCCCGCTTGAGCTCCCTTGTCTTGCAGTAGAGGTACCACTGCTCGTCCAAAGAAAGGTCGTTGACTACCGTGATCCCCCGGCCGGAAAACAATCCCTGATTCCTCATCTTCTCTCCTTCACAGCGCGCGCCGGCTAAAAAAAAGCGGCCGTAAAAACGGCCGCCCTGACATTTACTTTAAGACCTTGCCGGTCTTCAAATCCTCAAGGGCAAGGAAGGCAAAGCCCCCTTCCGCCAATTGCACTGCCGCCCCCTCGGAGCGGAAGTCCAAGCTGGTGTAGGGGTGCACAGCTGCGGCAGAGCTGGCTTTGAGGGAAAGGTCAGTGCCGAACTTGCCTAGATAAAAACGCCCGGCCTTGGAAATGATGGCGTAGAGGAAGCCGTCCTTGAGAGTGAGGAAGGAGCCGGCAAAGATATCGTCCTTGCCCTCGGCCTTTACCGCCAGGCTTTCTGCGTTGACCGACATAAGGCGTACCGCCCCGGCGCCCTGGGTGGAACCGGCGATGCAGTGATAGCTCCCCCCGTCTTGAACCAGGCTACGGACGATGATGGTATTGAGGTCGCTCTTCTTGAGGGTAGCCCCTGAATCCAGGTCAAGGGAAACAAAGCGCGCGAAGGGGCTGGTAAGGGAGAGGGCTTCCAAGAAAACGGCGGAGCGCTGGGGCTTTTCAACCTTGCCCCCGGCTTCGTTTTCTTTGTTGATGAGGGCCTGCTGGTCCGCCGCTATCTTTGTCCTATCCGTTTCTATCTCCGCCTTCTTATCCTCAACCTTATCCGTGGCGCGGGCTATCTCGTCCTTTTTAGTCTCAACCGCCTTATCTTGTTCGCTGAGGGCCTTTTCCTTATCAGCAAGTTCTTTTTCTTTCTCAGCCAAAAGGCGGGCGGCTTCCTCGTCCTTTGCCTTGTCCGTTAGGGTACCGCTTTGGCCGTCGCCCTTATCCTCTAAAGCCTTTTTCTCGTCGGCAAGCCGTTTCTTATCCTCTTCAAGCTTTGCCTTCTCGGCGGCTATCCGTTCTTCTTCCTTGCGGACCCGCTCTTTTTCTTCGGCTATTTTGCGCTCGTTTTCCTTTACCTCGCGCTCTTTCAAGTCCACGATGTCTTTGCGGGCGTCAACTCCCTTATCGTCGGTTTTGCGCAGCTCCTCGGTCACCTTTTCCTCGGTGAGCTTGCCGGTGTCTACGGTGGAGATGTTGCCCTTGCCCGCGTCTTGCCCCAAGGGAATGACGATGCGGCTGCGATCCGCCCACTCGTCCCAACGCACGGAAAGACCGGCGTTCTGCTTGCTCAAGTGGGACATGACCACGCTCTTATAGCGGGAGGCAAAATAATCAAGCTCGCCGCGGTAAACGGCGTTGTAGACGGTAATGAAGGTTGCCAGAAGGTCGGCGTCCGACTCTGCGTAGCCGTAGGCCTTTACCAGGTAGCCGGAGATAATCCAGCGCAGGTTGCGGATATGGTCTACCCCGGCGCCCTTGCCCAGGTAGATGATGTCGGCGTCAAAGCCGGTTTTAACCGCTGGATCCGCCGCGTGGATAACCCCGTAGCGGGCTAGGTCACCGGCGCGGTCGCGGCCGGAGGCGATTACGCTTCCCAAAGCCTCGCCGATGCCGCGGATTTGCGCTTTGGTGTCGAAGTACTTGTGGGGCCCCACATAGTTGAGGAACTCGATCTTCTTGTTGCCGGTAGACTCAAGCTCCCGGCGGTTCACGTCCTGGGCTGCCAGGAAGGACGGCAGGCAGAGGGCGGCTAAGAGGCACACGCTGAATCGAAAGACCCGCTGGTTCATCATAATTCCTCCAGTCCACACTAACATTCTATCCCGCATCGGCCCTGAGCGCCAGTGACCGCCTCATCTTCTTTGGATGGAGGCGTGAACCGCGTAGAGGGCATCAAGGGCCCCTTTCTTGACCGCCTGGGCATAGGGGCCGTCGGCCAGGCGCATGAGGGCCGCGATTCCCCGGTCTGAAACCGGCACGCCCTCGTAGATCGAAATTCTTTTCACGGCATGGGCCGCGGAAATCAAATAGGAGTCCCAGCCGGACCAGGGAGCCCGAGAGCTTATTTCCTCAAGGGCATCCAGGGAGGCGCCATCCCCGTCCCAGGCTATGAGGCCCAAGGCGTCTGCAGCCGCGGCCTTTACCGCCGGCTCCGGGTCCTTACGCATCACCTGAATCAAGACTTGCCGGCTTTCGATGGAGCCTAAGATGCCCAAAAGGCGGCAGGCACGGGCGCGAACCTGGGGGAAGTAGCCTTCCTTCTTCTGCGCGTAGCCTGAATCGGCGTCTAACTTTGAGCGGGCAAGGGCTGAGCAAAGGGCAAGCGCATAGCGTTCGCCCTCTCCCATGTTACCAGATTTTAGGGAATTTTCAACATCATCCAGGAGCTTTTCCTGAAAACTCGAATCACTTAGGCCCGGATAGCCGAAGTAATCTCTGCGGTCGTAGCCCTCCAAGCCATAGGAACCTGATAAAGCGCCGGGCGCGCTCGAGCCATAGACCCCGGCTCGCTCTATGTCAAAGCGATAGGCATAGACGATCCAGTCCCTTCCACCGGAAAAAACGATGCCCGCGGGGCCTATCTCCGGTTCCACCGCGGCGTTTTTAAGCTCAATCTCACGCAGGGCCGTGCCGGTGCGGGTGCAGGCGAGGATGCGTTCCTTCCCCATGGCGTAGACTCGGCCGGGGTAGGCTTTGAGCCGCTCAAAACCGCGGCCGACATCGATCTTCCAGGCCAACCTTCCCTCGGGATCGAGCAAAGACAGCTTAGCTGACGCATCGAGGGCATAGTAGCCCTGGCCCTCCTCCGGGCTGCTTATTAGATCCACGATGCCGGAAGCCAAGGGCAGGCTGCCCCTTTGCGGGTGGTAGAGCTCTACGCCCCCACCCGAGCGCAGGATAGCCAAAGCGCCAGCCTGGCCGGGAATAAGGCGTAGGGGCTTGCCCTGGGCCGGATAGCGAAAGGATTCCTTTCCAAAGGCGTCAAGAGCCAGAATCGTCCCGTCGGAAAGGCCGAGGGCTACGCTCCCGTCTGAGAGGAGGACAGGGGAGAGGGCGGCTGGGCTGGGAAGGGGGAGTGCCCATTTGAGCAAACCACTCACCGAATAACAGCTGAGGTGGGTGCCGGCCACGAAGACGCGGCCATCAAAACCCTCTACTGGGGAATAGGCATGCTCACCCAGGCGGGGGTCTTGCTGGAAGGAAAGGGAAATCCCACCTGAGCGGTTTACCCTCAGCACCCGGCTGCCGTCTACGATAAAGAGGGAGCCGGCGCGCAGGGGGGTGAAGATGGCTTGGGGAGAGAGGTCAAGGTCTGCCCTAAAGAGGACCCGCCCGTTATCATCAAGGGCGTAGGCGGCCCTGTCCTTGGAGAGAAAATAGCAAATCCCCTCCCCCGCCGTGGGCCGAGCAATAAGGACCCCGCCTGCCGCCCAGCGGAAATGGACGGGTGCGTTGGCGCTTACCGGCGGGGCAAGGCTGTCGGGCGAAGGACTCTGGGCGGCGGCTTGGGCAGGATTTGGGCTAGGGCTCTGGGCAGGAAGCCGCGCCAGCACGAGAAGCCACCCTGATACGAAAAAAGCCAAGATAAGCATTTTCATGGGCGCCCCCCCTTGCGGCGCAGGACGGCCAGGCTTTCGAGGTGGGTAGTCTGGGGGTAAAAATCAAAGGCGCGCAAATCCTCAAGCTCGTAGGGCCCCTGAAGGAGGCTTGCCAGATCCCGGGCTAGGCTACGCGGGTCGCAGGAAACATAGAGAATGAGGGGTGATTTCGAGGCGGCTAGATAGCGCCTGACTGAGGGTGAAAGCCCTGTGCGTGGGGGATCGCAAACGATGGCGTCAAAGCGCCTACCCGCAGCTGGAAGTTTGATCCAATCCTCAAGCGGCAAAGCGGAAATGTCCAGGGTCGCACCTAACGTCTCCAGATTTTTCTGGGCGCAGGCTATGGACTCCGCGTTCTCTTCCACCAGGCAGAGGCGCTTATAGGCCGAGCCAGCGTAGGCGGAAAATGTGCCTACGCCCCCGTAGAGGTCGGCCAGGCTATCGCCACCGGCAAGGCGGGGACAAATTTCAGCAAGGAGTTCTTCAAGGCAGGCGATATTGCTCTGAAAAAAGCCTGCTACCGGAAAGCTAAGTTCTCTCCCGCCCAGAAAAACGCGGCCTAGCTTATCCCGCCCCTGGAAAAAAATGCCTGCTTCCGAGCCAAAGACAAGGCGACGCTCTCCGGGGCTAAGCTGAAAATCTTTTGCGAGCCCTGCTTTGGCTCCTTCCCCGCTACCGGAAGCGGAGGCTAAAAAATCGTTTATCTCCGCAACGGCCAAGGGGCAGAAGTCTATGGGGATGGGCTGGGAGCCGGAGCGGGGCATGAGGGCGGGACCGGAGGCGCTGCCATGGAATTGAAAGCGATTGCGGCAGGCGTATTCAGGCCCTTCCACTATGCTTAAGTCCGAGCCGGGAAGTGAGGCCAAGCCCGAGGCGATAAAGCATTCAGCGAAAATGCCGCGTTTTATCTCAAGCTGGGCTTTAAGGCTGGCGTGCTGGAGGGAGCAGCCCCCACAACGGCCAAAGAAGGGGCACTCAGGCAGGCGCCTGGAAGGCGAGGGCCGCAGTATTTCAAGGATGGTCGCTTTAGGTGAATCCCCGGAATCGGGCTCTAGGCGGGCGCGTATCAATTCACCTGGCAGGCTGTAGGGAACAAATACCCTGCGCCCCTCCCAGCTGGCCAGCCCATCCCCACCGGCTGCGACTTTTTGAATTTCCAGCTCAATGCATTCGGCCACGAAGCCATCCTATCACGATCCAGCCGCCTAGCTCAACGACCGCGGAAGGTTTATTATCAAGCTATGTTTCAACTCGGCATCGTCATGGCGCTTGAGTCCGAGGCCAGCTCTATTCTTTCCAACCCGGCCTACCAATGGCGCAAGGAAGGCCAGAGGCTTTACCGCTCCGCGGCTTACCCCTTAAGACTCATCGTATGCGGGGTTGGCAAGGCCTACGCTGCTTGGGCCTACACCCTGCTTTCCACGGAATGCCAGTCAATTCTTTCCCTAGGCACCTCCGGCGGCCTTTCAAATGAAAAGATCGGCAGCATCTACCGTGTGGGCGAATTCGTGGAGCATGACATGTGCGTGGAGAGTCTGGGCTTTGCCCCGGGCCTTACCCCCTACGAAGAGCACAAGGACCCGGTACTGCGGCCATCAAGCCCGAGCCTTGATGCCCTCATTGAGAGGGCCTGCGCCAAGGCGGGCCTCAGCTGCCTTTCCGGAAGGGCTCTTTCCGGCGATGAATTCTTGTGTGAGCCCCAGCGGGCTGCTGCTAAGCGCGACATCTTTAGCGCCCAGCTGGTAGACATGGAGAGCGCGGCCATGGCAAAACTTGCCCTCACGCGGGAAGCAAAGCCCTTCGCGGCCCTGCGAGTGGTGTCGGACAACGCCAACCACGATTCCGGGGGAGACTGGAAGGCAAGCCTGGCCTTGGCGGCCCAGCTCTTCGATAGCTTCCTCCTCTGGGCGGGAAGATTAGCCGCGGAAGGGTTCTAGGCTATGGAAGACCTGGGCGCAAGCGCTGAAGAAGCAATTCTCTGGTCGGCACGGAACGGGCTGGAAGATTATGAAGACGAGATATGCCCTACCGATACCAGAGATTCCGGCATCTCCGCTAGCGGAATTCTTGCCGCCGGCATGGATGCCGCCGGCGTGGAAGGCGCGGGGTCGGAGGGATTAGCGCCATGGCTCAAGCTTTTGCGCGAGAAGGCGCGGCAATCCGAACTGCGCCCATCCCAATCCTACGCATTTTTAGCTGCGGTAGAGCTTGATGAGTCCAGGCCGCAGTCGCGTCGCGTGGGCTATCGCGCCCTCTTTGAAGAGTACTGCGAACACGGCAAGGCGCATTGGCTCAATCCGGTGCGTGCCCTCAAGCCCCTCAACGACAGCCTCGAACGCTTCCACGGCGCGGCTACCGGCCTACGCTTCATCATAATCCAAGCCCTGGCCCTCGCCCGGGCCGGCATCTCCCCCGACGCCTTTATCAGGCACGTCGTCGTGCCCCGCATGTTCGGGGACGCCGATTGGAGAGGCTGGCGGGCAAGGCATTCACTTGTCATCTCCTGCATCGCCGAGCTCCTTATCGGCCTACGGAAAAAATTCCCCTACGACGCCCTCCATCTTGGGCAGACAGACGTTCTTTCCGATGTCGCCTTGTCAAAGTACGTGGGGCGTCCCCTCTGCCGGCTCTCCGCCGAACAGTGGACAAGCTTGGAGCCGAAGCTGGAGGCCTACGGCCGGTCTTGGTTGGACCTCAGCTTTTCAAGCCGCCGTTACCTTCTTTTTCTAAGGCAAAACATCCTCCCCTTCCTCTATCGCCTCTCCGGCCTCATAGATCCCCAGCAACTGGGGCCCATCATAGAAGAGGCGGCCGCTTTGGAAGCTCCCTTTTGCGCGCGGATCGAGGCGCTCAAGCCTGAGATTGCCGAACGCATCCTGCAAAACGCCCGTCTGTATCGAGACGTGGAACAGGCCATTTCTTCCGGTCGAGACGCCGGGGCATCCTGGCTTTCCTTTGCCCGCCAATTGCGCGGCTACCTGCGGCTTGTCGCCGCTTTGGTATCGGCCAACGCGGGTCTCACCCTGCTTTCCCATACCGCCGCGCTACTCAAGCGCACCCAAGACCCGGATTTCCCGGAAACCTGCGCGCGCCTTATCGGCTTTGTGAGGGACTCCGGCGGCACGGCAGCCCTTTCCTGGCATATTGAAAGATTATGGGCAAGCGACCCGATAGGCCGCCAAGCCCTGTTGGAGGAACTGCGGGTCTCTGGCGGCTTGGCCCTTGACTATCCCTACCGCGACATCCTCCTGCCCTACGACGCGGAGGAGAAGGATCGCATTGAGACGGCCGTCCGCTTAGCCGGACAGCTGGGAATCATGGAACGCGCCCGCGCCATCATGGCCGGGCAAAAGCGCAAAGAACTTTCCTTGGCTATTGCCTTGGAGGCCTACTCCTCCACAAGCCCACAGCGTAAGGCTGCTTGCGAGCTCTTCATGGAGGGGGCTTCCCGGGGCATGGAGCGCGAATGGACGGAAGATCAGATTGCGGCCTTCGACCAAGACGGAAGCCCCGGTCACGAGCTTCTCATGCGCCGCTTCATCAAGGGCCTAGGCTCGGGTTTCTCGGCTATGGCCCTCAAAACAGGCAACCTAGCCGGTCTTAAGAAGATCTACGGCGCGGTAGACAGGATGAGCTTTTCACGCATCGATCGCGAATTTTCGCTGGCAGAAGGCTCGGACGCGGCGGAGTCCCGCTTAAGCTCCTTAACCCGCGACGAGCTGCGCAAGCGCATCGGCCTTGATTTCATAGGCCGGGTAATCACGGCCTTCATCGAATTCGACCCGGAGGCCAAGGACGCCGAATCATGTGAGGCGGAGGCCTTTGCCGCCTTAGGCCGCCTTCAACGCGACGTGCGCCGCGGCCTTGAGCCCATCCAAGACCGCTTGGCAAAATTAGAGGCCGAGCTCGGCGAGCTACGCAGCCTTGGCAAAGTGGAAGAGGCCGCGGCGCTGGAAAAAAAGAACGCCAAGTTGCGTCAGCAAGGCTCAGCAGCAGCAAAACGCCTTTCCATCTTTGACCGGCTCTTTTTAATAAAAAACAATGAAGAGCGTAAGATCGGCCAACGCTACGCCGCCGCCCTCCACGCCTGCGCCTTCGTGTGCAAGCCGGCAGACGACACCGCCCGCGCCTTCATGCTCTGGACCCTCAAACGCTATTCCGCCCGCCCCGGGTTGCGCGAGCGCTTTGCCTTCATAAAAGCAGACGTCAGCCCGGACTTTGTCGGCCTTGAGCAACTCTCCTATCTCATCGATTGCCTAGATGCCCTCTGCCTCTGCGTTTCGCAAGACCCGGAGCTCCTGTGCGCGATAGACGAAAGCATGGATGAAGAGCTCTCAAGCTTCCTTACGGAGACAAGCCAGCTTGCCGGGCGTCGCCCCCAGGCTGAGGGCTTTGACGCGGCCCTCCGCAGGCTTTCCGGAGCCAGCCGCTTGGAGGCCGAGCGCACAAAGTGGAAGGAAATGGTGGACGGCTCGGGGACTGCCCAGCGCGACGCCCGGCCCTACGCCGTAAGGCTCTCAAAATGTTTTATGGATTCCTACTTTGGCGACTTCGGCGGGGTCTGCCTATCCAATATGCCGGACCTCATCCTTCGCCCCGGCTTTTACCCCATCCGCCTTATAGATTCCAGGGAGAAGCAGGCGGCGGGTTCGGCCTTAGTGGCCTACTGCGTCAATACGCGCTCCAGCTTCGGCGCCCAACGCTACTGGCTTGCCTTTGCCTTCAACCCCCTGAGATCCATCAGCAGAAAGTGGAACGCGCGGCAGATGCTTATCGTCTACTTGGCCTGGCGCCGCATACTGGAGCAACTCTCGCAGAGTTCAGGCTTGCCGGTATTGTTAAGCGGGGTCGGCTCCAACGGGCTTTTATCCAACAATCTGCCCTTTCAAAGCCTTATCGTCAATTACGAGCGGCGCTGGTCCCCGCTTGAGGTACACGACGCCCGCGGCTTTTCGGCCATCTACCCCAAGGAACAATTTTCCAGGGCCCTCTTGATCATCCAGCCACAGAAGCCCGAAACCCTTCGCGCTGAAAGCGAACTGGCATCCCTCTTAGCCGGTGAGCTGGGCACGGCCTAGTAAAAAAGCAGCCTAGCTATCCGCTGGTTTTCTAGCTTTAGATCCACGGCCCAAAAAGGGGCGAAATCCCACAATAAGAATGATGGCCGAACCCCCAAGCAAAGCCCAGGGGCTGGGCTTTTCACCCAAGAAAAAAAAGACCCAAAGCGGGTTGAGCACAGGCTCAAGGGATGTAGTAAGAACGGACTCCAATGCTCCCACCCGCTTAATGCCGTAAGAAAGCAAAATGCTGGCAAGGCCTATCTGCAAGAAGCCCAAGGCACCTATTCCCAGGTAGGACAGGCTCCCTTGCGGAGGCCCGGATATGATGATAAAGGGTAGCCCCACCGCGAAGGTCATCAGATGGCTGAGCATGAGAACATCGGAAGCCCCTTCTGTTTTTTGCATACGCAGAAAAACAAAGGCCGCACCAAAGGTCATACCCGAAAGCAGGGCTAGCAGATTTCCGGCAAGACCGCGGCTGGAAAGTCGGTCTAAAAAAAACAGGATCATGGCTGCCATTATAAGGAGGGTAAAAACAATATCTAGGGCCTTGGGTTTTTCCCTTAAAAGTAATGCACCCAAGAGGGCCGTCCAGACCGGGCTGGAGTATTGCAAGAGGATGGCGTTGGCCGATGTCGTCATTTTATTGGCTGCCACAAAGAGGAGCATCGTGGCGGCGTAACAGAAGGCGCCTAGGTAGAGGGGCCAGGAAAAACGCAGGCGCGGCAGGCGCCTATAGACTAAAAGCATAAACAGGAAGCCTAAAAGGCTCCTACTACCGGCCAGGGCCAGAGGGTTCCAGGAAACGAGCTTGATGAGTATTCCCGCGGAAGACCAAAGGAGGGCGCAGAGGGCCAGGGCGGAGAGGCCCTTCAACCGCTCACGCGAACTCCCCAGTCCCGCCGACTCCCCCAGTGAAGGAGCCTTGGCTGACATCACTCCTCGGAAGAAGCTAAGAGCTGGTAGGCGTCTTGGGGACGTTTTACGGCAAGGAGGGCGGAGCGCAAATTGTTATTCTTAAGCCGCTGGCTGAAGAAAGAAAGTGTTTGCAGATAGTAGGCGTGCTGGTTGTAGGCGGCGGCGATCATAAAGAGGAGGCGAACCGGCTGATCGTCCAAGGAAGGGAAGTCGATGATATCGCACTGGGAAATGCCCACGGCCATGACAAGGTCGGTAACCGATGAAAGCCTTACGTGGGGAATGGCTATGCCGCGGCCGATAGCCGTGCTCATGAGGTCTTCGCGCTTAATGATTTCCGCGGCCAATTCCTGCCTATTCTTGATCTGCGGGGCGCTGGAAAGCACATCGCAGAGGGAAAGGAGGGCGTCACGCTTGGTTGACTGATTTATAAAACAGATGCGGTCGGGAGAGAGGATGTTTTGGATTTGCACGGATGAAAAAGCGGAAGCCCCGCGATTATTGGAGAGCCTGTCGTTTACCCAGCGCTCAATCTCGCTCTTCTTAAAGCGCCAGACGGTGCCGATCTTGCCGGAGGGAATCTCGCCCTTTTGCGCCCAGTCGTAGACTGTGCGCTCGGAAACACGCAGATACTTGGCAACTTCCTCAATTGTTAGAATATCGTCATCCATGGCGGTCTCCTTGGCTCCCTCATTCTCTCTTACTTATTGCGTTATATTGCAGTAAAGGACACAATATGTCAAGTATAACTATCAGATTCATCAATGGAGGGATTTTTGCCACTGAGTTCAGCTAAAATTCCCTTAACGTCCCTATGTGAGTAGCCCCGAGCGCGGAGTTTGGCGTAACAGCGCCTCAGGACATCATCCGCGCCCGATGCTGGAGGCTCAAGCCCCTTCTCTTTTTCCCGGCGTTCACGCTCTACAGCCGCCTTATAGATTCTCTGTGCAAGACGCTTTAGGCCCGCGAGAATCTCTTCTCTATTCTCTTCTATGTTCTGGGCGGCAAGATCCTTAGCCACGCCCTTTGCTCGCAGTCCCTCTTTGAGACCCCACTCCCCTTCAGGATGTGCCCTAAGCCTAGAGCGAATCCATGCCTGGGCAAAGCGCTCATTGGATAAGAGCCCATCAAATTCCAGCTGGTCAAGAACGATGCCGATGTCGGCAGCCTGGATTTCCTTCTTTTTAAGCTTTTTTTCCAGCTCTGCGCGCGAATGTTCCCTCCGCGCCAGACAGGCCAGGGCCTTTTTTTCAATCTCATAGAGACTGCTGGCGCGCCCAAGGGCTAGAAGGCTCGGCGCCCAGATGCCCTCATCGATTTCCTTCATGCTTATAAAGGCGGATTCCAGGGTGGAAACGAGTTCATCCGGGGAGTTAAAGGGCGATGCGGGAACAAGGTAGGCGATACGGAATAAAAAAAGGGAGCCCGGAAGGAGGTCGGCTTTGACGACCCCCCTGGCTCCCCTTTCCAGCGCAATGACGCGCATGACGGTATAGCTTGTTTAGCGCTTGGAGAACTGGAAGCGGCGGCGAGCTCCGCGCTGGCCATACTTCTTGCGCTCGACCATTCTCGGGTCGCGGGTTAAGAAGCCGTTTGCCTTCAAGGATACCTGGTTGGATTCGTCAACCTGGCAGAGAGCGCGGGCAAGGCCGTGGCGGATGGCGCCGGCCTGACCGGAAGCGCCGCCGCCCAAAACGGTTATGACAACGTCATAGCGGTTTTCAAGGGCGGTCACCATGAGGGGCTGGCGAACGGTAATGGTAAACTCGGGCTGAGTAAAATATTGGGACAGCTCAAGGCCGTTGACGGTAATCTTGCCGGTTCCCTCGCGCATATACACGCGCGCGACGGAACACTTTCTGCGGCCTACGCCGATTCCGAGATTCTTTACCACGGACATACTCCTTTACACGATCTCAATGGGCTGAGGGTTCTGCGCCGCATGGGGATGCTCGGGGCCGGCGTACACTTTGACGTTCTTGTAGATCTTGGCGCCGAGGGGGCCCTTGGGAAGCATGCCGTGAATGGCAAGCTCAAGAGGCATAGCCCCATGGCGGGCGATAAGCTTGTCAAAGGTCGCTTGCTTAAGGCCACCGACGAAGCCGGTGTGGCGATAATAGATCTTCTCGGTGCGTTTACGCCCGGAAATAGCCACTTCAGCGGCGTTGATAATCACGACGAAGTCGCCCGTTTCCCAAAGGGGGGTAAACTGGGGCTTTTCCTTACCGCGCACCATGGCGGCGGCCTTGGCCGCGACGCGCCCGAGGGGCTTGCCCCTGGCGTCAATCACGTACCAGCAACGCTTTGCGTCTTCCGGCTTAACGAAAATGGTCTTCATTCGGGTAACCTTATCCTCAATAATGTATCAAAATGACAACAGGGCGGTATAATCCCATAATCCGCGTGGTGTGTCAAGAGATAGGGAAAAAAGGGGCTTATTCGCCCTTGCTTCCTGATTCCTTGGCCGCTTCCTTCTTTTCTTCTTCCTCTTCCTTCTTAGCCTCTATCCTGTCCTTGATATCGGCAATCCCGATAAAGACGGCAATAAGCCCAACAAAGAGGGCGATAACCGGGACCGATCCCTTGAGGAAGTTGAGGACATCCACCCACCAATTCAGGGGCCCGGGGACGATGGCGAATACGGCAAAGGCGATAAACAGCAGTCCGACGATAATGGCTACCATGGCGAAACTCCTCTTTCGATGGGTCCTTTCCACGGGGAAAAGGCAAAAATTGGGTGTACCGTTTTGAATTTTGGCAGAAAAACGTCAAAGAGTCAAGCTCGTGCTAAAAAGGGAGGGAATACGCGGGCTCAAGCGAGTCGGTAGGGCAGCAAAAGCCGGGCCGCGCTTGACCATAGCGCGGCCTGGAAGTTATGATATCCAGGCATTTCCGCCGGGGTGGTGGAATGGTAGACACCAGGGACTTAAAATCCCTTGGGCTTCACAGCCCGTGCCGGTTCAAGTCCGGTCCCCGGCAAGTTGGCTTTTTCTGGTCCATCCTCACTATTCCCTCACATTTTTCTTGCTATGGGCTAAAAACGGGATATACTTTGCCCACAAGCCATGGAACAAAAGACTATTCCACAGCTTTCGAAACTCCTTGACCACGACAAGCCGGAAGCCGTGCTTGCCGAGGTTGAGCATATCTTCACCCTTTGGTATCCCAGCCAAGGCTTTTTGCCCATTCTTCGCGCCTATGAGCTTGTGCGTAGCCTCTATTCAGGCGGTTTTCCGGGCTATCAGGCCTGTAACACGGAATACCACAATCTTCATCACACCATGGACGTCCTTATTGCCGCGGCCCGCCTTATGGATGGCCATGCCCTCAAGTACCAGCCCCTGCCTCAAAGACAGGCGGAGAACCTCCTCTTAGCCGCCCTCCTCCACGACTCTGGCTATATCCAGGAAAAGGGAGATTCACAGGGAACCGGGGCCAAGTACACCGCCTGCCATGTTTCCCGAGGCGTGCGCTTTACCCTGACCAATGCCCGCCGCTTTGACCTCAGCCAGGATCGCGCCATCGATATCGGCCGTATCATCGAATGCACAAACCTGCAAAATCTTCCACCGGATTTGGAATTCTCGGACTCGGAGGCCCAGATTGCCGGTGCTATCCTAGGCACGGCCGACCTCTTGGGGCAGATGGGCGACCGGGCTTACCTGGAAAAGCTCCTCTTCCTCTACTATGAATTCCGGGAAGCCGGCTTCCCGGGTTACAACACCGAATTCGACATCCTCAAGAACACCCTCAGCTTCTATGACAAAACCCGAACGCGCCTAGAAGAGGGCCTCCATGGCATACACGATTTGTGCCGCACTCATTTCAAGGAAAGGTTCGATATCGACAAGGATCTTTATATAGAGTCCATCGAGCACCAGATGGACTACCTGCGGCGGATCATGGAAGACGACTCCAGCAATTTCCGCAAGAAGCTTCACCGCATCGACTTAGAAAATCTGTCATCCCTCCCCGCCTAGGCCCGCGCCTATACTTCCCCCCAGGCCCTAGCCGCTGGGCGACAGAGCTGGTATAGTAGACTTGCCTGGAGCGGTCGATGGTGCTTTTCGCCCGGGCGAAGGGGCGGCTTTATATAGCCGTCGGCGCGAGCAGGTTCGAGGTACTCGGACAGTCCACCACCCCCCTTTACTACTCCCACCTCGACTTCGCGGCTTCCCCAGCCCGAACCGGCACCAAATAAGGATCAGAATGATCGACACGGAGAATTTCGACTCGCTCGGGCTCATCGAGCCCCTCATGGAGGCCTTGCGTTCCCAAGGCTACGAGAAACCCACGCCCATTCAAGCGCGCGCCATTCCCATCATCCTCAAGAGGAAGGACCTCTTAGGCTGCGCGCGCACCGGCACCGGCAAGACCGCGGCCTTTGCCCTGCCCAGTCTCCAGCTTCTCAAGACCGAGCCTAAACCCATCGAGCCGCGCTCAGTGCGCATGCTCGTCCTTACCCCCACGAGGGAACTGGCGGCCCAGGTAGAGGAGAGCTTCCGCGTGTACGGGGCCAACACCGGCCTGCGCTTTGCCCTCGCCTTCGGCGGGGTAGGTAAGGCGCCGCAGGCAAAGGCCCTGGCAAAGGGCGTAGACGTACTCGTGGCCACCCCCGGCCGCCTCTTAGACCTGCGCAACGACGGCTCCCTCAGGCTGGACGCGGTTGAGTTCTTTGTCCTCGACGAAGCGGACCGCATGCTTGACATGGGCTTTATCCACGATATGCGCAAGGTCTTTTCCTACCTGCCCAAGAAGCGGCAAACACTCCTCTTCTCCGCCACCATGCCCAAGGCAATCCAGGAGATAGCCGCCAACATCCTCATTGACCCGGAGTATGTCTCGGTAGACCCCGCCTCAGCCCCGGCATCCGGTATCGACCAACGCCTCTACTACGCCGCCAAGGAGCAAAAGCGCGCCCTCCTCATCAAGCTCCTTTCAGACGGTTCCGTCGAGCGCGCCTTAGTCTTTACCCGCACAAAGCACTTGGCAAATCGTATTGCCGCCCAACTCAACAACGCGGCCATCAAGGCGGAGGCCATCCACGCCAACAAGTCCCAGACCCACCGCACCAAGGTCTTGGCGGCCTTTAAATCCTGCGAGCTCAGGGTCTTGGTAGCCACCGACATCGCCGCGCGCGGCATCGATATCGACGAACTGCCCCACGTGATAAACTTTGAGATACCCAACGAGCCGGAAACCTACGTTCACCGCATAGGCCGCACGGCCCGCGCCGGGTCTACCGGAATAGCCATATCCTTTTGCGAAGATGAAGAAAGGCCCTTTATCAAGGCCATAGAAAAACTTACCGGCAACCAGATACCGGTGCAGTTCCTGCCCGAGCTTCCCGACGTGCCGGCCCTGCCAATCCTGCCCCGCGGGCCTCGCCAGCAAGCAAAACCCAAGCGGACGGAAGTCAAGGAAAAGACGCGAGAGCCGAGCAAGGCGCTGCGCAAGGCTGAGCCCCGGCTCTTAGGCGCCATAGCCCGTGAGGATGCCAAGCGCGAACCGGGCATTACCCGCGCCCCAGAGCAAGGCGGCGCGGCACAGCGCGGACAGAGCGACCGATCTTCATCTCAAAGAGGCCCCGCCGACCGCGCTCCGATGGGCCGTAGTCCAAGCGAGCGTGGGCAAAACCAGCGCAGTCTGCCGCCAAGACCGGAGCGACGCCCGAACCTCGAAGGCGATAGCGCCATCCGCGACTCTATCGCGGCGGAGATACGCAATGCCACGGGAGGCTTCCACGACCGCCCCAGCCGCCCTAGCCTTCCCGGCTATTCGACAGGACCGGAGCGCCGCGAAGAGCGCCAGCCCATATCGGCCCAGGGCCGTCGCAGCCCAACCCCACCCCCGCGCAAGGGCTACGGAGACCAGCAACCCCAGCGCGGCCC
>JBGSOB010000089.1:0-4644 GCA_041739325.1 Treponematales bacterium
GACCTTATAAGCGTCTCCTCCGACGGCAGCCTCTACGCAGCCAGTCTAGCCCCCCTACAAGGAAGGATGAAATGAAAGGCAAAACCGGACTAGAAAAAGAACTTACACCGCCGGGGTCCTTGTGTATCTGCTTCCTTGCTGCATGCATATTTTTTTTCACATCCTGTTTATCGCTCTCACCAGGCCAGAGCGCCCAGGGCCAAAGAGAAGAAGGCCAAGGCCCGGAGGCTATCAGCATTGAGGAGGCAGAGATTATTCTTGTACGCCTGAAGGTTCAGGCCGGTTCTAGGGTGGATAAGGCGGAAAGCCAGCGCCTTGTTGAAAGGCTGGCAACCTTGAGGCGGGAAAAAGCAAGCGATCAAACCTATGCCATGAGGCTCTACGCCGTATCGGGTGAGGCCTACCTCCTCTCAGGAGACCCCGTGTCGGCTAAGGATATGCTGCGCCGAGCCGATGACATCTCTGGCTATGGTTCCCGGCCGATGGCCGTTGACCCGGCCCCCCTGCTACGGGTCCTCTTGGTACCCGAGCGCAAAAAAAGGCTTTCCCTAATGGAGAGTAGCGTCAAACCCGTCCTCTGGCCCCAGGCAAGCGGTGGGGTGCCACCCCGCCTCCAATGCGAGCTAGGACTCCTTTATATGGAAGAAAAGCGTTTTAAGGATGCCCTCTCCCTCTTTGACATGGCCCTCTCCCGCCTCCCTGAGGGGCTACGCGAAGCCTACGCCCCCGCGCGGGAGAGCTGTTTTGCCTATGTGCAAATAGGTATATCAGAAATAAACGCTTCCATAGCCCAAGCAAAGCCCCTGAGCCTCGGTCTCATGCTACAAGCCCTGAGCCTGGAAAGCCCTGCCCTCATTCAGCAAGAGGGAGAAGCAAACCCTCGCTCAGCCCTTGCCGCCTACCATGAAGCCGGGCTTTTGACAAAAGAAAGCGGCAAGGACACCGGCCAGAGTGCATTAAGGAGAGACGCCGTTCTCCCCCTCTTTGCCCTCTATGTGCAACGTGGCGCCCCAAAGACGCTAGCCAGCAAATACAGCGTTCGCTACGGGGTAAGTCCCGGAATGGGCCTACCACGAACGGGTAAAAGCCCGGTACCGGACCTAGCCTATGAATCCGAGATCTTCGATGAAGCCTTAGCCCTCGTTGAGAGGGAAGTCATGGAACTTCCAGACGGCAAGAATTTTATGCCGGAACGGGAGCTCAGCGGTTTGGAATTCCTGGAGATGCTTAAAAAACTAAGCAAGGTTAAATAAGCTGAGCGCAAAACTTAAAGCCGTAAAAAAACAGGGCCCCGAGAAATCTCGGGGCCCTGCGCATTAAGAAGTTCGTTGCCTTCAGATACTGTTAAGCCTTAGCGGTCTTTGCGTTCAGCTTGGGGGCGTGCTCGCGTTGCGCCTTACGCTCGGCGTTTTTCTTGGAGATATTCTCCCAGAGCGCCGTGAAAGCCGTGGCGATGTAAACCGTAGAGTAGATACCGGAGAGCATACCCACAATCAATACCAAGGCGAAGTCCTTCATGTTACCGCTGGTTGCCAAGAAGAGGGTCACAACGCAAAGAAGGGTTGTCAGGGTCGTGATGATGGTACGTCCCAGGGTTTCGGTCAGGGCATTGTCCAAGAGGGGAATATAGGCCATGTCCGGGTTGAGCTTGCGGTTTTCACGTATGCGGTCAAAAATAACGATGGTATCGTTGATCGAGTAACCCAAGATGGTCAGGATAGCGGCGATCGTGGAGGTATTGAACTCCAGCCGGGTCCAGGCCACGAAGGCAACCATCATCAGCGCGTCGTGGATAACGGCCAAGACGGCGCCAAAGGCAAACTGGGGCTTAAAACGCACCATGGCGTAGATGAGGATGGCAACTACGGCCAGGGCCATGATCCACACCGCCTGGAAGCCAAGATCCTTGGAAAAAGCCGCACCTACGATATTCGTGGAGCGCACGATAATCGTGTCTGCCCCGAACTTTGCCACCAGGGCAGCCTTGATCTTATCCGGGATGGTCTTGGAAAAATCCGGCTCGGTGCCCTTGTCTTGGATACGGATCACGTAAATCTGCTGGGTCTTGTCGCCGGCAACCTGAACTGCCGCGTCGCCAATCCCGTTTGCCAGCTCGCGGATTGCCTCTATCTCGGCAAAGCGCTCTGCGGGCTTGAGAATCTTGCGGTGGATGCGGAAGGGCTCGGCGCCTAGTTCGTCGCTACCCTGCTGGCTAGCAAGGATGGCGGAAGAAGCCAACTCGCGGTCGCCCTTGACCTCGGCGCTCACGCCGGCAATGGCGGAAAAGGCCGAGGCCAGCTCGCCCACGGTTTTGTAAGCGGCAAAGTCGAAGTCTACGGTCTTGTCGTCGCGCTTTGTTCCTACGATAACCAAGGAAGCCGACTTCTCGGCAACCTTGAGCTTGGCGTTGCCCTCACCGGAGTAGGTAACCTCCATGGCGGGAATTGCCAGCTGTACGGTCTCATTGATACCGGCGCGAAAGTCCACGCCCATATTGAAGCCGCCGAAGACGAAATAGCCGACTAAGCCAAAAACGACAAGTGCGATCGAAAAGATTGCCGCCGGTATGTAAAGCTTGCTGAACTTGATCGTTCTTTTCATTTGACCCTCCAGGAGATGGAAACGCTCTTGGATTTGAATACGTCGGTGCCGAAGTCGAATATCAGCTTAGAGACGAAGAGAGCGGTGAAGAGCGATGATGCGTTGCCGATTGCCAAGCTGACCGCGAAGCCCTGAATGGGGCCGGAACCGAGGAGTGCCAGGAAAAGCGCGGCGATGATAGTGGTTATGTTACCGTCGATGATTGCCCAGAAGGCTTTGTTAAAACCGGCGGCTATGGAAGCCTTGCGACCCTTGGAAAGATGAAGCTCTTCCTTGATACGCTCGAAGATGATGACGTTGGCGTCTACCGACATACCTATGGTGAGCACGAAGCCGGCCACCGAGGGCAGGGTCAGTGTCAGGTTGAAGGCAGAGAGGATACCGATCATCAAAAAGAGGTTCAAGAGCTGGGCTATCATGGCGTTGATGCCGGCGCCCTTATAGTAGATAAGCATGAAGGCAAAGACGAAGAGGATACCCCACATGAGGGCGTTGGCGCCTTCGCGGATTGCGTCTTCACCCAAGGATGCGCCTATTGCCTGCTGGGAACCTACTTCCAGTTCCACCGGCAGGGCGGCGGTACGCAGGAGCTTGGAAACGCTCTCGGCTTCTTCGGAATCCAAGCCGGAAATCTGGCCGGACTCGCGGATAGCGTCCTGGATAGTCGCCGCGTTCTTCACCTTGTCATCCAAGAGGATGGCCATCTGCTTACCCTTGTTGGCGGTTGTCAGCTGGAAGAAGATGTCGGCGCCTTCTTTTGAAAGTTTGAAGGCTACCGTGGGCGAACCAGTCATGGAATCCGATGATACCTGGGCGCTGATGACGTAATTGCCGTCTAGGCCGGGGTTTTGGTCTACCACCAGGTAGCGCCCGGTAAACTGGTCGATTCCGTACTTGTCGCGCTCATAGTATTTTCGGATCACGAAGCCTGCCGGGACGATCGACTGGTTTTCCAAGAGGTTTCCGGCGGAGTCTATAGCAGTCGGGTTTTGAGCCAGAAAGGCTTGAACCGCGTTGGTGGCGTCCGCGTCAACGATATGGAAGGCAAGGCGACCCTTACCCATGATGATGCTCTTGATGCGCTCGGGGTCGGCCGCGCCGGGAATCTCAACGTAGATCTGATCCTCGCCCATGCGGCGAATAACGGGCTCGGTGAGGCCGAAGGTGTCGATACGGCTCTTGAGGATCTCCAGAGCGCGGTTCATTGAATCTTCGCGGTCGGCGTCGGAGAGCTCGCGGCCCATCCTTTCCTTAACCGAGTCCAGGTTTGCCTGTATGACGACGGACATACCGCCGGAAAGGTCTAGACCCAACTGGATGGAATCCGAGCGAATGTCCTTGACGCCCATGATCTTGCCGCGGTAGTAACCTTCCGCAGCGTCCAAGGCCGCCTTCTCGTTCTCAAAGGAGAGAAGGACGGTTTTTGCCGTCCAAGAAGCCGGTTGCTTGCGGCCGTACTCTTTGTTCGCCTTTTTAGCGGCGCCTACCATAAAGTCGTACTCATCGGCCAAGGCTTCATCTGCCTTTTCAACGGCCAATTTCTTCAGTTCACGAATATCCTGAGCGGCAAAATCCAGAGCGTACTCGCGGATCTGCTCTCGAGACCCCATGGCGAGGGCCTTCTCATTTTCAGGAATCATAAAATACCAACGGATGGTCGGCCAGAGGAAGAAGAGGGCGCAGCCGATTACCGCTAGAAAAACAAGAAAACGCTTAAACTTACTCATGCCTGTACTCCGATTGTCCCGAGGGGAGAGGGATTATTTCTTTTCCGAATCGTCGGTTTTAACGCTGGGCTCCGAGGCATCGGTCTTCTCGGAAGAGGATTCGTCGCGGGAAACGACGGTGGAAACGGCGGAGCGCAGGAACTCCAGCTTGCAATTATCGTCAACCTTGACGATAACGGTGGTTTCCTTAACGGAGGACACCGTGCCGTGGATGCCGCCGATAGTCACGACCTTATCGCCCTTCTTGAGGTTGCTCAGCATCTTCTGGGTTTCTTTTTGCTTCTTGCTCTGGGGGCGGATGACCAGGAAATAAAAC
>JBGSOB010000135.1:0-29868 GCA_041739325.1 Treponematales bacterium
CCAGGGGCCGTTGGTCCTATGTCCAGTCGAGCCTGGGCCTTTCTTTAGCCGAGCTTTTTCTTGGGCTCCTTGCCTGGACAAGTATTGATATCATTAAGGCGCTTCGAAGGCCTGAAACCCTCACGCTTGCCGGGATAGCCAAGCAGATGAAGGCCGCTCTCGTCCTTCCCCACTTCACCATTATAGCCGGCGGCTTTTTGATGATGATGCTCCGCGTGGGGAACTGGATGGCGGTCGGCCTTATCATTTCCAAATGTATCTTCGAGCTCCTCCTCTTGCCGGGCATGGAAAAGGAGGCGGAGGCGGCAGAGCGGGTTCAGCAAGCTCTGCCAAGCCATTCTGTCCCTGAAATCAACGGTGGGGCTGATACGGAGCGGGAGGGCTCTGATGGGCCCTAGCCGGAGCGTGGCCTGCCTTGCCTTCTGCATCAGCCTTTTTATTTCCTGCGCCTCCTATGACCCCCTTTCCCTCCAGACGCGGCGCTACGATATCGATCCTGGGCGCCCGAATCAACTGCGCATCGCCCATATCTCTGACCTTCACGCGCGCAACTCCGCAACCCTCCATGACGAGCTTGTCCGCCGCCTCAAGCGCCTCGATCCGGACATCCTCCTCATTACCGGAGACACGGTTACGCAAAAAGGGGATTACAAGGTTGCGGATAAGCTCTTGGGGCGCTTACAGGCCGAGCTGCCTAAGCTGGCCGTGCGGGGGAATTGGGACCTGCGGGTGGACCAAGACCCGGCAGCTCTAACCGCCCTCTTTGAAGCCCATAACGGTATCCTCCTCATTAATCAATACAAGGTTCTCGATATTAAAGATTGGCGCTTAGTCGTCTACGGCGCGGACGACCTACTCTACGGAGACTACCAGAACCCCTCGGCGCAGAGGCTCAGGGAACTGGCCCAGGGCGGGGAAAAGGCGATATTTATCATCATGGTTCACGAGCCGGACTTTGTTGACGGCCTGGAAAGTGATATGCTTGAATTGGAGGGCGCGCTTGCCTTTTCCGGGCATACCCATGGGGGGCAGATTACCTTTTTCGGCCTTCCCCTCTACCTGCCCGGCCATAGCGGACCCTACCTAAGCGGTGAGTACCGCCGGGGCAAGCTCAGGCTCTTCGTGTCGCGCGGGATAGGGACGAGCCGGGTGGATTTCCGCTTTTTTGCGCGGCCTGATATCATGATCTACGAATTGTAAGGGGTTTGTGATGGCTTCTCTCTTTGAGGATTTTCCCCAGGCCTTGGAATCAAAGGTATTTTCCGCCTATTGCGATATGGTCTACGGCTACGATCTGCGCCTGGACGACGGCCTCATCCAAGAAGACGTAGACGCTCTTTCCGCATTCATCGCCCATCGCGGCGCTTCGCGCATCCTTGACCTGGGCTGCGGCTCGGGTGACCTTTTGCGTTATCTCTGCCATAAGAATTCCTGTAGCGGTATGGGCCTGGACCGGCACGACCTTAGCCGTGCCTGGAACGCCAATCCTCCCTGCTTGAAGGAAGAGGCCCTCTCCGGCAGCGGGCTTATGAGCCGGGTTTTGAGCTTGAAATCCCAATCCGGCAGCCTCTTAAAGCGCGCGGAAACTGTTTTGGGAGATGCGGATGAGGCTAAGCTGAGCGATGACGGGGGAAGGGTGCAATTCCAGCGCGGAGATATGCTCGACCCCGCTTCCCTTGAAGGTAGCTACGATCTTGTGCTTGCAGTCGACACGCTGGAAACTACCGGCCGCCCGGGTTCGGCCCTTGACGCCGTCTTAAGCCGCATTGCCCCGGGTGGCTGCTGCCTTATCGCCTACACGGAGCGGGGGGCGTCAAAGACAGATCCGACCCTGGCTTTTTCATGGACAAAAATGGCCCGCGCCCTCAAGGGGCGGGGCCTGGCCATTCACGGGCGGGATATCAGTAAGAGCGAAAAGCTGCACTGGAAGCTCTCTCGCCGCATCCTTGAAAAAACAAAGGACGACTTTAGCGCCGAGGGCCTTACCGCCCTTCACGCTCGGCTCTCCGCCCAGACGGCGCGCAACAGCGAGTGCGTGGAAGCCGAAACCCTGCGCCGCTACTGGTACTGCGTGGAGCGGGCCTAGTGCATTGCCTCCCAGACGCCCTCCGATTGTCTCAAACTCGCACGGGCTAGAGCACGACCCCTAGCTGGAAAGCCTATCGATCACCTTGAGCTTATGCTCGGCGGCAATCTTGAGGCCGTGAGCCATGTCCTGCACCTTGAAGATGACTACCGCGTTCCCGTGAGACTGCCCGAGAGATGCGTAGAGGTACTCAATGTTAACCCCGGTCTTGGAAAAGACGTCTAGGACATGGGCTAGGGAGCCGGGCTTGTCTTCCAGTTCCACCCCGATCACCTCGGTGCCACGGGCGGTGTATTTCTTTTCCTGCAGCACCGCCAAGGCCTTATCGGGGTCGTCGGCGATGATGCGCAAAATGCCGAAGTCCGCAGTGTCGGCGATAGTTAGGGCGCGAAGGTTTACGCCAGAAGCGGCCAGCACGGCGGTGATCTCGGCCAGGCGGCCGGAACTGTTCTCAACGAAAACCGAAATCTGCTTGATGCCCATTATTTTCCCCCCTCATAGAGATTGCGCTTGTCGATGACGCGCTTGGCCTTGCCCACCTCAACCCGCGGAATCGATTTTGGTTCCACGAGCTTGAGCACGATATTGATGCCCAGATCCTGCTTCATCCTATGTTCTATGCTGCGTTTGAGGTTCTCCAAGTCCTTGGTTTCATCAGAGAAGAGGGCTTCGGAAACCTCGACCCTCACCTCAAGCTCGTCCAAGTGGTCCGCGCCGCGGTCTACGATAATCTGGTAGTGCGGTTCTAGGCCCTCGGTCTTTAAGAGCACCTGCTCTATCTGGGTGGGGAAGACGTTCACCCCGCGCACGATGAGGAGATCGTCCGTGCGGCCCATAATGCGGTGCATGCGCACGGTGGTGCGGCCGCAGGAACAGGCTTCTTTGCTTAAATAGGTGATGTCCCTGGTGCGGTAGCGCAGGAGGGGCGTGCCTTCCTTGTCCAGCGTGGTAAAGACGAGTTCGCCCTTTTGGCCGTAGGGTAGGGGGACGCCGGTAACAGGGTCGATGATTTCGGGGAAGAAAAAGTCTTCCATTACATGCAGGCCGTCGTGGGCCTCGCATTCGCAGGAAACCCCGGGGCCGACTATCTCGGTGAGGCCGTAGATGTCATAGGCCTCCAAGCCGAGTTTTTTCTGAATGTCCAGCCGCATTTCGTCGGTCCAGGGCTCGGCCCCGAAGATGCCGGAGCGGATGCCTATCTTGGCAAGATCGATTCCTTCTTCCTTGGCGACGTCTGCCAGGTAGAGGGCGAAGCTGGGCGTGCAGGTGAGTATCTTGGTGCCGAAGTCGCGCATGAGCATGAGCTGGCGCTTTGTGTTGCCCGATGAAGCGGGAATAATATGGGCGCCTATCTTGCGCGAACCGTAGTGGACCCCGAAGCCGCCGGTGAAAAGCCCGTAGCCGTAGGCGTTTTGCACTACGTCGCCGCGTTCGGTGCCGGCCATGGCCATGCAGCGCGCCATCGCCTCAGACCACATGTCTATGTCGTTGATGGTGTAGGCCCCCACTACCGGCGTGCCGGTGGTGCCGGAAGAGGAATGCAATTCTTCTATCTCGGATTTATCTACCGCCAAGAGCCCGTAGGGGTAGGTGTCACGCAACTCGTCCTTGTCGGTAAAGGGAAGTTTGGCTATGTCGCCTATGCCGCTTATATGCTCGGGCAGAATGCCGGCCGCCTGCATTTTCTTGCGGTAAAAGGGCACTTTGGAGTAAACGCGGTGCAGGAGCCGCTTGAGCCTTTCGCCCTGCAGTTTTTCCATGCGCTCCCGGGAAGCGCACTCTACCTCGGTATTCCAGATCATCCCATCCCCCTCGCGTTTTGATTATAAGCAAAAGGCCACGGTGCGTGCCGTGGCCCCTGGTTGTGCGCCTGCGCACCTATTTTATAGGGGCGTCACCGGCCTTTGTCAAGAAAAATCACTTTATTCGACCTGCAGTTCCGGTATATTCGCCTTGACTTCAGTCTTGAAGTCGGTGATGACCGTTTGAATGTCCTTATCCCCGCGCACGAAGGAACCTAGCTGTTTTTGCCAATAGCCATCAATGAAGGGCCCGGATTCCGTGGCGTTTTTTCCCGTCAGCCCGGAGGCTACCTGGCTGAAGATGGCAAAACTGTTCTGTCCGTTTAAGAAAGGCTCGACATAATTTTTCTTGAGTTTTTCCATAACCTTGACGCTGGACACCGGTTTGTTCTTTTCCCGCGCCCAGCGTTCCTGGAATATAGGGTCGGTGCATAGGAAGCGGATGAGGGCCCGCGCTTGTCCCTTTGAAGGAGTGCTCGCGTTTGCCATGATCCAAGAGCCGCCCCAGTAGTAGGGTATGGGGCCCTGAACCATGGCCCAGTCCCCGGCGCTAGAGCGCTTGCCGTCTCGGCTTAAGGCATTGGGTTTGAGAATGAGGTCGAGGCCCCATGCGGGAAGGAAGTAGCCGAGCACCTGCCGCGAAGAGCCGTCTTTGGCGCGGAGTTCGTCGCGTAGCGAATCGAACCAAGCCTTGTCCATCTGGGTTTGGCCGGCATCGTAACCGGCCGTGCGCATTGTCTTGGATTGTTCAAGCAGCATGATCATGATGGGGTCGATGATGAGCTTGTCCGCGCGAACCCAGCCGTCTTTTCTACCGGCCTTGAAAACCTGGTAGAGGTCACCTAGGGACGCGATCATGGCTGCTTGCCCGGCGGATTTTTGCTTGAGGGCCTCCGCCGTTTCCATAAAGCGTTCCGTGCTGGATATCATGGATTGAATCTTGGCCGGGTCGTCCGTGCCCAGGTATTTTTTTGCTATTGAGCGGCGGTAGAAGTAGGCGCCTGGGGCTATCTCCCAGCTGAGGGCCATGAGCCGCCCCTGGCTGTCCTTGCCGATATCCAAGGTGTAGGGGAAGTTTCCGGAAGCCGCTTTTTTCAGTCCGCCTAAGTCCAGGCAACGACCCGACTCCACGAATTTTTTTACGTAGGCGGAGTCTATCGCGAAGATGTCCGGGCTGCTTTGGCCATTGGATACCGCTTCTTCCAATTCCCGAGTGTAATCCTCGCCGTTTTTATAAACGAATTCTATCTGAAGTTTGGCGGGATCTATATGCCGCATTTCCTTGTAATAATCGATCATTTCCGCCAGGTCCATGGATGAAGACCAGACGACGAGTTTTTCAGGTTCTCCGGAAAACCCGCGGCAGCTTGAAAGCGCCAAGATGAAGAGAAGAAGAGCCACACTCAGGGCTTGTGTTTTTTTGTCGATCATGGAGCCTCCGCTTGCCAGAACGTTTTCCATTGTATACCGGGCCCGGCCGGATTGCAAGAAGCCGCACTTGCCGCTTGGGCGGCTATGGGCGCCGGAGTGGCCTCTCCTAGGCTGCATGGGGCAAAAAAGCGACCTAACAGGGTTTTACTGCTTTAGCCCTTTGCGCAGAGGAAGTTTTCCAGGTCAGTTAGAATGCTTTCCATGGGTTTGAGGCTCTGGCGCGTTTGGGGGAGGGAGTCTATGAAGATGGACCCATAGCGCTTGCTGGTGAGGCGTGAGTCCAGGATGATGACGGCGCCGGAGTCATCGCTTCTGCGCATGAGCCGGCCGAATCCCTGCTTGAGCTTCATCACCGCCTCGGGCAGGGACATGTCCATGAAGGAATTGCCGCCCTCGCGCTCAATAGCCTCGGCGCGCGCCTTTTGCACGGCGTCTGTCGGCACCTTGAAGGGAAGCTTGGCGATGATGACTATTTGCAGGGTGTCGCCGGGGGCGTCCACGCCCTCCCAGAACGAATCTGTTGCAAAGAGGACGGATGAGGAATCAGCCTTGAAGTGCTCCAAGAGGCGGCTGCGATCGTCATCCCCTTGTTTGAAGCAGGCCACCCCGATGGCGTTGAGGGCCGGGCGCAGTTCGTCATGGCAGCGCTTGAGGGCCTCATAGCTTGTAAAGAGGACTAAGCCGTGGCCGCCGGAGAGCTCAAGGATGGAGCGCGTGGCGGCCGCGACGAATGCCGGGTACTGGGCTTGGTCCGGGGCGGGGGCGTCGCGCGGGACCCCTAGGAGGACGTTGGTTTTGTAGGGAAAGGGTGAGGGGAAGATACCGCGCATGATGGCCTTGTCCTCAAAGCCGGCAAGGCCCACCCGTTTTTCCCAAAAATCGAAGCGTTGGCCGACGGTAAGGGTGGCGGAAACGCAGATTACCGTTTGAAAGGGGCTGTAGACCGCCTCTTGCATCATGTGGGAAACGTTGAGGGGCGTGGCGTTAAAGGAAACGAAGGCTTCGCGCGAGCCGTCGGAGCGTGATGAGCTGCGTTCGCGCGAGAGCCAGAATACGCGTTCCGGCGAGTCCTTCCAGTTATGGAACATGGAGCACACGGATGATGATTCTGCCAGCCGCCGCATGATGACCTTGGTTTCAAAGAGCGATACGTCGTCCGCCATGTCCTCGGTGGCGGCTTCGCCTATATCCTGTAAAGTCTGCAGGAGGGCTTGCACGCTTTTTTCGAGCCGCGCCAAGGGTTCCAGTATGCCCTCTTTTACCTCAGGCCCGTCGCGGACGATGCGGAAGGTAGCTTCCTGGGCAAGGAGGGCTTGGGCGTAGTCGTCGGCCGCCAGCACCGCTTCCCGCACTGCGACTATTTTTTCAGGCAAGCGGGCAAAGAGATTGGCCGGCAGTTTGCCGGAGCGCTGTAGATTGATGGCCGAGCCGTAGCGGCGCCCTCCCTTTTCACGGAAGAGCCGCCCCAATTGCTTGAGTATGGAAAAACGGTTGAGGGCGTAGGAAAAATGGTCCGTGGCGGTTGCCTCTACGTTGTGCGCCTCGTCCAGCACGATACGGGTAAAGGGTGGGAGCACCGCGGTGTTTTCGTAACCGGCCCCCGAGAGGCGGGCGGAGAGGTCGGAGAAAAGGAGGTGGTGGTTTACTACAAGCACCTGGGCGTCGGCAGCCTCGCGCTTCATGGCGATGATAAAGCAGCCTTCGCGATAGGCGCATTTCATGTTGAGGCAGAAATCCGCTTCTGAGCATATTCGCGACCAGAGCCCTTCCTCGGCTTGAAAGGGCAGATCGGAGCGGGTGCCGCTCTTGCTCGTTTGTGCCCAGAGATCTATCCGCCCCAGATCTGATTCCGCGTCTCCGGCAAAGAGGCCCTCCTCGTCCATGGCCTCCTTGAGGCGGGAGCGACAAAGATAATGGGACCGCCCCTTCACTAAAACTGCCTTTACTTCTTTATTAAAGAGGGCGTTGACGGCCGGTATATCCTTGGAGAGAAGCTGTTCCTGGAGGTTGATGGTGGCAGTGGACATGACCACCCTTTCCTTGTTTTTCTGGGCCCACATCATGGAGGGAATGAGGTAGGCAAAAGACTTGCCTACGCCCGTTCCCGCTTCCGCCTCGCAAATGGCGCCTTGGTTGAAGGCGCGCGCGCACATGCGCAGGAGGTCGAGCTGGCTCTTGCGGCATTCATAGCCCTTGATGCGCTTGGCGAGCGGCCCGCCCTCTTCGAGAAGGCCCGCCAAGGCTTCCGGGTCAAGCATCTGCAAGGCCTTGCGCATGACGGGCTCGGCGACGACGTAGACGGACTCAACCTCGTTATCGACGATGTAGGAACCTATGCCCGTCTCTCCCACCCGCGATGCAACGGCGAGGTCCGCGTCGCTGGGCTCTAGCGAGCCTGAGGGGTGGTTATGCACCAGGACGTCGCCCTTCTCAAGGTAGGGGGCTAGGGCGGGCACGGCGGACCTAGAGCCGCGCGCGGCGATGATCAGCTCGTCTACCATGCCCTCCTCATTGAGGCGGCAGGCGGCAAAGACCTCGTTTCCCCCTGCCTTGGCAATCTCCTCCCGCAGCTTGCGCCGGGCACTGTCGCAAAAGCGCTCGGATGCCTCCATGCCTAGAGGCGTCCCATCAGGCCGCCCACTAAGGCGCGCAGATCCTTTTCCACGCCCTTGCCGGTTTCCATAACCTCGGCGTGGTTTAGGGGCTTATCCAAGATCCCCGCGCCCATATTGGTGACGCAGGAAATGCCCACGCAGCCCATGCCCAGATAAGATGCGGCAAGGGCCTCGGGGACTGTCGACATGCCCACTAAGTCCGCGCCCAGGGCGCGCAGCATACGGATTTCCGCAGGGGTTTCGTAGGAGGGGCCGGAAAGGGCGGCGTAGACCCCTTCGCTCAGCGGCTTACCCAGAATCTCTGTCGCTAGCTCTTGTGCCTGGGCCCTAAGTTGCGGGTCCCAGGCGCGGCTCATATCAAAGAAGCGCGGGCCTAGCTCCACGCCATCGGCGCGCCGCGGGTTTGCCCCGATAAAGGGGTTGAGCCCCATGAGGTTGAGATGGTCCTTTATGAGCACAAGCTGGCCCGGCCTGTAATTGAGGTTGACGGCTCCGGCGGCGTTAGTGAGGACCAGAGTTTCTACCCCCAGTTCCTTAAGGAGGAAGATGGGTAGGACAAGGTCGTCTAGGCTATGGCCCTCATAGGCATGGAAGCGGCCGGCCATAACCACCACTTCACGGCCCAGGTAGAGGATGCCCGCGTGGCCGCTCACCGAGGGCTTGGCAAAACCCTTGATATCTTCAAAGCCAATGGCCTCCAAACCCAGATCCGCGCCGACTCCGGAAAGACCGGAGCCTAAAACAAAGCCCAGGCGAGCCTTCGCGTGGCGCGGCAGGGAATCCTTGGCGGCTAAGACGCGTTGGTGGAAATCAGGATGCATGCTTCCTCCTAAAGGTTGAGGGAGAGAATAGGCCTCAGTAAGAATGGGATGTTCCCATTTTCGTCTATCGCGCTCAAGAGCATATCTATCTCAAGCCCCATTTCAAGGGCTGCTCTTACCAAAGGCCCGCCCCGCGTGGGGTTTTGCTCCAGGCTTGCCCTGGCAAAGGCCGAGTGCAGGTATTCTCCCCCGCTAGCCGCAGCGCGGTAGCCCGTGGAGAGGCGCAAGGCGCGGGCATAGAGATCCGTCTTGGGCAGGGGGGCGTAGATGGGAAGGCTCATGGAGAGGGATGCGTCTCCATAGAGGTAGAGGGGGCTGCGCGCGGCGTTAAAGCCTGCGTATTCCGCGAAAATGTCGTAATCGAAGCCGGCGGGGTAGGACCGGTTGTCCCTGAGGAAGGGCCCGCCTGCCCCCAGTTCCACGCTGGGGCTGGCCGATCTCGCCGCGCTCAGCTTAAAGCGCGCGCCCATATAGGGCAGGTAGACTGATACCCGTCCCAGGGCAAAGCCCTCGGGCGCGGCCGGGGCAAGGGGATCGATAAAGCCATGATAGCTCGCGTTGATGGCCCATCCCCGCCTGTCATCAGGCTGGAAGGCCGAATCCACCACGTCCTGGTAGCCAATGAGGAAACCGAAGGGGAGGAGTGAAGAGCTAAAGCCCCAGAGATAGGGGCTTGTCAGGGACCTACCGAATTCTGCGGCGCCTTGGCCGGAAAGGAGCCAGTTTGCCTGAGCCTGCCAGTAGAGAAGGCGGTTGACCGGTTGGTAGAAGAAGTTCTGGTTAGCCGTTAGACCTAGAATGAGGTTACGGCTCATATTCGTGCCCAGGGCGGCGTCTTGCGCGGCATAGCCACTTGTGAGGGTATCGCTGACAAAGAGGGAAAAGCCCATGGGGAAGGCCTGGCAGAAATAGCCTAGGTTCCCCTCAAGGAAGATATCGTCATAATGGTAGATGGCGTTCCACTGAAGCTGGTGGGCTGTGCTCGGATCTTGCCCGATGCCTCCGGCCCCGAGGCCATTCAGGCGGTACTTTACCGGGCTTTGCGGACTATCTTGGTAGTTAGAAAAGCTTGCCAGCGGATAGCGGGTTTGGGGCAGGAATATCCAAGGTAGGGGAGAATAGGCCTTTTCTTTGAAGAGTAACCCCGCTTCCTTTTCCGCATCAGACTTTTGGGGGAGCGACTCATCGGTGGGTAAGAGCGGGAGCCAGGCGGAGGGATTTGGGCTGAGGCCGAGGGCGGGGTTGTCCGTGGGAAAGCGCTGGAGCTTTTCGCCTAAAGAGAAGAAGCCGACATGGTAGGGCTGGGAAGCTATGACAAGGGGATATTGGACCCCGCCAGAGAGGGGCGTTTCCTGTAAACGCAGACCTTCTGTCTGTGAGTATAAACCGAGCTTATAAAGGGAGAGATCATCGTCCCAAGAAAATGCAAGGCCTTCTCCATCGCTCCACAGATAGCGTAGGCTCGCCAGCCTTCCCTGGGCGTCGAGAATACTCACTGCCTTTGTGCTCAGGTCCATCCGCGCCAGCTCCGTTCTCCCTTCGCGCTTAAGAAGGAAGGCGATCTCCCCATTTCCGAAGGGAAAGGGCATGGCGGGCACGAGGGAGGGACTGCCTTTGAAAAGGACCTCGACCGTGCCGTTACGCACCAGGACAATGTCCATCGTATAGCCTGCGTTGCGGCAGGCTACGACGGCTTCGCCATCGGGCATCCAAGCCGCCTCACGTAGCTTTGTGGGGAAGGGGCGGGGGATCCAGGCGGATTTTTTAAGGCTCCATACCCGCAAGGAAAGCTTGGGCATTCCGTCGACTATTTTTATGCCGCTTATCAAGAGCTTGTCAGCATCCGCTGAAACCGATATCCGGTTGACGTTCCCGTCTGAGGTGAAGAGCTTGGATTCCCTGCCCGTTGCCGGGTTCATGGCCCGCACTGAATCCGATACGGCGTAAAAAATGCGTTTTCCGTCCGTAGCCGTGGCGCTAAAGCCTTCATAGTCGCGGCTTAAGGGGTAGAGCGCGGTAACCACGGGTTTTTTGAGCCCGATGGAATCCTTAAAATCAAGCCAGGCCTTGTCGAGCTTCATGCCGTAGGCCCGCTCGAAGGCTCCGGCAAAGCCAAGCCAGCCCTCAAAGCCGCTGACAAAGTCTCCCTTACCCAATTCCTTCCACAGCTTGGCGTAGCTCTCCATGCCATAGCTTGCTTGGAGGTAGCGCGAAAAGAGACCGCCGTAGATATAGAAGATACCGTAGGGATAGCGGTCCCAGACCCCGGATGATTCGGCAAAGCTCTTGAAGCGACCCTCTATAATATCCTGTTGCAAGACGGCGTTGTGGGGCGTATCCGCCGCGCGTCCGAAGCCGTCTGCGGACTCAAAGGATACCGTGACCCCCTCTACGAAGTTCGGCGGCACAAGGAAGGTCGCTGGCGAAATGACGTCGGAGAAGACGGAGGCTAGGAAGGACCAAAAGGGCGAACGTATATTCAAGGAGACGGCATGGGTCAACTCGTGGAGAAAGAGCTTGCGAAGCTCGTCGTTGTAGCGGGCAAAGCCGTCGTTGGGGCTAATAGGGGCTTGGTAAAGAACGATGCGGTTGGATGGGAAGCTAGTAAAATAGCCGTTGAGGAGCTCTGAGTCCGGGCTGATAAGCACAGGAAGGCGCAGGGTTTTTTTGGCCCCAAGGGCCTGAGCCACCTCGTCGTAGACATCCTCGGCAATGCTCGCCAGGTATTCCGCCGCTTGGCGGGAATCTTCGGGGAAGATGATGGAAAAGTGATCCGTATTGATCTGGCGCAGCGGCCGTGCCGGGGTAAAGAGATCCTGGGCTTGGGCGCAGATGCAGAGGCAAAGGCCAAGAATGAGGGGTACTACACGATGCTGCATAATTAGGCCACTCCTTTTTATCCGAGGAAACCATTATACTATAATCCAGAGCCCGGCGGAGAGCCAAGCGCGGCAAGCTAAAAATGCCGCTTGAATCGGCCCCGGCTTCTGCCGATAGTATGATGGCGAGTAATAGATGAACCTTGGGCAAAAAACGGCATTAAGCCTCCTAATCTCCGTTCTCCTCTTTTCCGCTTTCGCGGTTTTGTCCTTTATGGGCCTGTTTAACCTTATTCAAGAGAGCTTCTACCACCCTACCGTGTCGCGTCAGGTGGCCAAGGGCTTGGATCGCGGGGTTGCGGCCGCCCAAAGCTGGATGGACTCTCAGCTTGCCCTTTTTAGCGGCCTCCTGGAAAACGAAGCCGTCCGCCGTTCCTTCCTCTCCAATCAGATTCAAGCCGACATCCTCGAGCGTTCCCGCCTTTTTGGGCGGGTGATGGAGGAAACCGGCCTCCAGGGCCTACGTTTTATAGACTCATCCGGTCAGGGCAGCCAACGCATCCACTACTCCAGCTACCCGCAGGATGTTCTGAGCCGCAGTGAGACCCAGATTACCTACAGACTCTGGGGCCAGGGCGGCTTTGGCGATGAAGCCTACGACAGTTTCAAGGTCGCCGAGGGTGATGCCCCCCGCATCATCCTCTCCGGCTCCAGCATACGCTTTTGCCTTCCCTTTCTGAATTCAAACGCCATCTATCGCGGCACCGCCGTTTTTTCAATGCCGCTTGCCTCATTGGCGGAGGCGATGCGAGGCTCAGGCGCCCTCTCCCTATCCGGGGACCTCTTTCCCATAGCCGGGGCGGGCATTATCATGCGTATGCCCGCAATCTCCACCCTAGGCATTGAAGACTTGGTAAAGGATGCCTGGCAGAGTCAGGCCCCGGCCCAATTACCCCTGGCCCAGTCCCAGTCCGGTCAGAGCCTGGTTCTCTTTTCCGCCTCCCTTCCCTCCGGCTTGCGTCTGGGATCCCTCCTGCGCTCAAGCGAGCTCGAATTCCCCCTCGCGATGAAGGTTATCCTCCTGGCATCCTTCTTCCTCACCGTTTTTCTCCTTGTCTTCCTCCTCCTCAATCTCAAGCAAGACTCCATGCTTGCCTTGCGTGAGCGCGTTAAGCGATTCCAGATTGGCCTACTTGAGGAATACCTGGAGCATAAGGGAGAGATCGATTTCCGACGCTGGTCCAAGGAGCTGGAGGCGCGCCGACCCGAGGTTCGCGCCCAGCTCAAGGCTTCCATCGGCTTGGGGGCCTCCCGAAGCCTGGAGGTAGATGAGCTTATAGACAAAAGCTGGGACGAAATCCTTGATGTTATGGGAAACCGCGGGGTAGGGAGCCAGGATAAGCTCGACCTTTCTGAAGTTGAGGGAATGCTCAAGCGCATCTTGGCAAGCGGAAATTTCGTTTTGCCTGCATCCACCGTCTTGAAGGCCGGTGCGGGCGTGGGAAAATCCCCTAAGCCCCCGGTTGCGGAAGATGCCCAGGACCTTGAGGATGTCGAGTCCCTTGAAGAAGCCGAGGCCGTAGAGGATGTCGAATCCCTTGAAGAAGCAGAGGCTGTCGAGGATGTCGAGGCCCTTGAGGATGTCGAATCCCTGGAAGAAGCCGAATCCCTTGAGGATGTCGAGGCCCTTGAGGATGTCGAGGCCCTTGAGGATGTCGAGGCCCTTGAGGATGTCGAGGCCCTTGAAGAAGCCGAGGCTGTAGAGGATGTCGAATCCCTTGAAGAAGCCGAGGCTGTCGAGGATGTCGAATCCCTTGAAGAAGCCGAAGCCCTTGAGGATGTCGAGGCCCTTGAGGATGTCGAGAAACTCAATATAAGCGGGGGGGCCGCCCAGGTATATGAATCACAGGGCGTAGCTGAGCTTCCCCCTGAAGTAGAGATCTTTGGAGCCGACGATATTCTCCAGTCTTTTGCCGCTTCTGAAGAAACAGGAGACTTGGAAAGCCTGGGTTCCGATAGCTTCGCGGAAGCAGAAGAGCTCGAGCCTGAAGCAGACTCCTCAGCAGATATCTCCCATGAAGAGCCTGAAGATGCAGCACGAGAGGGGCGGAAGCAGGCCTTCATTATGACAGGGGCTTCAATTTATGAGGGGGAAGCCCGTCATCACGCAGAACCCGAAGAGCTTGAGGAAGACTGGGAACTCTCTATCGGCGCTTTGGATCTCTCGTCTCTGCTGGGCTATATCGATGAAGCCGGTCAAGAAACGAGCCCCGGGCTTTTGGGCCTTGGTATGGAAGGGACGAGCGCCGCCATCCTTGAGGAAGAAGGGCCTGATATCGATGAGGCTTCGGTTGAAATTCCCATGCTCTCCGATTCTCAACGCGAGATGTTTGAGGAACTTGCCCTGGCGGAGGATGATTCAGCCTCAGATCTTCCTGAAGACGCTATCTGGCTGGGCGCCTACATGGAACCGTATTTGCCCTTCTTTGCCCGCAGCCGCGAATCAGAGCCCATCTGCATGCGCCCGGCAGAAGATGAGGGAATGCTCATAGAGTTGGAGGAAGAGGACGAGTCCAGCTTGCCCGAAGCCTCGCGGGTAGTCATGGATGAGGAGGGTGTCTATTCCCTCGTCTCTTCCCGCTTCCCCCAGACATCGAGCCAGGACCCCGCGCTCCGTTCTCTGGTGGATTCCGTCCTCGGTTAGGTCGGCTAAGCTTGACACTCGGATCGGGCGCCAGCTATCCTTAAATGAGAGGATCGAGAAGGGAGTTGCGCGAGTGGAACCATCTGGCGAGTCTGTTTTTAAAAGGATTTTGAGCGGTTATGGCCAGCTCTTTACGGCCATCGGACTCTGGATTGGCGCCAGCATCGCTGCTGTGGCCATAGCTGCGGCCATCGTATGGCCCCTCTGGGCCCTTGCCGTTCATAGGCGGGCAATCTTTAATCTTCTCTTCATCTGCCTAGCCGCCCTTTCCTTTATCGCTTTTCTTTTTCTCTCCCTTCGAAAACAAATTGCCGCGGGGCGTAAACCACTTCAGATTTTTTCTTCTTTCGCGCGTCAGTTTTCCTTTATCCTTCTACTTGTTGTCGAGTTTTTTTCCCTCTATGCGGGCTTTACCTGGGCTTCGCGCGGTTTCCTAGCCGGGGGTATTCCTGCTTTCGGCCTTACCTTCATCCTCTCCGGCTACCTCTTCTTTGGACGTAAGCGCAGGCAATGAGGCAACATTCCTCATCGCTTGCCCTTCTCTTTGCGCTTATCGCCCCAGCCCTGCTTTGGGCCCAGTATCCGCGTATTCACTCCTTAAGCCCTCAAGACGTCGTCTTTAGGCAGCTCATGGAGGATCTTGACGCCGCTTACCGGGATGAAGCTCGGGAAAAGAAGATGGGAACGAGTCCCTCGCCGGCGCCCACGGCCCTTTCCATCTATGCCTATAGCCTTGCTAAGGGAATGGATATCTTTTCCCTCGCATCACGACTCAACCTTCCCTATGACTCCCTTGCCAGCCTGAATCGGCTCGACTCCCCAGGGAGCCTCAGGCCGGGTATGGAGCTCCTCATACCCTCAAGGCCTGGGATATTTCTTCCGGAAAACCCGCGTTCCGACATAGAGTACCTTATGAATTCCTGGAGAAGGGAAAATGAGGGGGGAATACTCTTGAGCGTTCGGCGGGATAAGGGCGGAGAACGCTTCCTTTATTTTCCAGGAGAGCGCTTTAGCGGCTCGGAACGGGTGTATTTCCTTTCCGGGGCCTACCGATACCCTTTGCCGGCGCCGCGCTTGGTATCCGCCTTTGGCATGCGCACCAGCCCGATTACGGGCAAATACAGCATGCACTCCGGCATTGATCTCCAGGCCTCCGCCGGAACCGATGTCTATGCCGCCAGGGCGGGTAGGGTAAGCTTCTTAGGTTGGGACGATGTCCTGGGAAACTATGTGAGCCTGGATCACGGGGAGGGGCGGGAATCGGTGTACGGGCACTTGCAAAAAATTTTCGTGTCCTTGAACCAAGAGCTTAAAAGCGGTAGTATCCTAGGTGCCGTGGGATCCACCGGGAAGTCCACCGGCCCCCATCTCCATTTTGAAATTAGGGTGAGGGGGGAGGCGCGTAATCCCGAATCGTATTTGCCTCGGATGCGACAATGAAGAGATGCCTTTGCCTGATTTTTATGCTTTTCACTTTTTTAGGCCTTGAGGCGGAGGATATCCGCGCCAAGGTGGCGGCCAAGCTCTCTTTGAGCCCCGAGTCTTCCGAGGGCGAGCGCTGCAACCTCGTTTACGCGGACGCAGCGGCCATCTACCTGCCAGAAGACCTTAGCTTCATAGAGGGTTTGGAGCTGGAATTGCGCGTGCCCCAGTCGGTTCAAGCCATGAAGGGCTCGTTTATCTTTTATATCTATAAAAAAATTCTGCCCTTACCGGAAGAAAAGCTTGTGAGTTACTCAGGCGAGCGAGTAGCCATGATTGTGGTACCCTCACGGGTAAGTCAGGTCTACCAGATTCCCCTTGGAAAGGCCGTTAGCCTCAAGACATCTCCCTACGTAAGCCTGCTAGCCCCAATTGAACGCCAAGATTTTCCCATACTCTTCCGCCTCATGCCCGCCATCAAGGGTCTTCCCCCCGCTCTGGAAAACGCAGTCTTCCAGCTGAAGGCAAAACCGATCTATAAAGAAGAGGGTCGGGTGCGCTTAGCGCTCAGCTGGGCCGAGGGCTTGGACCCCGAGTCTGAGCTCAACCTCTGGGTGGATGACAAGGAATATAAGGGCGCGCGGGATTCCTTCTTCCTTAAACCGGGCTCCCACAGCCTACGCATATCCGGGCCGAGCGTGCGCGATGTTTTCAAGACCTTCTCCGTCCTCTCCGCCAGGGATCAAGCCATTGAGATCAAACTTGAGGACGTCACACCCAAACTCCTCTTGGAGTTTCCCGAGCGAACGAAGATAGAGCTTGATGGCAAGCCCCTTTCCCCTACCCAAGCCAGGGAGGCGATTGCCCTGACTCCAGGCGAGCATTCCCTTGTTTTTTCCGTGGGAGATTACACCATCCAGCGCCGCCTTCAGGTTCAGCGCGGAAAAACCTATCGCGTCTCCCTTACGGTCGACGTCAAGGTAGAAGAGGAAGATTAGGGAGCGCGAGCGATGAAGGTCATTTCTTGGAACGTCAACGGCATCCGCGCGTGCGGGCAGAAGGGATTTTTTGACTTTGTCAGGCAGGCCTCGCCGGACGTACTCTGCTTGCAAGAGACAAAGGCCCAGCCGGGGCAACTCGGCAAGGATTTTTTTGATCTGCGCGACGGCGGGGGGAATCTTTACCATCCTTATTTCCGCTCCGCCGGCCGCAAGGGCTACTCGGGCACGGCAATATATAGCCTTAAGGAGCCGGATAGCGTTCAAGACCTCGGGATAGAGGAATTCGACGCTGAAGGCCGTATGACACAGGCGGATTTCGGGGATATTTCCGTCATCTCCGCCTATTTCCCCAATTCCCAGGACGCCGGCGCGCGGCTAGACTACAAGCTGGGTTTTTGCGGCGCCATGCTCAAGCATTGTCAGGCCATTGTCGCCTCAGGCCGCCACCTCATCCTCTCCGGAGATTACAACATAGCCCATAAGCCCATAGACCTGGCAAATCCCCAGGCTAACGAGGGGAATCCCGGTTACCTACCCCAGGAACGCGCGTGGATGGATGAATTCACAGGCGCCGGCTTTGTGGATAGCTTCCGCGTTTTCTGTTCTGAACCGGCCCAATATACCTGGTGGACATACCGGGTTAAGGGAGCGCGCGAGCGGAATATCGGTTGGCGGCTTGACTACCACTGCGTGGACCCCGCTTTTTTGCCGCGCCTGCGCGCCGCTTCCATCTTGCCGCAGGTGATGGGCTCTGACCATTGTCCTGTCGTTATCGAATTCGATTAAGGGAGTATTTATGAAGATCAAGTACAACGCGCCCACTACCTTGAGTTTTTCATTCCTTGCCACCGCCATCCTTGTCATCTCCACCTTCCTTACCGGTGGCGCCTTGGCTCGAGCGTGGTTTTCCGTGCCCGGCATGGGAGGGTTTAATTTTCTTTTTCTGCCAGACTACCTGCGCCTCTTTACCCACGTGCTCGGTCACGCGGATTGGGCCCACCTCTTCGGTAACCTTTCCCTCCTCCTCCTTTTAGGCCCCATCTTAGAGCAGAGCTACGGCTCCCTCACCATGCTGCTTATGATGGCTATTACCGCTTTGGTCACGGGTCTGATCAACGTCCTCATCTTCCCCACGGGGTTAATGGGAGCGTCCGGCATCGTTTTTATGATGATACTCCTTTCTTCTTTCACTAATTTCAGTAAGGGTGAGATACCCCTCACCTTTATCCTCATCATGGTACTCTACCTAGGCCAGGAGGTTTTCCGCGCCGTAACCTCGGTAGATCAGATATCCCAATTTGCCCATATCATCGGCGGTTTTTGCGGGAGCCTCTTTGGCTTCTTTAGGCCGACTAAGCGCTAGGCCATGGCCCGGCCTCCTTGGCGGCAAACATCACTGCGCACACGCCTCCTCATTATCGTCTTAGCCGGCGTGTTGCCCGTTTTGGCCGTGGCGGGTATAAACGCCTGCGAGCTTCAGCGGGATAGTGAGGCTAAGGCCCTTTCCATTCTCCGCCAGGATCTTGATTTTCTATCCAAACAACAATTCCTGGTAACGGAAAACACCCGTCTCTTTTTATCCACTATTTCGAAGATGGAAGCGGCGCGCCGCCCGGATCCGAAGGCCCTCGTGCCCCTCTTTCAAGACTTAATGGTGGAGAATCCCCTCTATGTGGCTCTTTCCGCTTTTGACGCCGAGGGTGAATTCCTTGCCGCCCACACGGAAAGCGGCCCTATCTCAATTAAAGACCGCGCCTATTACAAGACCCTTATCAAAAGCCTTAATTTTACCATTGGCGGCTACGCTATCAGCCGGACTACCGGCAAACAAACCCTGCACTTCGCCCACCCGGCCTTCGACCCAGATACCGGCGCATTGGCCTGTGTCCTGGTTGCCTCCTACGATTTGGCCTACTACGGCACCCTCTTTCGTATTGAGAACCAGCATCCACAATCCGTTGTCGAGGTTTTTGACCGCAGTGGAATCAGGCTCTTTCGCCATCCGATGGACGATGAGCATCGCATCGGCGAAATCGGGGGCAAAGACGCCCAGGATCTGATCGTCGGCCACGATAAAGCCCATGGCAAGGAGTCTATGCTTGATGCCCGGGAGATCGTTGCTTCAAACTGTCTGAACTTTGATTTTTCGCCGGAGGCTGATCTTTTAGTTTTAATACGCTATCCGCGCAGTTTTATGCGCCGCCTTTCCACCCCGGTCGTAATGCGCAGTCTGCTTATGATCCTTGCATCCCTCCTCATCTCTTTTATCCTGCTTCAGATATTAACCCATTACGGTCTAGCCCTGCACGTTGACGGCCTCTTAGCCGCCGCACAACGCTATGGATCGGGGGAGTTAGGCCAAGCACCCGGAATAAGCGGAGGGGGCTTGGAGCTGCAAACCTTGGCGAGGGCCCTGGAAAAAATGGCGCAGGGCATTATGGCTCGTGGGCTCGAACGCGACGCGGCAGAGGGGGCCTTGCGGAAATCTTTAGAGGAAAAAGAACTCCTGCTTAAGGAGATACACCATCGAGTCAAGAATAATTTTCAGGTGATATCCAGCCTGCTCAACCTGCAATCTGAATCGATACAGGATCCGGAGGCCGCCCAAGCCTTTATGGAAAGCCAGAATCGCATCAAATCCATGGCTCTGATTCATGAACGCCTCTACCAGTCCGAGTCGCTTGAGCGTATAGACTTCTCGGATTACGTCAATTCCATGGCAGGGGAAATTTCTTCCTCCTTCGCGGCCTCCGCGGAGCGTATTCGAATAGAGACCGAGCTTGAGAGGGTGGAGCTTTCCATAGACGCGGCAATTCCACTGGGGCTTATCGTGAACGAACTGATTACGAACGCCTACAAGTACGCCTTTCCCAACAAGGCTCGCGGCAGGATTCTTGTTAGGCTGAAGGAAGTTGGAAACTCAGTTCTGCGCCTTACTGTTAGTGATGACGGCGTGGGTATGCCTCAAGCCGTGGATGCACATCAGGGCCTGGGTTTCGTTCTCGTTGAGGCACTGGTAGCCCAGCTCAAGGGTCGTTATTGGGTGGATGTGGGAGGCGAGATTCACGAGGGCGAGGAGTCCTGCGGAAGGGGGAAAGAAGTCATAGGCCAGGGGACAAGTTTTAACGTTGAGTTTTCCATTCGCGGCCCTCTTGGGGCGCCTCAGTCCACGGTTACCGCTTTGGAGCCTTAAGCCGGGCGCACGCTATCTTTTCTAGAAATCGTCCAAAATGTGGCGCACGCGCGTAGCCAGTTCTCCCGCCGCCTCTATCTCCGCCTTTTTATTCGACAAGCTTTCAATGTTGAAGCCAAAGGGTATTTTCTTCAAAGAACAATAGGCTGCTATCTCCCCTGCCATTTCCACGCAACGCTCAAGGGATTGGCTTAAGATGTCGCGCGAGCGCTGCAGGTCGTTCATGAGCCAGCGTGGCACGCTGATGCCGAGCCACTCCATGAAGGCTAGGGTTTGTTCTGAGCCGCACACGGTGAGGGTAAAGACTTGATAGGCGCAGGGACGGCCTGTATCCGCGCAATGGTAGTAGTAATCCGAAAGGTAGTTTTTTAATCTGTCCACGTCGTAAACGCATTGGGACACGAAGAAGCTGGCTCCGGCCTCGCTCTTGGCTACGACGCGCAGGTGTTCGTCTCCCTTAAGCCCATGGCGCTCAGGAATGACGACAGCCCCCGTCAGTAAGCCAACCTCGTGTTTGGATGCGGCCTCTATGGCGCTTAAGAGCTCTATGCCACGGGCCGAACGCGCGGAGGGAGAGCCCACGAGGACTACGGCTTGACCGCCGGCTAAGCGATTTAATTTTTCCTCAAGCCCCTGCCTATCCATGGATGTTGCCGGCAGGTAGACAACCCGCCCAAGCTCAAACCCGGCTAAACTTCCTTGGGCGTAGTCGAGGGCGGACATTGTCGGCAAGTAGGGGAAGGGACGGGCCTTGGCTATGCGCGCGCTTTCATCCTGCACGTCATAGACAACGCAGGCGTCAAGGGGCAGTGCGGAGAGCCGCCGCTTACGCGCCAGGTTCAACTCAGCCATTCTATGCGCCTCGGTTCCAAGCCGCGGCGGCGTAAAGCCGTACATGAGTAGGCCGCTCTGGCCCTGTCTGATCTTTTCCAAACCCATAAAAACCCTCTCCCACATTCAGCACCGCCGTGCCTGCACAGTAGCGTTGGCCGCGCCTTATTTACCCGGCGGAAGTCTAGCGCCAGGAGGGCGCTTAGGCAAGGGCCGCCCCGCGCGGAAAGGACTTGAATTCGGCTCCACTTTCCATACACTTAAGGCTGTGAAGGAAGAGAACAAGACATTTGTCATAGACACTAACGTGCTTATCCACAATCCGGAGGCCCTTCTCTCCTTCCGGGAAACGGAAATAGTCCTACCCCTGTGGGTGCTTGAGGAGCTTGATTCCCTCAAGACCTATCCGGATCAGCGCGGCAAGAGCGCGCGCGACGCAATCCGCTTCATCAACTCTCTTACCAGTTCCGGGAATTTGCATGAAGGCGTGAAGCTCCCCAACGGTTCACTCCTTCGCGTGGCCATGGGTTTGGAAAATCCCTTGCCCGAGGGCATGGCTCCGGATAAGAACGACAACAAGATCATCATGGTTGCCTTTGACCTCATGCAACGCGGCCGCCGAGTTTTCTTTGTTTCCAAGGACATTAACGCGCGGGTAAAGGCTACCGCCCTTGGCGTGCGCGCCGTTGACTATGAAAAGCAGAAGGTGGATATAGCTACCCTCTACTCCGGGGTGCGGGAAGTGGCCATCAACCAAGAGGCCCTCGTTGCCCTTTCCCGTTTATGCGACGCCCAAACCGAGTTGGCGGAAGCGCAGGCTTTGTCGGTTGACGGCTCTTCTCCCTCTATTACCGCCGCCAGGCTTGAGATGGCGGCCGCCCAATCACAGCTACTCGCCCTGCCGGAGCTCAAGGACTATAGGCTTTCCCATAATGAGTTCATACTCTTTAAGGAGGGCGCAGACAAGGAATATCTTGCGCGCTGGGATCATGACCATAGGCAAATCCGCCCCCTCGAGCCCTATTCCTCAGCTGTTTCCGGCGTCAAACCACTTAATGCCCGCCAACGCGTCGCCTTTGAGCTCCTCATGGACGACTCCATACCCTTAGTGACCCTGGTGGGCAAGGCCGGTACCGGCAAGACCCTCTTGGCTATCGCTGCCGGGCTCAAAAAAACCCTGGAAGACAAGCAGTACACCCGCCTCTTGGTATCGCGGCCTGTAATTCCTGTGGGTAAGGACATAGGCTATCTGCCGGGTGAAAAGGGCGCTAAGATGTCCAATTGGATGACTCCCATCTTTGATAACCTTGAGCACATCCTCTCCGTCTACCACAAGCCGAATTTCAAGACGGTGGACCAGCTTATCCGCGACAAAATATTGGAGATAGAAGCTGTTTCCTTTATCCGCGGTCGCTCCCTTCCAAGGGAATATATCATCATCGACGAGTCGCAAAACCTCACTCCCCATGAGATAAAGACAATCGTTTCCCGCGCGGGGGAGGGGGCTAAGGTGGTTCTCACCGGAGACCCCTACCAGATAGACAATATGTACCTTGACTCCAATTCGAACGGGCTTTCTTTCTTGGTGGACCGCTTTAAGGGGCAGAAGCTCTTTGGCCATGTCAGCCTCCAAAAGTCAGAGCGTTCGCCACTGGCCGAACTTGCCGCGGAGCTGTTATGATGCGCGTCAAATGGTGTCGCGAGTGCGGGCGCCTGAGCGCCTTTAACTTTGCCTACTGCCCCTGGTGCGGGAAGGAATTCGAGGAAAAGCCGGACGGCAAGGCTATCATCGATTGCGCCTTCGGCCGCCTGGAGCAGAATCTCAAAACCGCCCCAGCCGACAGGTTGGAGAGGCTTGAGCGCCAGATGACCGAGCTAGAACGCGACCTCGAGGACTTTATCGAGAGGGCGCAGGAAGGGGATGGAAACGGCCATGAGGCGATATCGATACCTGATCACCTGCCCCGCGGGCATAGAGGGGATCCTCTCCTCGGTGATTTCCCAGTCAGATAAAGACGCCCTCATAGATACAAGCCTCTCGGGCCTTCTTTGCATACAGAGCCCCAGGCGGGAAGAGGATATTCCCGGCATACGCGCTGCATCAAATATCTTTTCCATTCTCGCAGAGTCCGGCTTTCCCGGCGCAGGCAAAGCTGGGCCTTCCAAAGCGGGGCCGGCTAAAACGGGGCCAGCCAAGGTGGTGTCAACCAAGGGAATGTCTGCACAGGGCGGCTCGCTTAAAAGCCCGGCGGCGCATATGCCCGACCCTGGGGCCCTCCTCGTAAAATTCCTTGCCTCCGAAAAGACGCTTCGCGACTTCCCTGTGGAAAGGTCGGGCGCGAGCTTTCGCATCATGGTATCGGTTGGCAATGAGCTACGGCCTGTAGACCGGGGGATACTGGCGCGGGCTGAGTCTTTGATAAGCGAAAATTGCGGACTGCGTTCCAGCCGCTCGGGCGCGGATATCGAATTCTGGCTTATCATGCGCAGCGAGGGCCGCGCGTATTTATGCATGCGGCTTTCAAGGCGGCGGGCTACCGAGTCCGACCTTGAGCGCGGCGAGCTCAAGCCCGAAATCGCCCAAGCCCTCTGCCTCCTTGCCGCCATCAAGCCCGGAGAGAAAATCCTTGACCCCTTCTGCGGAAGCGCGGCTATAGGGCGGGAATGTTTGGACACCTTTGAGGAACTAGGCTTTGATTCCGGGGATATCGATTCGGAAAAAGTAAAACGCGCAGAAGCTGCATGGCTAAAAACCAAGGGCCGAGGACCCAAGGTCCAGGCGCATCACTTTTTCAAAGCTGATTTTTTTGACACGCAAGCCTACCAATGCGAGAGCTATCACGCAATTATCACCGACCCGCCCTGGGGCAGCTTTGAGGGCCTCTCAGACCCCGCGGGCTTTTACCGGGGCTTTGCTACGCGTTGCGCGAAACTCCTTTGCCCCGGTGGACGCTTAGTCTTTTTAAGCGGGGCAAAGGAAGCGGCCGGCCTCGGTATTGAGGCCGAGCCCGCTCTGGAACTCAAGGAACGCCATGAAATTTTGGTGTCCGGTAAGAAGGCTAGTCTTTTTCTTTGTGTGAAGCGTCCTTCCGCACTGCCTTGACGCGGGGCCTTTTTGCGGCTTCGGGGGATTTTTTAGCTCCGGCGGGGGAGCTGCTTCTGGAGCTTGAGCCGCTCCGGCTGGGGGAATCACCACGAGGGGGCTTTGAACCGCTGTGAGCGGGCTTAGTGCCGCTGCGCGCGCCGGGCTTTGAGTCTCGGTTGGCGTCGCGGATGCGGGTTTCCGCGCCTAGACGTAGAACCTTTTTTTTACCGCCGCTTGAATCCTCACGGGGTGGGCGACGTTCGGCGCCAGCCTCGCGCTCTTGCCGCGGCGCGCCTACGGCGTGGCCCATGCGCGATTCGTGTTTTGCCTTGCGGCGCGAGGAGAGTTCCTTTTCTATAAAGCGGAGCGATGTGTCGAAACCCTTGAGGAATTCCTGGACATCGTCGGCAAAGAGGACGATCTGATGGCGATCGAAGCCCTCGCCCTCGCTGGGCTTGGACTCGACTACGGTCATGAAGAGGTCGCCGAGGCGGTTTTCCTTCACGTTAAAAAAATAGCTCCTATTCTTGAGTGGAACCTTTGCTGAAAACAACTCGCCGCGAACGCCCATGCGTCCCTCCTTCCCTATGTGTGGACCCTCATTCTATCCCAGTCTCATCTGCAGGGTAAAGGCCCCGCCCCGTGGCCTCCGAGCGCTTTAGCCCTAGGTTGCGGATCTCGCGGGAGAGGTTGTTGGGGAGGAGTCCCAAGGCTTGGGCGGTTTTTGACACAGAGCCCCCATGAGCCTCCAAGGCAGCTTCTATATAACGGCGGTCGAATTCCTGGCGCATATCCTTGAGTGGGCCGAGGGGCCAGCGCCCCAAATCAAAATTAGAGTCTGCGTTTTGTTCAGCCTGGCTGGGCCGGAAAATACGTGAGGATCCGGAGCCTTCTATATTTTGCGTAGGCTGGACTGGACTGGCACCGCCCTGAGAGGGGCTCAAGATAGATCCTGAGTCGATCTCTGAGAGGGTTTTTAGACTTATAGGATTTTCGTCGCAGAGCCAAGCCGCGCGCTCCATGAGGTTTTTAAGCTCGCGGACGTTACCCTTCCAGGCGCGGCCGAGGAGGTAAGCCTCTGCCTCCGGCTCCAGCCTCCTCTGCTCGGCCCCCTGCTCAGGCCTGAGGTCGCGCGCGGTCCGAATAAAGTGATTGATGAGTTCAGCTAGGTCCTCTCTCCGCTCCTCTAGGGGCGGTAGGGAAAGCCGTACTTGGGCTAGGCGGAAAAAAAGGTCCTCACGGAAGGCGCCTCTGCGAACGCGTTCGCCCAGGTCCAGATTCGTGGCGGCAATGACCCGCACATTCACCTTTTCCGTTTCCGTGGACCCGAGGCGCTGAACCTCGCCATACTCCAATACGCGGAGGAGCTTTGCCTGGAGTGCTAGGGGTATTTCGCCTATCTCGTCGAGGAAGAGGGTTCCGCCGGAGGCCGCTTGGAAGTAGCCTGCGCGATCGGCGCCTGCTCCGGTAAAGGCTCCGCGTTTGTGGCCGAAGAGCTCGCTCTCAAAAAGTTCTGAGGGTATGGCGGCGCAATTGACGGCAACCAGGGCCTCCTTAGCTCGGGGTGAGCAGAGCTGAACGTAACGGGCAAAGAGTTCCTTGCCGGAACCCGTGGGGCCTTGGATGAGGACACAGAGAGATGATGTGGCGGCGCGGCGCGCCAGGTTGATAGCCTGACGCATGGCTGGAGACTTCCGCCCCACGATATGCTCTTCCAGCCACGCGTCTTCTAAGCTCTCTGCCCTGAGGCGTAGCTCGGCGCGATCCTTGAGGGATCCGATGAGGGCTTCCAAGCGCCCTTGATCAAGCGGTTTTTCCAGAAAATCGAGTGCGCCTATGCGTATAGCCTCCAAGGCCGTCTTAATATCAGCGTGGCCGGAGATCATCAAGACTGGCAGCTCAGGCTCCCGCGCCTTAATTTCTTTAAGAAGCTCAATTCCGTCGCGGTCCGCCAAGCGGATATCCAGCAGGGCGGCGTCAAAGCTTCCGCCCGCGCAGGCGGCCAAGCCCTCTTCGTAGCTTGCCGCCCCCTGGCTTTCTATATCGCGCAACGCGAAAAAAGAAACTAGTGAGTCGCGTAGGTTGTCGTCGTCGTCCACTATTAGAATTTTCAAATGCCCTCCCTCGGAGGCGGCAGGGTTAAGATTGCCTCCAAAGCGCCGGATGACGTAGCCTGGGCAGTAAAGAGCCCGCCGTGGATAGCCATGATGCGGCTGACGAAGATAAGGCCTAGTCCCGAGCCTGTGCGCTTTGTGCTAAACCTTTCCTTTCCGAGTTTTGCCGCCAATTCCGGGCTCATGAGCCTATTCGAGTCTCTCAAGCGAATGAGGCATCCGTTCTGCGCGGTTTCCAGCGCGATATCGATTTTAACCGGTAGACCCTCTTGCTTTTCCGCTTCCTCGATAGCGTTCTCCACAAGGTTTCGAAAGACCTGCCGCATGAGCTCTGGGTCAAGCCTCGCCTCCGCCGCCCCGCTTAGCTTGAAAACAGCGCGCTCGGGCGGATAGGCTTGGGCCAGCTGGGCGATGAGGGGGGCCAGCTGAGCCAGGCTGAAGTCGGGTTTTTCAAAGGCCGTCAGGCTTTTAAGCCGTTGGATAAGGGCCGTGAGCCGAAGGGTTTCCTGGCCTAAGGCATCGAGGCTTTGCGTCAATATGGCTTGGGCTTTTTCCCTGTTCGAAGGTTCTTTTGATTCCAGCAAAGCCAAGGCCGCCGTAGCGTTTGAGCCTGAGAGCGCAATGGATGCCAAAGGATTCTTGAGCTGATGGCTTAGAAAGGAGGCTACTTCCTTCCAGCCGGAAAGGGCGGCCGCCTCTTCAAGCCGCTTTTCCTGTTCGCCAATAACCAGGCGCATGCGTGCAAACTCCGCGTCCAGGCCGCGAGTTGCTATGCGGCTGGCGATGATGAGGGCTAGGGTTTGAATGAGACCCTGGGCTATCAGGAAGACGATAGCCTGCCCTGCCGCCTCTACCGTCCTGTCGCGCGCGAGGATGCGGGCAAAGGCCTGCCGCGCGGGGTCATTGGCTGCCTGCTCGACTAAAGATGATGAGAGCCCGGCAACTAGCTGGAAGATGAAAAAGGCCGCGCTCAAAAAGGAGAGGAGTGCGGCCAGAGAAAAAAGAATGACAAGCCTTGAGCGATAGGCAGGTTTCAGTAGGGGACCTCCGTCAAGGAGCGTATCTTGAGTACCCGTTGCGGGCGTTGATAGTTCCACAAGAGCCGCGAGTCTTCCCAGGGGGCGTCGTTGACTAAAACGCTGGCGCGGATAAGGATTCGCATGTGATCGTCCTTAGCCAAGGACGCGTAGGGGGCAATATCCTCGACAACGACTGAGTCCCAGCGCGAGAGGAGGATATAGGCCGCCTCCTCGCTCTCCGTCTCAAAAACCCTGCCATCCTCCGAACGGAGGATGGTCCAGGTTCCGGCCGGGGTTTTTTCCAAGCTGCGGCGCGCCGCGCGGAGCAGGCGGCCATCGCGCTCCACCTCGAGCTCAAAGCACACGCGATTGCCCGCGGCAACAAGCTCGCGTACCGGCTTTGAAATACCATTACTGATTTCCGCCGAGACGCGGACGCTTTGCGCGTCTCTAAAAATTCGGGCGGCTAGGCTAGGGGTTGCGCCGCCCTCCACCAGGCCCAGGAGAATTCCCAGGCCCAGCACGAAGGCGCGGAAGGGATCCTGCATCGCCCCTATTCCTTATCCTTTTTGCTCTTTCCGCTTGAGTAGAAGATATCCTTGGTATTGAGGTACTTGTCGTAGAGGAGTTCATCTTGGCTCTTGCTGAAGATGGAACCGATAGCCCCCGATATCATCCAGACTTGGCTTAGGAGCGCGTCTGAAATATTACTGTTCCAGGAATAACTTCCACTGGAGGCAATATTGGCACCGATGGTGATGGCTACCGTAAGGGTGGCCACGGAGAGCCGGGTAATGGCGGACACGACGCGTTGGGTGCGGGCCTTATTCGACATGCCCATGAGGGTAGCCGCGGCGAGGGCTTCTTGCACGGCCGGGTCCTCTTCTTGGTAGACGGACGCGTATTGGAGGCGCAGATCCTTCGTCGGTTTAGCAAGGCGATCGATACCTCCGATCATGCTTAAGCCGCCACCGATCCCCAAACCCGCGGTAAGGCCGATCTTGAGCCCAGGATTGAGGGCCGCGCCATCAAACATTGCCGGGTAGGCTTGGTCACCAAAAAACCATACTGCTGCTCCCCCGCCCAGCAAGACGGCCCCAGTGACGATACCGGCTATGCCTCCGCCGATTTTATCCCTTTGAGCCCGTTCTTGCTTTTCTTGGACATAGTCGTCAAAGATGCGGAAGGCTATCTGCGGCTCTTCGGCGAATAAGCTCAGACTCGATGCCGCTACGGCAAGGATAAGGATGCAGCCAATCAATTTCTTCATAGTAAACCCCTTTATTAGACATCTCTCGAGGCAAACGGTCGGCAGGCTTTACTGCGGTGGAGCTAGAGGCCCTGCCGCCGATCCCTTGTAGTTCGCGGTGCCAGAGGCCTCCGCGCCGGTATACACCGTAGCAAGCTAGTTGCAAGGATCGTGCCAAGTTGCCCGATATCGATAAAATATTAGGTCATGAAAAAAATAAACCATTTAATTTATTCTAATGAAACATTTTAAATAAAATAGATGCATGACGGATTTTTTGAATCCACAGAAGTTAAGGTCTTAGCCCCCGCGCTGTATATCGTACATGATAGCTGAGGACTATAAAACTATCAATATAGATAGTATCTATTTTGATAGAGCGCTGGAGATTTGGGGGAGTTTTCAAGAATTTGATTTTTTTCCCCTAGCCCTCATACTGGAAAGAGGCAAAGCAGAGTGATACCTTGAGCCTAGGGGGGACTGGTGAGGCAGTGGGGATGAATATTGGGCTTATCTTCAGTCAGATGCGGGAGCGCTATACGGCTTCGCTCTGGCCCGTCGTCCTTGAAACCGCCAGAAATGAGGGTGTGGGCGTTGTCCTCTTTCCTGAAACCCAGAATCGCGTATGCCAAGGCTACGCCAAGACCCTAGATGCCCTCCTTATTCTCACGGGAGATATTTCCCTCTATCATCCGGGGCCAGCGCTTGAGAAATTCCTATTTCGCTTTTCAGCCCTGCCCAAGGTCCACCTTTCCATGGAGATTCCACCCGATCCCTGCTATGGCATTGATAATAGCCATGCCGTCCGCGACTCGGTGCGGCATTTGGTCCTGGACCATGGGGTGCGGGACATAGCCTACATCCGCGGGCCGCAAGAGCATCAGGAAGCCCAAATCCGTTTTTCCGCTTATCGCGCCGCGCTTGAGGAATTGGGTATTGCCTATCGCGAGGATTGGGTCTACCAGGGAAACTTTTTTAAGGAATCCGGCCCTGCCGCCCTCAAGGCTTTTTTAGACGAGCGCCATCTTCCTCTCAAAGCGGTTTTAAGCGCCAACGACGCCATGGCCCTTGCCTTTATAGAAGCGGCCTTTGAGCGCGGGCTTTCCGTGCCTGAGGATCTCATGGTTATCGGTTTTGACGATACCGAGGGGGCTCAAGCCGGGCGGGTTTCGCTGACAACCGTTCGCCAACCCTATAGGCAGTTGGCGGAAGCGGCTACCCTGGCTGTAATAGACCTTGCCCGGGGTAAGGCTCCGGGGCAGGCCCGTAGCTTTTTGCCTAGCCTCATCATCCGCAATTCCTGCGGCTGCTATTCGGAAAGCGTGCGCGCCATTGTCACGGAAGCCTTGGCCGAGCCCAGCTCGAGCGATGGCCTAGAGGCTAGGGCGGCCTGGCGTAGCAAGCTTAGCTCTGCCCTGCTTGGTTCATTGGCGCGTTCGCGATTGCCCGTGGAGACGCGGGAATTCTTAGCCGCCGGATTAGTTGAGGCCTTTGAAGGCATAGAGGATTCGGATAAGGGTTTTTTAGAGCTTCTCGCGGACGCACTCTACAGGGAAATTGGGGCACAAGGCCGCCCCTCGCTTTGGCATGGGGCCCTCTCCGTACTTAACGCCCATCCGGGACCCTTCCTGGGCCAGGCTTGGTTCAGCCGAGCCGCCGCCCTGCAAAAGGCCCGC
>JBGSOB010000142.1:0-12912 GCA_041739325.1 Treponematales bacterium
CCAGTTCGGCCGCTCGACCATCTACGGGATCACCGGCCCTTCCGGCTGCGGCAAGTCCAGCCTGATCAAGGCCGTCCTGCGCCTCCTGGACGGCACGAAGGGAGAGATCCTCCTGGACGGCGAGGACCTGGTGCGCATCAAGCCGCGCGAGCGCGGCCGCGATCCGGGCGCCTTCCGGCCCTTCCGGCGCAAGATGGCGGTCGTCCAGCAGGATTCCCGGTTCGCCTTCTTCCCCGACCGCCGCATTCGCGACTCGTTCCGCCATATCGCCGAGCTTCAGGGAGGGCCCGGCAGCTTCGACCGGGAGGAGCTGCTGAAGCAGCTATCGAAGGTGGGCCTGTCGAGCGTCCACCTGGACTCGCATCCCCGCGCGCTTTCCTCGGGTGAAATGAAGCGCATCGACATCGCGCGGGCGCTGGCCGCCAAGCCCGAGGTCCTCCTGCTGGACGAGCCGTTCGCCCACATCGACTTCGAAACGCGGGCCCGGGTGATGCGGACCATTTCGGACTACATGGCCCAGAATCCGACCATCCTCCTGGTGGTCACCCACGAGGATTTCGATCTGCGCTACTTCGTGGAGAGCAGCTATGATTTTCCGGAGTTGGTGGGGCAGGCCTCCGATAGCGAGAGAATCATGAAGGCGGAAAACAGCGCGCAGATATCCGCGCTTGTACCTTGAGCATTTTTGGCATGAAGAAAATAAAATAAAACCGGGAGAAAGGGAATGTGGGTCTTCGCCCTCTGCGGCGCCTTGCTTTGTCTGGGATCTGAAATATACGACCGTGGCGCGGGCCGGCGCGGCAGGGCGCGGCAAGAGGACCGCCTCTTGCTGCGTATCCTCGGCAGGGCCCTGTTTGTCATCGCCCTCGCCGCCTATGTAAGCCTGGTGCTCAGGCGCTTCCTCTCCGCCTAGAAACCTCTTTCCGAAGAGGCATTGGCTTCCTAGACGGGTTGTTTTTTAGGGGGCGAAGAGAAGCTCATCATAGGTGGGGAAGGGCCACAGCTCCCTGTCTACCATGCGTTCCATCTTGTCCGAAAAGCCGCGTAGTTTTTCCATAGATTCGAAGAGGGAGCCGCGAGCGCGGCTAGCCCTCTCAACCGCCGTGGGTATAGCATCCAAAGCGCTGAGCTCCGACTCAAGCGTGGCGCATTCACGGTGGAACTGGGAGAGGATGGCCGAAAGGGCGTGGGCGTTTTCGGAAAGAGGGCCTGAGTCGAGTTTAAGCTTGGCAAAGCTTTCGGTGGCATCGCAGAGTTGTCGTACCGCCTCGGTCACCGCGGGGAATATGAGGCGTCGGGCCATATCAACCATTACCTGTGCCTCGACCGCTATCTGCTTAGCGTATTTATCCAAATAGATCTCGGCGCGGCTCTCAGCCTCCGCCCGCGAGAGCACCTTGTGGGTTTCAAAGAGCTTGATCGCGTCGGGCGAGGCAAGATGGGGGAGGGCTTGGGCCGCGTTGGCGATATTAGGCAGGCCGCGTCGAGCGGCCTCGATTACCCAGTCGGGCGAATAGCCGTTGCCGCTAAAGCATACCCGCTTATGGGCCTGCCAAGACTGGCGCACGATGGCTTGGAGCTCGGCATGGACGTCCGTAGCGCTCTCTAAACGATCAGCAAATTCGGAAAAGACTTGGGCCGCAGCTGTATTCAGGACCATGTTGGGGGTAGCTATCGACTGCGAAGATCCGACCATGCGGAACTCGAATTTGTTGCCGGTGAAGGCGAAGGGGCTGGTGCGGTTTCGGTCTGAGAGATCTCGGGGAAGTTTAGGTAAGCTGGCGGCGCCCAGCTCCAGTTTGTGGCCGCTCTTGCCGTCCCAGGGCCTTCCCTCGGCGACGGCATCCAGTATCCCCACTAGTTGATCGCCAAGAAATACGGAGATGATAGCCGGCGGGGCTTCGTGGCCGCCTAAGCGATGGTCGTTGCCGGAGTTGGCGGCCGATGCGCGCAAGATGAGGGCGTAGCGGTCCACCGCCTCTATCACCGCGCAGAGAAAAAGAAGGAAGCGGGCGTTGGACTCCGGGTTTTCACCCGGCTCAAGAAGGTTCGCGCCCGAGTCTGTGGAAAGTGACCAATTGTTGTGCTTGCCGGAACCGTTGACTCCGCGGAAGGGCTTTTCATGGAGGAGGGCCATCATCCCATGACGCTCGGCAACCTTGCGCAAGGTTTCCATCACTAATTGGTTGGCGTCGCAGGCCACGTTAGAGCTAGCGAATATGGGGGCAAGCTCGAACTGGGCGGGGGCTGCCTCATTGTGTTGGGTCTTTGCCGAGACGCCCATCTTCCACAGGTCGAGGTTGATGTCGCGCATAAAGGCTAAGACCTTTTCTCGTATCGCCCCAAAATAGTGGGCTTCGGATTCCTGTCCCTTGACCGGGAGGGCCCCAAAGAGGGTGCGCCCGGTGAAGATAAGGTCGGGACGGGCAAGATAGAGATCGCGGTCGATGAGGAAATACTCCTGCTCGGCGCCCATCGTGCTTACCACCCGTTTGACCTCAGGGCTTCCCAGGGCGTGCAAAACGCGAAGGGCTTGGCGGCTGACGGCTTCCATCGAGCGCAGGAGGGGTACCTTTTTGTCGAGGGCGTGTCCGAAGTAGGAAATAAAGGCGGTGGGAATGCAGAGGGTAACGCCGGTAGCGTCTTCCTTGAGAAATGCAGGGCTGGACGCGTCCCAGGCAGTGTAGCCCCTGGCTTCAAAGGTGGCGCGTAGGCCTCCGGAGGGGAAGGATGACGCGTCGGGCTCACCCTTCACCAGTTCCTTGCCCGAGAATTCCATGATGATGCGGCCGTCCCCGGTGGGGGATATAAAGGAGTCGTGCTTCTCCGCCGTGAGCCCGGTGAGGGGCTGGAACCAGTGGGTGAAATGGGTGGCGCCGTGCTCGATAGCCCAGTCCTTCATTGCCGAAGCGACAACTTCAGCGATATCGGGGTCAAGTTCTTTGTCTCCCGCCTGAACCGCGAGGAGCTCTTTGTAGACGGTTTTTGGCAGGCGCTCACGCATAACGGCGTTAGAAAAGCAGTTACGCCCGTAGATCCCGGTGAGGGAAGACTCTTCACGTCGATTATCGTCCATGTTATTTTCGAAACTGCTCATATTTTCACCCCTGAATGGCTAAAAAAGCATCAATGCCTGTATTTTGGGCAGTGTAATCATTTTTACCTCCTTTTGTAAGGGGTGGAATTCCTGTCTTGGCGGCTGGCCATGCCTATGCTAGATTATCTCCATGAGTAAACGAATTTCACGCTCGTTTTTTTTGGTGCCGGAAGCCCTCTTTATCGGCTATTCGCGCAAACACGCCGTCTTCTGTAGCATGGTCTACGATGCCTTTGCAAAGGCTGGAACCAGGATCTACCCTGTGAACCCCAACTACGGCAAGGATGGAGCGGTGGAAGTCTTCCCAAGGCTGGAAGATGTGCCGGCTAAACCAGAGTTCGCCTATGTAGTGACCCCCAGCGCGGTAAGCGCCACTCTTGTTGAGGGATTAGCCGCCTTTTGAGTTAAACGGGTTCTCTTTAATTCCAAGCTCTCGGTTGATAAGCCGACCCTAGCGCGTTGCGCGGCATTAGGCCTGGAAACCGCAGTCGCCTGCCCCATGATGGCACTGGGCGGAGGCTTCCACAGTTTCCATGGCTTCCTGGCGGGAGTAAGGCGATGACGTCGCGCGGAAGGGCTTACGGCCCGCTCTACCCCGTTCTCATAGTGCTCTCGGGACTTTGTAGTCTAGCAGCAGTCCTCACCCTCATCCCCAATCCCGGGGCTTCCTGGCCGAACATCCTCGATTACAAATCCCTCTGCACATTCGCCCCCGCGGCCAGCTTCGCCTGTGCCTTGGCGGCAGGCCTAGTCTGCACCCTTCGCGCCAGACTCATACGCCGCCGCCCTGGCCCCCTCTTTGTTCCCATCTTCGTGCTTGGCGTCCTTGCCGCTGGGCTTATCTGGTCGGGCATCATCTGGGCGGGCGCCAAGGCAAAATACGCCACGCAGGCAGCTACGGACGCGACTAGCGCGGCGAGTCAGAGCGAGCCATAAGAGAAGCGACGATGCCGATCAGGCCCGCCATCGCAGGCGATGCACCGCGGATCGAAAAAGCTATCTCCAGCTATGTCGCCATCCATCAGCGCAGACATGTGCTGATCGGCTCCCTGCTCTGCGGATCCTATGTGACTGGCAATTATGGACCGGATTCCGATATCGATGTGCTCATGCTGGTGAAGGGCGCCCCATTCGATATGCGCCTTGTAATGCATGAGGGCATTTTATTCGACCGCATGATCGCCGACCCCGCTACCCTTGGAAATGTTCTTAGTCAGGCATCTTTCTTAAGCGATGTGCTCTCTCTCTCTTTTGGGGCGGCACAGAGGATATTGATGGAATCTCAAGAAATTGATGATCTCTTAAGCCTCTGTGCCAAGAATATACGCCACAGAAAGCTTGAGTACGTGAAGGATCCTCATAAGATGAAAAAGAACGTCGATGGCATTCCCTATACCCTGAGACTGATCGATGGAGTTTATCGTCTGGCAAAGGGAGACAAGGTTTTCAGCTAAAGCCGTTTATCAGGCAAGCGACCGGCCTCAACAACGTATATGGAAGGCATGTAAGCGCGCTCGCGGATTCGTTCTCGGTGAATGATACGGAAATTGGGCGCGAGCCATGCATCCATCTGGGCGGAGCTCGGGTAGCGCGCCTTGCTCAGAGTCAGGCCGAGGCCGGTGAGGACGAACTTGTCATACAAGGTGTCCTCAGCGCCATGGGCGATGTAAAGCCTGCCTCCAGCCTTGAGCATACGCGCGAATCCCGCGATGACTCCAGCCTTGTCGCGATAATAGGGAATGGAGTGGGCGCAGATGATGATATCGTAGCGGCCAGCCTCATCCCGATACTCCTCCGCCGCGCAGGCCTGATAATCGATATCCCCACCGCGCGCGCTCGCCTCTTCTATCATGCGCGGCGACACGTCCACGCCCCTCATGATGAAACGCGAACGGGGAAAAGCTTCCTTGATCTCCCGGAGCTGTTGGCCGGTTGCGCAGCCCATCTCCAGGCACTCGTAGTTTGCATTATCCTCGATCCAGTCCGAAAGCCGCCGGATGATGGCGCGGCGCGTTGGCCCAAGCGAGTGCTTTTGCAGGGGCACCCGCTCGTAGACCGGAGCGTAGAGATTCCAGATGCTTGTTCCGAACATGAATCACTCCCTTCCTAGGGCGGAGCGGAGCGCATAGCCCAGGACATTGACGATGATACGCGGAATCAGGCTGAAGAAGCCCCCTCCGCGCGGCGAGCGAAGGTTCAATAGAAGAAGCTTCCAATAAAACCAATAGAGCTCGAAGTGAAAGGCTGCCGCGCTTATGCGCCCTGGAGGCACTAAAAGATGCAGGAGGTCAAAGCGCTCACGGCTCACGGTGTCTAACCGATCAGCGTAAGCAGCGTAGGCCGCTGTGCCGGGAAAGGGCGTGAATACCGAGAGGGTGGCGTTGAGGATGCCCTGCTCCTTGATCCAGCGGTAGAGGGCGCGGACGTCGGCGCGGCTTGAGTCAGGCCCCATGATAAAGAGGCCTGTGCAGGCGATGCCGGCAGATCGCAGGTTTTCCACACAGCGGTGGTTCTGCTCAAGACTCACCCGCTTGTCATAGCCTGACAGCTCGGTTTCCTTGACCGACTCAAGCCCGACGATGATATCGATCACCCCGACAGAGGCCAACTCACGCAAAAGCCCTGGCTCAGCGGCCACAAAGTCCGCGCGGCTGTAGAGAATGAAGCGCTTATGAATACCGCGCCGGCGCAATCCTTCAATGAATTCAAGAACACGATCCTTGCGGATCGTGAAGGAATCATCAATGATCCAGATGAGATTGCAATCGATGCTCCCGATCTCGTCCAACACGAGATTCATGGAGCGCTCCGCGTAGCGCCCCCCGTTCATCTGGGTGCAATAGCAAAAATTACAGCGGCAGGGACAGCCCCAGGCCGTCTTAAGCATGGCGCAGGGGCCACGGTCCAGATAATGGTAGCGCCGCGTATTCCTGATGAAATGCGAACGGTCAGGCATGGGGAGGCGGTCAATGTCGAGAGCTGCGGGCAGGGGATCGAGCCAGGAGCCATCAGCTAGTCGCAGGCTCAAACCCGCAAAGGCCTCAATGCCAAACTTACGCTGCATCAATTGTATCGTTTTGCCTTGAGAAATGCAGTCCACTAGGCGCAAGAGGCTTTCAAAGTCGCCTGATTGCCAGACCACATCCACCGCACCATTCTGAAACTCCCGCCAGTTGAGTTCCGCATGGACCCCGCCTACCATTATCGTGATAGCTGGATTCAAGCGCTTTGCCCTGCGTGCGCAATCGATGATGCGCTGAGCGTGGATGACATAGCCGGACAGCATGAGGATCTCAGGTTTCTCTTGTGTTAGGGCGCGCGTGAAAGAACGGCCATCTGTCGTTCCATCGTAGATCGAGCATTCGTGACCAGCCCCGCTGAGAGCGGCGCAGAGGTACTCAAGCTCAAGAGGCTCGACGGAAATGAGGCCGATGGCATTGAAGATATTTCCCGGTTTGGGCTTTGCGGCAAGGATCTTCATATCCCCTAGATCCCCAGTTTTTCTTTTCTATACTCGGCGCCGATGCGCCGCAGGGCATCCATAGCCCCTTCTCCTGGGAGGCGCTTCCTTTTAAGGTCCCCGGAAAACTGGTTCATGGAAAAATGGCGGAAAACGAGAACCCGCTCAGGATCAAGAGCGGCGGCGCGAGTTTGTTCCGGAAGCGCGAGGGCAAAGGGCCGGAAAATGCCGCGTGGGCCGAACTCGGAATAGCCGGTAATCCAAAGCTGGGCGCCTAAGAGAGAGGCGGCGCGGGCGCAGAGGGAGGCCATGTAGACTTGGCTTTCCGTTAAGAGCTCCTGGTAGGTGGGAAGGAGGCCGGTGAGCTCCTTTGTCTTGGGGGTATGAATGGGGCTTTTATTTAAGATGAGGACATCCTTGCGGAAATCTATGCTCAACTCTCGGCGGAAGAGCCCTTCCGCGAGGCGCCCCGACTGCCCCACGAGGTAGGCCCGTTTTTCGGCCCGTTGCTCATTGAGGCCTGGATTATCCGCAACGAGGACGATGCGGATATTGTCATGGGCTTCAACCTTATCCCATGCCGAATTGAAGACGATGGGGGTTTCCACCCGGTAGTCGTAGCCTCCGGCCTCCGCCAAGCCCTGTTGACTTGCCATAAGCCCGGGATGATCCTTGGTCCAGCCTTCTATATGGGAACGGCATTCTTCCTTGAGCTCCACAAGTCTATCGAAAATGCGTTGGTCCATGGGCGGCTGTCATCCTTTTCCGCGTGATGGTCTACCATAGGGGAGGGTGGGGGAGCTGTCAAGCGCGGTTTGGGCCGAAGCGGTCAGGCCGACGGGGTTTTGGCCGACGCGGCTTGGCCGGGCGCTGGACGCATGGGGATGGGACTGAGTATAGTAGCAACATGCGTTTTCTTGGATCGGCTAGCATTATCCTTCTTCAAGTGGCCCTCTTTTTCCAGACCCTACCAAGGCTTTCCGGCGATGAAGGGGTGGCTGAGTCCAGCGCAGGAAGCGCCGCTGAAACATCGGCAGAAGCTGAGCGGCTAGGCTTAGCGAGCTCCCTCAATCAAGGTCCGGCCCAGGCTTTGAGTATCCTTGCCGTCGGTGACGTCATTCCTCACCTTACGGTTCTCAACGCCGCAAAGGACCCTGCCACCGGAAGCTACGACTTTCGTCCAAGCTTCCGCCACGTAAAGCCCTACATTCAAGCCGCGGACCTGGCTATCTGCAACGTAGAGACGGTTTTTACCGCTGACGGAGTTTATACCGGTTACCCGGATTTCGATTCTCCGGAGGAGCTGGCCTTTGCCCTCAAGGATGCCGGATTTGACGTCGGCATTACGGCGAACAACCACCTCCTTGACCAGGGCATCCGAGGCTTCGAGGGGAGTATAGATGCCCTGCGACGCCAGGGCTTGGTCACGGCTGGCACCCGCAAGGCCGGGGAGCCGCGCTACGTCATGCTCCGAGTCAAGGGCTTGGATCTGGCTATAATTGCCTACACCTTTGCCGGATATGATCGCGAGGGTCGTTTGGTCATCAATAACTTCCGCGTGCCCCCGGAGCTGGAACCGCGCATCAATTACTTTACCCCGCGCGAGCTCGCCGCCGGCCTCGCTCAGATCCGCTCCGTAATCGCCGCCGCCCGCGCTGCCGGGGCGAACGCGGTTATCTGCTATTATCACTGGGGGGAAGAGTACGCACTCGTGCCGGATAGGGTACAGCAAGCCATTGCCCGCGTCTCGGTGGACGGTGGGGCCGACATCGTATTCGGCACCCATCCCCATGTGGTACAAAAGGCGCAGATGCTTGCGGCCCCAGGAGGAAGGCAGGTTCCCGTTTACTATTCCCTGGGGAATTTTATTTCCAACCAGAGACTGGATACGGTGGACAACCGCCTTACCGAAGATGGCCTTATAGCCTTGGTGAACTACGGCCTCGCCAATGAAAGGGGACCCTTCCGTCTCTTAAGCGCCCAGGCCCTGGCTACCTGGGTGGATAAACGCCAAGACGAGCGTATCGCCTTCGAGATCATACCCATTGAGCCCGGGTTTAGGGCCAACCCTACCGTACAAGCTAGAAAACTCGTCCCCCAGGTGGAGGAGTCCTTGAGCGCGGCAAAGCAAGCCCTTGGGGCAAGCTTTTTCCAGGAAGCTTCGATGCGTTTTGTCTTTCATGCGGAGGGAGGCCTTACTCCGTGAGCCCGGACCGCCTTCGCCTTGCGTCTCTTGGGCTCTTCCTTTTCTTAGGCTTCTACCCTAACTCCCAAGCCCAAGCCGCGGCACAGGCCCTTCACGCCGGCCCTGAGGCCAAGGAAGAAATCCGCCTCAGTCCGCCCTACTATGGACAGACTCTGGATTGGCCCTGGGGCGGTGACTTTATGGGAGACGCGCGCGCACTCTTTGCGGATAACGGCTGTATCGTTACCTGCGCCGCTATGAGTCTTTCAGGCTTTGGTTACGATATCGATCCGGGCAGGCTTAATGCCGCCCTCATTAAGGCCGGACTCTACACACAGATGAGCTTTAGGGGTGAAGCTTTGGGGCGGATGGGTTTTTCCTATGAATCCATACCCAAGCTCTTTCCCGGCTTGAGACTGAAGATGCGCGGCAAGCTTAAAGGCCAGGCCGATATAGACAGCTTAAAGGCTGAGCTAGCCGCGGGTCGGCCCCTTATCGCCACCGTGCTTTTCCGCAAAAGCTACAACCACGCCATACTCATCTACGGCTGGAGTGGGGGCGATTTCTTAATCCACGATCCTATGGACCAGAGGAACAAGACCCTGACTCAGTACAACCGCGCGGCGGAAAACGCTTTTGAACGAGCTTTTGATTGCGTTATCGGCACGGCCGTGTATTACCCGGGAAGCCCCTGATGGGCCTTCTTTTTCCCCCGGCCCGGTCTTTGCCGGCCTCTGCCCGCCGCATTCTTTTATTCATCCTTTCCCTTTGTTTTTCGCCACTTTATGCCCAGCTTTCCCTAGCAAAGCCCGACATGGTTTTTGTCCCCGGAGGGCAGTACCTCATGGGGGCTAAGGACGGGAATTCCTATGTTGCCGAGGAATTCATCCATCCTGTGCGGCTCTCCGGTTTTTATATCGGGCGGAAGGAGCTGAGCCTGGCTGAGTTCCGCGCCTTTGTCGAGGCGAGCGGCTACCAAAGCGATGCCGAGCGCACAGGCGGGGCCTGGCTTCTTTCCTCCGGTGTCTTTACAAAAGACCCTCAAGGAAGCTGGAAGAACCCCGGTTTTAGGCAAGAGGAGAGCGAGCCGGTTCTCTGCCTTAGCTGGAACGACGCGCTCCAGTATTGCAACTGGCTTAGCTTAAATCAGGGATATAAGCCTTCTTATACAATGCATGATGGACAGTGGCGCCTCGATTCCTCCGCTTCCGGATACCGCCTTCCCACGGAGGCCGAGTGGGAATATGCAGCGAGGGGAGGCGCCGCCACCGCCTCTGGCTCTAGAGACAATATCTACCCTGGAAGGGGTGACATCGGCGCCCTTGCCTGGTACCTCGACAACGCAGCTTCTCGCTCCCATCCCGCTGGTCTCAAGGCCCCCAATATCCTTGGCATCTTTGACCTAAGCGGAAACGCCTGGGAGTGGTGCCATGATTTTTTCTCTCAGGATTTTTACCGCTCATCCCCCAGCCAGGACCCCCAAGGCCCGGAAGCCGGCTTAACCCGTTCCGCCCGCGGAGGTTCTTGGGCTAGCCGGGCCCGGAATTGCCGCGTGAGCCAGCGCTATGCCCGGCCTCCGGGGGAATCCTATTCCTACCTGGGCTTCCGTCTAGCTCGTTCCGCTGAGCCGCCTCGGTGATCCTGGGGCGGATTGCCCCATAGGCAAGGCTAGGTTATACTGTGATGGAAAGGTCGACGCAGTGGATAAAATACGAAACACGACGATAGCCAAGCGGCGTAGCCGAGCAACCCTCTCTCCACAAACCAGGAAGGATCCTCGGGCATCGAAGCAGCTGCGCCCCACGCCTCGCCGTCCAAAAGGCGCCACAACGTCCAGGGCCGGTATTCTTGGATTCCTCCTCTTCCTCGTCTCGGCACTCCTTGTGGCCAATGTCTATTTTTTCGTTTCTTCTATGCCTACAGATGCCCTGAGCCGCTTCCCTAAAGCCCAGGCCCAGGCCGACGCGGCCGGAACTATCGATGCCGGGAATGAAGAGATTCGACTAGCCGCTATGCCCTCTGCTAGCCCCCTTCGCCGGCCTTCTGCATCGCCCCGCCCAAGCAGCCCCGCCGGCTCTCCCGTGGCCTATTCAAGCGATATAGACGACTTAAGCGATTACAGCCTCATTGTCAACAAGAGCAGGCTTTTAAGCCCGGATTACGAGCCGGGGGACTTAGACTACCCCGCCGTGCCCTTTGCCAAGGGTAAAATGCGCCTGAGAGCGGCCGCCGCCCGGGCCTATGAGAGGATGCACGCCGCCGCGAAGGCCCAGGGGATAAATTTCTCCTTTTATTCCGGGTATCGCGACTATCCCTTCCAAAAGCAGATCTGGGAGAATTCCGTCAGGGTGAACGGTCTTGATTGGGCGAGCCAGTTCATAGCGCCCCCGGGGGCAAGCGAGCATCAGACTGGCCTGGCTGTAGACATTTCCTGCGCCGAAACAAAGCAACAGCTGGATGATAGCTTTGCCCAAACCCCTTCCGGTATCTGGCTAGCCACGCATTGCGCCGAATTCGGCTTTATCCTCCGCTACCCGGAGGGCGGGCGAGATATAACCGGCTATTCCTACGAACCCTGGCATTTTCGCTATGTCGGGGAGGCCTTAGCCGCCGATTTGAGGCGGAGCGGGCTGACGATGGAGGAATTCTTCCACCTCTCCCCATAAAACGCTTTTGCCTGAAAATTTGACATAGCGCTAAAAGGGCTTTATAACCGATACTATAGTATGACCTATCGAACCGCGGCTAAGACAGTCAATGGGTTATTCACAGTCGTTGGATCAGCGATGCTCGCGGGGATCATTTTTCTCTTTTCCCGTGACTCGGTTTTGATCCTTGCCCTTATCATAGGGCCGCTCTTCGTGATCTTTTTCTATCTGCGTCGGAGCTTCCTGAAGTACGTCTCCGAGCTCCAGCATAGAAAGCACTTCCACGTGGGCGATACCGGCTTGATTACCTCCTTCCTCAATAGCGTCCGTATTTGCTTTACTACGAACGACTTCCTTGAGGCGATCAAACATCACCTGGAGTGGGAAGCGGACGCATCCGTTCTTCTCTTGCGTAATGACAATGGGGAGCTCATCTATACCTCTCCGGCCACACTCAGCGCTTCGGAGGACACTGCCACCTTTATAAAGCAGCACTACCTGAAGTGGCGGGACGGTATCTATTTCGTGGACCAGCAATTGGGCTTGGTTTCTTCCTATCGTAAGGCCCGCGGCTTCTTTATCATCACCAAGGGTTATTCCTTCTGGATCTTCATACGCTATTGCAAACTTCTTGAACCGGAGATCTTTGAGGAGCTTAAGAAGGAGTTCGAGGCTTATGTAGACCGGGTTAAGACGGTTGAGGAGATGTTTACCATCTCCGCCCTGGCTAAGGAATGGGACTTGATAGCCGAGACGCAGATGTCCTTCCTTCCAAAGAACTTACCCGATTTAAAGAAGCTTGAGACGGCCGCCTACTACCGACCCCTGGTCAATGTGTCCGGCGACTACTACGATATCATCCGCATTGACGAGAACCGAACCCTCCTGGTTCTCGGCGACGTTTCTGGTAAGGGCTTGGCCGCCGCCCTCATCATGGGCATCATTATGTCCACCATCCGCATCACCGAGGATAAGACAAACCTCAAGCAAATGCTCCTCAACGTGGATCAGGCCATCAAGTGCATGCGTTTTGAGGACAAATACACCGTTATTTTCATCGGTTTGGTAGACGTGGAGGAGAAAAAGCTCACCTACGTAAACGCTTCAATGGCCGACCCCTTGGTTATCTCCCAGACCGCTACCGGCTGGAGGGTTCGGAGTATCGAATCTAACAATTCCCTCGTCGGCCTCATTCCTATGGAAGACGTGCAGGTAGACGAGCTCCCCATTCGTACCGGGGACGTCATCCTTATAGCCTCAGACGGCGTTTCCGAAGTAGCCAACGAGGAAGGAATCCAGCTGGGAGATACGGAGCTCTACCAAAACACGATTAAGAAGGCCGCCACCGGGAACGCTCAGGACGTGGTCGACTCCATTTCCAACCTCGTCCTGCGTTACGTGGGCGACCGGAAGCTCCGGGACGACGTGACGATGCTCGTGGCCAAGGTGGGAAAACTATGGGATTGACGATATTCGCGTACGCGCTGGGGCTCATTCTCCTGGTGCTTGGCTCATATATCCG
>JBGSOB010000150.1:0-6080 GCA_041739325.1 Treponematales bacterium
AATAATATCCCTTCCTATTGTCGTTACAAGTCTGATCTTCCTAAAAAACGTGTGAGAGTAGCGAAATCCCATGATCTAGGCCGTATTTTCATTGTGAACTTAGAAAAAAGGGCCGTCCAAAGTTTCTTTTTGGACAGCCCCCCCCCTATCCTTCCCTCCAAAGTCTTCCTTTTTATTAAATCAATTCCAACGCCTTTCTCACCGTCTTTACCCGGAAATGAGTATATTCATATTAGTTATCAGTTCTCCACCAAAAGCTGAGCCATATCTTTCCGTCTGCAATACGACCGGAGCCCCGTATGAAGAAGATTCTTGTCATAGACGATGAACCCGCCATTCTGGAAACCATAAAGATCATTTTCGAGGACATGGGCTTTGGCGTTGACGCTTTCTCAGAGGCAAAACAAGGCTTGAGCGCGGGGCTTGAAAACGCCTACGACCTTGTATTAGTGGATATGCGTATGCCGGAAATGAACGGAGCGGAATTAACGGAGATTTTGCTCAAAGAAAAGCCGGGTCTTAAACTTTTCGTCATTACCGCCTATCCCTATGACCCCCTGGTGACTCGCGCGCTAGACGCCGGAGCCGTAGGCCTCTTACAGAAACCCTTTGAAATCGCAAAGATTCTGGACTTCCTTAAGGGATAGTAAGCGCATGGATATATCCCAGAGTATCGCCGAAAAAAGCCTTCTCACCGACGCTGAAAGCCTCCTCTCGGAAATAGCCGCCTACGACGCAGTTACGGATACGGAGGAGGAAGAGGCGCTCTTCGTTTCTGAAGAAGCGATCAAGGCGGCCATGGATGAGGTAGCCGCTCCGGCCGGCCCACAGCTCGACGGATTCGTAGAAATATCCGCAAGCGGCAGCAACCTCATCGCCAAAGGGAACTTCCACCCGCCGGCCATAGGCAAAAAAGCCATCGATATCAAAGATATCCAGCGCATGCTCAAAGAGCTGAATATCATCCACGGTGTGGACTGGGAAGGCATAGGGCAAGCCATCAACAGATGCAACGCCGAGCTCGTCTATATCGGCGACCTTACTATAGCCAAGGCAAGCCTGCCCCAAAACGAGGTTCCGCCCTACCTCATCATTGAGGCTAATTTGCTGGACGGCAACACGGTAACGACCCCCAATGACAAGCAGATAGACCACCACGATTTGAGCGCTTTCAAACTCGTTAAAAAAAACGACATTCTTGCGCGCGCCGTCCCCAAAGCCCCCGGGATAGCCGGGCACAACATCAAGGGCCCGGCGCTTGCGTATAAGGTTGAAAATAAAGACTCCCCTACTCTCGGAAAGAACACGCTTTGGGAAAAGGGCGTCGTCATAGCCACCTGCGATGGGCGCTTTATCGCCAGCGCCAAGGAAATATCCGTCAATGAAGTGCTCTTCATTCACGGAGACGTGGATTATTCCACCGGCAACATCCAGTTTCCCGGCGATGTTCATATTGCCGGCGGGATTATCAACGGTTTCAAGGTAATCTCCGGCGGTTCCATCTACTGCACCAAGCTCATGGACGCCACTATCGTTGAAGCCACAGGCGACATAGTCACCGGCTTGGGCATCATCGGGCGCAAAGTGGGTTTGGCAAAGGCCGGGGGCAGCATCACGGCAAAGTTTATCGAGCACTGCTTTGTTGAAGCCGCCGGAAAGATTCGGACAAACCTCAGTTGCCTCAATTCCGTCATCCAAACCCAAGACAAATTTGAGACGGGCCCCACCGGCATTGTCTCCGGCGGCAAAATCTACGCTAAGAACGGGCTGAACGTGGCGCAAATCGGCACCGCATCAGGGCCCAAAACAGAGATCATCTGTGGCGTGGATTATACGGTACAGCGTAAACTCATGTGGATCCGCGACAAAAACATAGCCCTGGCCATGAGCCTCCAAGAAATAGAGCGGACGCTCACGGCAGAAACCAAAGAAAGCCAACGCATTCAATCCATCTGCGCGCGTATCAAGGAATCCATCCACAAACTGAATGAAATCGCCCTTGTCCTCGTCAACAACCTGGACAAGAACGATGGCGCCCAGATCATCGTGCGCGGGAAAATATTCCCGCCAACCTATATAGAAATTTGCCACGCGTCCTTTGTCGTCAGCAAGGTCATGACTTATCAACGCATCTACTTGGACAAGAGCCGCGGGCGCATCGTCTCGGAAAATTTAAGCTAGCTTGGGCGTTTAGGCTAAGGCGGCTGGCTACGTCACCGGATGAATAAAAAACAGCCCCTCCCGCATTCAAAGGGATAAAAAAAGGGGGCTGCCCTATTCCAGGCAGCCCCCTTTCGTATCGAAATCTTATAGCCTTTAGAAGGGCCTTTCGCTCAGATACTTGTACTCTTTGTAGATGCGGTCGGTAACGGTCTTTGCCTTCTCAAGGAGCTTGGCGGCGCGATCCGGGTCAGCGGCCTTGAGGGCCTTGAAGCGGGTCTCGGAGTACATGAACTCCTCAATGCCGGTAGTAGCTTCCTTGGAATCCAGGAGGAAGGGGTTCTTGCCCTCCGCCTTGAGATCGGGGTTGTAGCGGAAGAGGGGCCAGAGCCCGCAGGTTACCGCCGCCTTGGCTTGGTTCATACCGGTAGTCATGTTGATGCCGTGGTTGATGCAGTGCGAATAAGCGATGATGACGGCCGGACCGTCAAAGGCCTCGGCTTCGCGGAAGGCCTTGATGGTCTGCAGCATATTGGCGCCCATGGAGATCTTGGCCACGTAGACGTAACCGTAGCTCATGGCCATGGCTCCCAGGTCCTTCTTTGCCTGCTCCTTGCCCGCCGCGGCGAACTTGGCGATGGCGCCGATGGGGGTTGCCTTAGACATCTGACCGCCGGTGTTGGAGTAAACCTCGGTATCCATAACCAAGAGCTTCACGTTCTTGCCGGAAGCGATCACGTGGTCCAAGCCGCCGTAACCGATGTCGTAGGCCCAGCCGTCGCCGCCCAAGATCCAGACAGAGCGACGGATAAGGGAGTCGGCAACCGAGGCAAGTTCCTTCATATCGTTGTCCTGGCTCTTGGCGCAGGCTTCCTTGAGCTTTGCCACGTTGGCGCGCTGCGCCTCTACCTCGGCGTCTTCCTTTTGGCTGTTGCCCAAGATGGCGTCGATGAGGGCGGCGTCCACGCGGCCCTTGACCTTGGCGCAGAGCTCCTTGGCGTACTCATTCTGCTTGTCGGTGGAAAGGCGCATACCCATACCGAACTCGGCGGCGTCCTCAAAGAGGGAGTTGGACCAGGAGGGGCCGCGGCCGTCGGCGCGCTGGCAGTAGGGAGTGGTGGGCAGGTTGCCGCCGTATATGGAGGAACAACCGGTGGCGTTGGCGATCAGCTGGCGATCGCCGAAGAGTTGGGTCATGAGCTTGACGTAGGGCGTCTCGCCGCAGCCGGCGCAAGCGCCGGAGAACTCAAAGAGGGGCTGCTTGAGCTGTGAGCCGGCGATGCTGCCCAAGTTGAGCTTGGTGGCGTCCGGGTTGGGAATGACGTTGAAGAAGTAGTCCCAGTTGGCAGCCTCGGTCTCGCGCAGCGGGATCTGGGGCTCCATGTTGATGGCCTTGATAGCCGGGTTGTCCTTGCTCTTAGCCGGGCAGGTGTTCACGCAGGCGCCGCAACCGGTGCAGTCTTCTACCGCCACTTGGATGGTTACCTTGCCGCCGGCGAATTCCTTGAGGGCCGGCTTGGGGTCGGCGCTCTTCCATGTCTTGGGGGCGTTGTCCAGGTACTTGGCGTCGTAGGCCTTCATGCGGATAACGGCATGGGGGCAAACCATGGAGCACTGGCCGCACTGGATGCAGAGATCGGGGTTCCAGACCGGGACCTTCTCAGCGATATTGCGCTTCTCGTAGCGGGTAGTCCCGGTGGGGAAGGTGCCGTCGTCCGGCATCTGGGAAACCTTGATCGACTCGCCGCGGTTGGCGATGATGGGGCCGATGACATCTTTGACGAAGGCCGGGGCGTTGGCCGGCACCGGGGGATGCATGTGGGCCGAACCGGCCGGCTTGGCCGGGTAGGCTACCTTCTGCAGGCCGGCAAGGGCCATGTCGATGGTGGCGATGTTCTTAGCCACCACGTCGGCGCCCTTCTTGCCGTAGGACTTCTCGATATACTTCTTGATGAGGTCGATGGCTTCCGCCTCGGGCAGAACGCCGGAGATCTTAAAGAAGCAGGTCTGCATGATGACGTTGATGCGGCTGCCCATTCCGGCCTTCTCGGCAATGTCGGTGGCGTCGATCACGTAGAAATTGAGCTTTTTATTGATGATCGTCTGTTGGACTTCCACCGGCAGGTGCTGCCAGACTTCGTCCTTGCCAAAGGGGCTGGCCAGAAGGAAGACGCCCCCATCCTCAGCGCGGTCGAGGATGTCGATCTTCTCCAAGAAGGAGAACTTGTGGCAGGCGATAAAGGAAGCCTTATCTATCAGGTAGGGCTTGGGAATGGGCTTCTTGCCAAAGCGCAAGTGGCTGGTGGTGTAGGTGCCGGCTTTCTTGGAATCGTAGACAAAGTAGCCCTGGGCGAAGTTGGGGGTCGAGTCGCCGATGATCTTGATCGAGTTCTTGTTGGCGCCCACCGTACCGTCGGAACCGAGGCCCCAGAAGATGCACTGCACGGTGCCCTTGTCGTCAAGGCTGAAGGAGGGGTCCCAGGGAAGGGAAGTGTTTGACACATCGTCGGTGATACCCACGGTAAAGTGGTTCTTGGGAATGGAGAGCTTTAAGTTCTCGTAGACGGCCTTCATCATAGCCGGGGTGGTGCCGTGGGCCTGGAGGCCTAAGCCATAGCGACCGCCGACGATCTTGGGATAATGCTTGAACTTGCAGTCAGACTTGGACATCGCCTCGCCGAAGGCCGTGCGCACGTCTTCATAAAGGGGCTCGCCCAAAGAGCCCGGCTCCTTGGTCATGTCCAAAACGGCAATGCTCTTGGCGCTCACCGGAATGGCGTCCACTAAAAGCTCGGCGGCGAAGGGGCGGAAGAGCCTAACCTTCAAGAGACCGACCTTCTCGCCCTTGGCTTTGAGGTAATCGGCCACTTCTTGGCAAACGTCGGCAGAGGAACCCATGGTCACGATGACGCGATCCGCGTCGGGGGCGCCGTAGTATTCGTAGAGCTTGTACTGGCGGCCGGTAAACTTAGCCAGCTTATCCATGTTCGCCTGAACAATGCCCGGGACCTTGTCGTAGTAAACATTGACCGTTTCGCGGCCGGCAAAGTAGACGTCCGGGTTCTGGGAGGTTCCGCGGATGGAGGGCTTCTCCGGGTTGAGGCCGCGGGCGCGGTGGGCGCGCACCAGATCGTCATTTATCATCTTGCGCATGATCTCGTAGGAAATCTCCTCAACCTTTTGCACTTCGTGGGAGGTGCGGAAACCGTCGAAGAAGTGAAGGAAGGGAATGCGGGATTCCAGGGTGGAAGCGTGGGAGATAAGGGCCATGTCCATGACTTCCTGAACAGAAGCGGCGGAGAGCATGGCAAAGCCGGTCTGGCGGCAGGCCATGACGTCTTGGTGGTCGCCGAAGATATTCAAACCCTGGGCGGCCAAGGCGCGGGCGGAGATATGGAAGACGGTGGGGGTAAGCTCACCGGCGATCTTGTACATATTCGGAACCATCAGCAAGAGACCCTGGCTGGCGGTAAAGGTCGTGGAGAGGGCACCGGCGGTCAGGGCGCCATGAACGGCACCGGCCGCGCCGGCTTCGGACTGCATCTCTACGACGTGGGGAATGGTACCCCAGAGATTGGGCCGACCCTGGGCGGAAAACTCGTCAGAGAGCTCTGCCATGGGGCTGGAAGGGGTGATGGGGTAGATGGAAATGACTTCTGAGAGTGCATGAGCCACGTACGCGGCGGCGGTATTGCCGTCAATCATCACCATGTTTTTGGTGTCTGCCATGAGTAAATCCTTATGCGGAAAAAGATTGGATTCAGGGCTGGCAGGGGTCTCAAGACGGCGCCAGCTCCTGGCATAATACCTCTTCCATAATCTTTTGAAAAGGGGGAACGCGGCCTCAAGCCTTTGAGCTTCGTGCCTTGGGATAAAAAAGCGCAGGGCCTGCGTAGAAAAAAAATCGGCTCACTGGTCCT
>JBGSOB010000170.1:0-12514 GCA_041739325.1 Treponematales bacterium
ATTCGTGACAGGCCCCGTCTTGGCGGCAGGGGGTATTCATTTTTAGGCGCTCGGCGTTGGGCGGTCCGGCTTCTTCCCGGGCGCGCCGTATTGCTGAGTCTAGGTCTGGGCATATCTTGTTGCAACCGGCTACGACGAGGACTTGGCGCGGCCCGTAGATGAGGGCGGCGACGCGGTTGCCCCGACCATCTATATTGACGAGTTCCCCGTCCATGGAGATGGCGTTTGAGCTCATGAGGTAGCTGTCCGCGAAGAAGGACTCGCGGAAGACTTTTTCCACTTCCTCCGGGGTTTTGGCGGCGTCTCTGTCGAGAATTTTGTAGGGGCCCTTGCGCAGGATGTCGTAGAACTTGAGGTCGCGGGCAAGGGTGATGGAGCCCCCCCAGGCTACGAGGCTGCCTGAGGGTATGAGGGAGAGGAGGATGGGGATGGCCTGCTCTCTACTTTCCGCGTAGTAGCCATCCATGCCCCGCTTTTTAAGCGAGGAGAGGACCTTGGCGGCGCGCAGGCGATAGAGCTCCTTCTTATCCCCTTCCATCTTCCTAGTCTCCTAAAAAGGCTTCCACCTCAAGCTGGCAGGCGGCGCAGGGCAGGCTGATGCCCCAGCGCTCCAAGAGCTCCGGATGGGCTTCACCGAAAACACCGACGGCCTTGCCCTTGACGATGAGGGCGGCTTGGCGCCCGATGATAAAGCGCGGGTCTTGGGATTCTTGAACCTTGTAGTCCTTACCCAGGTAATAGCAGAGGGCGGAGACGACGGCGGCGGCTTCATTGAAGTCCGCTTCCGCGTGGGCAATGAGGAAGCCCATTTCCTGGCTTGTCCGGCAGCCGTAGTTTTCTGCCGGGTCTTTACGCACGACCTTGCCGATCTCGAAGATGCGGTGGGGGTAGACGGCCTTGCCGGAGATGGACTCTGAAAGAAAGAGGCCCGGCAGGGGGGAGTTGCGCACGAACTCAAAGCTCTCCGACATGGGGTTGGAAACCTGGATGAGCTCGTCTCCCTTTATGCCCATCTTGTCTATGAAGTCCGCGCGCGAACCTAAGTAGTTGTAGATCATTTCCTGGAAGCCCATGCCCACCAGTCCGTCCTTAAAGCGGCGCGATACGCGCTCTAAGGGGGTAATGCGGCCGATGGTAAAGTCTTTAGGGCGCTCGGGATCGAAGTTGTCCATGCCATAGCCGATCATGACGTCTTCAATGATGTCCGCCGCGTGGAGGAAGTCGTTGCGGTACTCAGGCGGGAAGACCTGGACGTACTGGCCGTGGCTGTCGGTCTGGCAGCCCATGCGCGAGAGGGATGCCCGTGCCTCTTCGGTGGAAAAGCGGCGGCCCAAGAATTTGGCCATGCGGTCTAGGCCGCAGGAGACGGGTTTTTGGAAGTAATAGGGAAAGGTTACCGAGCGGCCTAAGGGGGTGTCGAAGGGATAGTCGACGCGGACAGGCTTGATGGTGTAGCCGGAATCTGCAAAGTCGCAGGCAACGATGGAGGCGGCTATGCAGAGTGAGGGCATGTCAGAGCCGGTGAGTTCCACGAAGAGGTCGGAGTCTCCCACCTCCACGGCGCCTAGGGTGGCGGAGTTGATGATGGGTGGGAAGGAGAGGGTTTCTCCCTTGGAGTCGCTCAAGTAGGGAAAGCGGAAGAGGCCTTCGAGGATGGAGCCGAATTCCTTGCCCTTGGGGTGCTCGGTGAGCATTTCCCTCAAGGAGAGCTCCCGGTCCAAACCTAAGGGGACAAAGCGGGTCTTGTCTGGGTCCACGGCTGAGTACTTGACCGGGTACTTGATATGGGCGGAGCGGTAGACGCCCATGGCGATGGATTTTCTCTTGCGGCCGTAGTTCCAGCAGAGTTTTTCCTGGGTTTGGATGAGGTCTTTGAGGAGGGCTTCGCTGATGGGTTTGCCTGAAATGACGAAGGCGGCAATGAAGGGCCTTACGTCCTTAACCGAGGCATCTACGCTAACCGCGTAGTCTCCGGCGGCCTTCACGTCCTCTTCCCGGGAGAAGAAGGGATAGGAAGGGACGCTGCCGGTGAGATAACAGCGCAGCTGCCGCGCGAGGCCGGTAGCGGACCAGAGGTCTGGGCGGTTGGTGTCGTTGAGTTCTATCTTGAGGACCTTTTCAGCCTCCGGCAGGGTGGAAGACTCGTCCCACTCGTCCAGCTCGGCCTTGGCAACCGGAAGGAGGGCTTCCAGCTCGTCGCGGCCGTAGCGCTTGCCCAAGAGTTTGAAGAAAAGGCTTTCGTTGACGTCTATCTTTGGCATGCTGTTCTCCTAGTCCAGGTTGACGAAGCCGCGGCGAAGGCGGACGCCCTCGATGTCGTTGCTAAAGAGCTCGCGGATATCCTTGATGCCCAGGGCCATGAGGGCCATGCGGTCTATGCCGATACCCCAGGCTAAAACGGGTACAGTGACGCCTAGGGGCTCGGTGACTTCGGGGCGGAAGATGCCCGCCCCGCCTAACTCAAACCAGCCAAGGACGGGATGCTTGATATGGACCTCTACCGAGGGTTCGGTAAAGGGGAAGTAGCCGGGCACGTATTTTACTTCCTTGGCGCCGGCAACCTCGGTGGCGAACATCTTGAGGAAGCCTAAGAGGGTGCGCAGGTTCACCTCATCCCCCAAGACGATTCCCTCAGTCTGGTAAAAGTCCGAAAGATGGGTAGCGTCTACCTTGTCGTAGCGGAAACAGCGGGCAATGCCGAAGTACTTGCCGGGAATCTGCGCCTTGGGAAGCTGGCGGGCGGAGAGGACGGTGCCCTGGGAGCGCAGGATAAGGCGCTTTGTAAAGGAGCGGTCAAAGGAATAGCCCCAACCGCGACTCTGTGTCAAACCCCCGTTTTCATGGGCGGCGGCAACGTTGGAGAGGTAGGGTTCCTCAATGCTCTTTGCCTGGGCGGGGGCTTTGATGTGGTAGACGTCATGGATATCACGGGCGGAGTGAAACTGGGGCATAAAGAGGGCGTCTGAGTTCCAGAACTCGGTTTCTACCAGTGAACCGTCAAATTCCTCAAAGCCTAAGGACACCAGCTTGTCCTTTACCTGCTCTAAAAACTGGGCGTAGGGGTTGCGGCGGCCGGGTAAGAGGCGGGCCGGGGGAACGGAGATATTGTAGCCGCGGAATGTGCCGCCCTTCCAGCTTCCCCTTTCCAGCATCTCCGGGGAGAGCCTTCCGATCTCCTCCCCCGTTATGCCGAGGGCTTCAAGCTCAGGGGTTAAGCCTGCGCAAACCGGGTCAAGGACGTAAGAAACCTCTTCCCTGTCGGCAACGCGGAAGAGGGAATCCGCGGCGCCGCGCTTTTTGGCGATGGTGTCTATAAGGGCGCGCTGGGGCATGGAAAGATCCATGGCGCTAAAACTGCCGCCGGAAGCGAGGGCCTTTTCCAAGAGTTCGCGGATTAAGGCGATGCGGGGTTTTTCTCCCGCGCCAGAGGCGCTTTGGGACCAGGAGGGGTTGAGGCTCACCCGTTTTTCCCCGTCCATGGAGAGGGCGCCGTCCTTAGAAAGGGCGCCAAAGGCAGAGCCGGCATCCTTTTGCTCTATGCCCAGGGCTTCCACGATCTGCGGTAGGAGGAGGCTCCCCTTCTCGGAAAGGAGGCGGAGGAAGCGCTCTTCCACCGTGCCCTTTGCCGCGGCTTCCTTGCCAAAGTCCGTCAGCTCAAAGACCTGGCTTTGGACGCGGCCGCTTTCACGGGCCAGACCCTTGGCGCAGAGCCAGGAAAAGGCTTGGTTTGCCTGGCCGGTTTTGTAGCCAAGCCGCTGTTCTAGGGTGGCGGCGCAGAGACTGGCGCCGGGCTCGAAGGTTCGGAGCACCTTCACCTCAAGGGGGTGGAGGCTTTTTGCCAATTGGGTTAGGTCCATGAAATCCCTCACGTTCGGATTGGGGGATACTATAGAGGTTTTTACCCGGCTCTGTAAAGCCAAGGGCGCAAAAGCCTAGCGCCAGGGGCAAAAACGCGGTATTATGGAAGTATGGCCATATTATTAAGGGACGCCGGTAGCAAAGACGGCCTCCGCGCATCGCCCTTTTCTACGCCTCTCACTCCGCCCTCCCCTCGCCTCTCCGCCGCCGGGAGGCCCTCCTGGGGCATGACAGCCCTGCTTGGCGCCGCTGTCTTGGCCGCGGGGCTGTCGATGCCGGCATGCACCGTGCCCGACCCCTTTAACGCAAAATACCTAGACCCGGCGCTGAATTGGATTTCAGACTTCGGCCTAGACAAGCCGCGCTCGGAGACGGCTTCAGGTTGGGCTTTCGACTATGAGGCAAGCGCGGATTGGGATGGCTTTGACTACATGAGGCTTGAGGCAACGGGGAGCAGCGTCGGTTCTGGCGCCGTCACAGGTCTTGCCGAATCTGTAGCAGTCTACCGCCTGAGCATAGAAAACCTTTTAAGCGACCCCGATATGGAAGGGGAAACGGTGGGGGCTCCCGGCGCAAGATGGTCGGTGGATCACGATCCTGCCCAGCCACTTCAACCAGATCCAAGCATCACTATTGTGGCGGCGGGGATACACGGTAACAGCTTCTCCTTTACGCGCGACCAAGTGGGGCAGTACGCCCGACTCCTCCTTTCTCCAGACTTACGCAATACTGCAAGCGGCCTGGGCCCCCAGGCAGGTTCGATCTACCAGATCAATCTCCTCTGCCTGGATGACAGCTTGAGCCTTTCCTATTCCCTCGATGGGATAAGCCCACAGTTTGCGTCCATCCTGGCAAATACGGTCTCGGATATACGCATCCAAAGCCAGGCCTTCCTTGATCCGGCGCAAGACTACGCTTTCTACTTCGGCCCGGGAGGTACCCAGGCGGCCCTTATAGACGACATACGGATAATCAGACGGAGCATTCCTCTGGCGCTGAGCCTTGATCAGAGCCTCTCCGACGCCGATCCCAGTTACATCTCCGGCCGCTATGTCTTTTCCGTCTGGGTGAAGAACGATGAAACCGCTTCCTACCTCTTTGCGGCAAGCGCCCAAGCACCCTATCAGACGCGGAGAGTCAGCTTGGAGATCCGCGCCAAGGGAAGGACGGACGGAGGAGCCATCAGCGTGCTTAATCCCGCGGATGAGGCAAGCGGCTGGGCGCAGTGGACTAAGCTCTCCGTAGAGATTCCCCAAGGGGAAAAATTAGCCATAGACCAAACGGAAACTACGGCCATTTTTTCCTTAAAAATATCCCCAACTGATATTCTCAGCTCAGACGGCCTTGACGCGGCGACTATCCTCATTGCCCAGCCGGAACTGACCTTCCACCTTAAAAGCGGCGAGTAAAAAAAGGCGGATGCTCAGCGCAGCCGCCTTCACTTAAAAAACTATCGATACAAGACTCTCTTAAGCCGGCCGCTCAGGTTGTCCCTTAGCGCGGCTTCACTACGATCACCTTACGAATCTCATCGATGCCGGGGCCAACTACGCGAATGAAGTAGAGGCCGCGGGCAACGATATTCCCCGCCCCGTTCCTGCCGTCCCAGGTAAAGAAGAAGGTACCGGTCGCGCTGGGAGTGCGGCTCAAGATGCGCACGACGTCGCCGTCGAGGGTAAAGACCTGAACGGTGAGGTAGCCGGAGTCGGGCATATCCACTTGGATGGCGGTTCGCTCTCCCCTACCCGGATCGATGACGTTGTTCAGGATGGTAACCCCGCCGCGTTGCTTGCTGAGGTCTTGAATCTTAAAGCGATAGAGGTCCATGCGGCGCGGGTCCGATGGGTCTAAGGAACGCAGGCAGTAGATGTCGGAAACGCGATACATGAATTCCACTTGGGCGCCGCTAGCTATCTCGGAATCAGCCGAGGGGATAAGGAAGGAACGCCCCAAGCCCTGGCTTGAGAGGATTGAAGCGCTGCGCGCGGCAGAGTTGGAGAGGGTGAAGAGGTCGGAGTTGAGACCGGGTTGCCAGAGGGGAAGGGTTTGCTTTGTGCCGTCGGCCATGGTGATGGAGGGGATGAGGAGGCTTGCCGCTGCAGGTGCGACGTCAAAGTACATTTCCACCGGCAAATTGGCGCCCAGGCTTGCCTCCAAGCTGGAGTTGATGGTGATGTTCCTATCGTAGAGGCGGCCTGAACCGTCGAAGTCCCGCAGGGCGCCCAAGGCGCGGCTACCTACGTTGGTGCCGCCCTCGGCATGGACGCCGTCTGAAGCGGAGAGGGGCTCGATGATTCCAAGGCCAAAATCAGAAATGCGATGGCTCTCCGCCGCCTCCATCGGATTGGCGAAGCGGTCTATGATATTTAAGCCGACAAGGCGATTGGTGAGGATATGGCCTGCTTGAATGGGGGCTGAAAGGGTAAGCATGAGCTCCAAGGGAGGCCTGACGCTGGGATTGCCGCTTGCCCCCCAGGAAAGCTCCTCGATGGTAGTGACACTGAGGCCGGTTCCGCTTAGGTCGAAGTCCGCCGGAGTCAGGGCTGTCTCACCGACGCGGAAGACAGGCTCGGTGAACTGCACGTAGAGCTTAGTGCCGCCGACGACGGCGCTGGTGAGGCGGATCTTTGGCGAAAGCTTTTCAACGCACTCTAGATCGTCGGCTACATAGTCCTCCATCAGGTTGCCGGCTATATCCGTAATGCGCCCGATGGTTGAGTTATAGCGGAAATAGAACTGTGTCTTTGCCGTCCAATCAAGCCACTGTTCTGCGGGGCTGAGGTCGATGCCAAAGTGGGGGTCGTTGGCGGCGGTGAAGTTACCCAAGTAGGCAGAGCTTACGTCGGTGCGGAATGTCTGGCCCAGGCGGCGGAAGGTACGCGGGTTGGACTCCCTATCCGCTAGGGTAAAGGCGTTGTCCGGCACCACGGGGAAGATAAGGCCGCCGCCTATGCCAAAGGAGGTGTCGCGCAGGGAGTCGAGGTCGGCAATGGTGTTTAGGTCTAGATCACGGTCGTGGTCAAGGCGGAATTCGACGTGGTCGATGACGTAGGCGTTGGAGAGGGGAACCACGTCGTAGATGACGTTGGGCGTGGCTACGCGGGGCTTGGCAACGTCCCAACCTGAGCCGGCTTGGCTTACCGTTAAGGCTGTTTTGGCGTAGTTGAGGGCATAGCCCGTCACGAGAACAGCTTCATCCGAGGGCTCAATTTCATTTCCGCCGTTGAGGCCTTGGTCCACGATAAAGGCGTTGGGAAGGGAGAAGGCGGCGCGGGTGGAGGGATCGCTGAGGGCCGTAAAATAACCGGGCCAGAAACGGTTGGGCCCTGTGTCGTAGGAAAAGCCGCCCACGGAGATATAGAGACCGTGGCCGGCATGGCTGTTGACGGCGGGATCGCGGTAGAGGGCTTCGATGTTGGCGTTGCCGTCGCGGGTGCCTGAGCTTACCGTGCCTGCTACGCGGAGGAGTCCGGCAAAGACTTGATCTGTTCCGGACTGCGTCAAGGAGGCTCCGTGATTAGCGGCATTGAGGCTAGGCAAGGAGCGGATATTTTCCACTCCGGCGATGCCGGCTGCGGTAAGGGGGCCAAGATTCACGGCTTCTGAATAACGGAACTGCAGGTAGTTGTGGCCGTCGTAATGGGTATAGCTAGGGAGCGCGGGATCGTTGACATGGAGGGCCTGACCGGCGGTGACGCCGACTAAGACAGGGCGGCAGGAATCGGCTACGCCTGTATATCGAGTGCCGGCCGGATAATGCTGAATGCGGTTTTTCCTATGATCCCTGAGGACCTGGAAGATTGTTCCGGTGGCGGTTTCAAGTTGAAGGTTTACTATCACATTGCGCTCATTGCCTGAGCGGTCTGTGCTCAGCCCGGGGGCGGTGATGTCGCCGAGGCCCCCGCCATCGGCGTCGGTATTCCAGGTGATGGGCGAAAGGAGATAGAAGAAGGCGGTATCGCCCCAGCCCGTGGTGAGCTGTGTACAGCCTGGATCGCGATAGCTATTGGTGAAGACGGTGGCGCCGTTGTTGAGGCGGATGTTGGCTACGGCCTGCCTGATCTCGTCGTTGCTGTTTTCAAAAAGGCCAGAGCTGATCTCCACGCGGATGACGTTGTCGTAGATAGTCGTACTTCCCGAACCGGGGGTATTGTCCGCTCCGTCCAAGAGTGTCTTGCGTATTCTATCCGCGTTGCCTGACACTCCCGTAAAGGTCACTGTATCTTCATCAGCCGAGAGCCAACCGCCTGAAACGACGGCGTTTGTAATGCTTGCGTTATAGGCTTCGGCGAAGGAATCAAGGGATGAGTCGTTGGCGGCCAAGCTCAGGCTCCAGCTTGCCCCCTGGGGCGCCATACTCGCCCCGTTGACGTAGAAGTTCCCCGCTACCTGTAAGTTGGCCAAGCCCGTTAGGTTCCCCGCGTAATTGGCTGGGCCAAAGATGATAGCGGTCAGGGGTATGGCCGTGGCAAGGGCCACTTGAGGATCGGCAAGGACATTGCCGGGGTAGCCTGCGTTTGTACTCCGCGCAGGGTTTTCGTAGGAAAGGAGGCCTGCGGTTGTAGAGTGAGCGTCATCCGGGGAGTAGGCGCCGCCAAAGAGGACAAGGTCCTGGCTCGTGCTGAGGTTTTGGCCGTTCATAGTGAGGTCGCCTGCGTACTTGACGAGGTTACGAGAGCTCACTGAACTTAAGAAGGAGAGGGTTGCGCCCGGGAGGTAGGAATGAAGATCCCTTTGTATGTTGATGAGGCCAAGGCCGGCGTTAAAGGAGAGGGTGCCCGCGGCCGCGTAGGCGTAGATGGAGGCGCTGGGGTTAAGCCGGATGGGGTTGTTGGTGGCGCTAGTGCTATGGGCCTGGGCGCCGGAGAAGACAAGGCGATTCCCCGCAAAGGAGATGCCAAAGCCGCCTGTCTGCCCGGAGGCGCTGATATCGGCCGAGCAGAGGACATCGCCTGCGCCATCCTGGAGGAAGAAGCCGGCAATGCTCAGATCGGCCGCGGCAGCAAGGCTGGCTTGGCCTGAGTTTGTCAGGCTAAAGCTGCCCCCGCCCGTCGTAGTGATGGCTCCATTGAACTGGTAGATGCTCCCGTTGAGGTCTATGCCCCCTACCCCACTGGTATTGATGAGGGCAAAACGGCTCGTGCCCGAGGAGGCGCTTTGGGAAAGGGAGCTTGCGTAGATATCCCCTGCGTTAGTGGTGGCCGTGGCGTCTCCGGCCACATTGGCCGCCGAGACGATGGAGATGGCGCCTAAGCGACCCACAACAGCGGCTCCCACTTGGCCCGCAATGATAAGGTTGCCCGCGCCAAGAGTGAGGGTGAGGTTCTGAGAACCGACTAAGGTAGAAAGGAAGGAGATATTTCCCCCGGCCGTGCTTAGGTCCGCAAGCCCACCGCTCAAGGAAACGGGCCCGTTAAAGCGGATGATGCCCGTACCCGCGGCGCCGATGGATAGGCCGTCAAGGACGATGGCGCTGAGGGCGCTCACGGAGCCCAGATTGAGGCCAGCGGCGGCGCTTAGGTTTATGGCATCGCGCAGAGTGGTGACGCGGGTCCCCGCCCCCGCGTTGGCACGCTGGACAAGGCTAGCCGCATTGACCGCCCCCACGAAATCAAGGTCATTCGCGTTTTGGACATCGATGGCGCCTAAGGGGTTGAGGGCAGTGCCGACAGTGCTTGAAAAGAGAACATCGCCCGTACCGGCGATGATATTCAAATCCCTGGCGGTACCGTCTCGCGTGAGGGCGCCAGAGAAGGTGATGTTGCCACCAGAGGCGGCCCCGCTTGAGATAGTCAGCGAGGCGTTGAGCTCGAGGGGGCGGTAATAGCGGATAGCCCCGCCGACCGTCGTGACGTTAGCCGCGCTCCGGATGCTCCCTGTGCCAGTCTGCCCAAAGGAGACGGATGCGGCCCCGCTCGCCGTAATGGTACCGGCCGCGCCGATGGTAGTGAGGCCCGAGGCATCGAGACTGACTGAGCCCGTGCTAACAGTGATAGCCGCGCCCAGATTGATGGTAGACGCGCTGGAGTCGATATCGATCGCGCCTGTGCCCGAGCTCAGAGCAGCGCCGACAGTCACCGCGCCCGAATGGTTGATGGTGAGTGCGCTGTCCGTTGTCGTGATGGTGGCGCCTGTGTTGTCAAAGCTGGTGCCGCTTGAGGCAAAGCCCCCGGGCGCGGTGACGGTTCCATTGAGGTCGACCGCCCCCCCAGTGAGGCTCATGCTCGCGGCTGTGAGGGCGGCATCGGCTGTTATGCCTCCAGAGGCCGTGACGCTCAAGACCCCAAGGGATGTTGAGCCGACGGCCGCGTCGAAGTCAACCGCGCCCGTGCCGGCATTGAGTGATAGATCATCGGTCCCGGCAGTCGTACCGCGCAGGGTGGAGAGGAAGAGAATGTCACCCCCACCGGCGCCGGTTTGAATATTGATATCGGCGCCCAGGATCACGGGGTCCCGGAGTGTAATCGTTCCCCCGACGCTGCTCACATCGTTCGAAAGGGTGATTGTTGGCGTGCCACCGCTTGCGTCGAGGTCGATGGCGAAGGCACCGCCGAGGGTTCGGATGATGTTTTCCGTGCTTAAGTTTCCGCCGCTGACAATAGAAACAGCTCCCCCGGTGGCGCTTATATTCCCGGTACCATCTCCGAGCTGGAGGTTGTTCGTCTCTTGGATAAAGATGCCCCCGGCGGTCGAGCTGGCGCGGAGGACGCCGACATCGGTATTAATGGCAGGGTTCCCCACCCCGCCGATAGCCCCGCCCGCCGTGATGTCAAGGATCGAGGTAGATCCAGTGGCTCCAATGCGAGAGCCTGCATGGCTTGCCTCGATGAGGGAGCCAGTACCACCGACATCGATAGTTATAGTGGCGCTACCAGTGGACTCGACGACGTCGAGGGTCATGTTCCCCACGGAATCTATGAAGATTGTTCCGTTCGCGCTTCGCAAGAGGGAAGTCGTGTCCATAAGGACCGTGTTCGAGCCGTTGAGATCGATGATGCCCGCGCCGGCGGTGATGATGCTTCCGTTGATCGTGAGGGGGTTCCCCACCCCGGTATCGACGCGAATCGAGCCAGTGGTACTGCTGACGGTTATGCCATCGGCCAGGGTAAAGCCTGCGACTGATAGCAGGTTGATATCTCCCGCGCCAAAAGCACTGAGAGCGTTCGAGATAGTGATGCCCTGAGCGCTTGTTGAGAGACTGATACTATAATCGCCTCCAGCCGTCGATATCGTGTTCGCGGTACTGATAGCCCCGCCTGCTTGTATATCGATAAGGCCGCCGGTAGCGGTGATGACCCCGCCTGAGCCCAGGCTGATAGCATCGAGTTCATCCAGGTAGAGTGCGCCGTTAATCGTAGCGCGCAGGCCGGGGATGTTCGTCATGAGGCGGGCGCCGAGGGTACCGACTGAGCTTGCGCTCTCGATGGCAAGGACGCCCGTGCCCGAGAGGGCGATGTCGCGGGTAGAGGCGCCGTTTGAAGTCACCGCGCCCCCATTGCTGAGGCGCAGATTGCGATTAGGCGGGAGAGTTATAGCCGTCCCAGCCCCCGCGAGGAAGTCGAGCGCGGAGCTAGCGCCCTCGATGAGGAGGTGGTAATCCTCGGTGCTGAGGCTGATAGCCCCCGAGTCGCCCAGATTGATCTGCCCTGATCCGTCGGTTCTTCCTATGCGCACCGTGGAATTGCTGGCTGAAAGCCATAGGAGCTCAGCCTCGCTTAAGGAGAAATCCCCGGTTCCATCATTTATAGCAATTGTCGACACGTCAGTGGTGGGCTCGAGGTTGATGCCCGCCGGGCCGGTGATTGCCGCCGTGATTGCCACATTGGTAGCGGTTAGATTCGCCACGGAGCCCACCGCTGCCGATACCGCCGCATTCACCGTGAGGATGCCCGCCGAAGTGAGATTCAAGGTGGCGGCTGAGTTGATCGCTTCCGCTATGGTCAGATTCCCGGCAGTAGTCGTCACGCGATAGAGCTGGCCTCCTCCGGAGGCTGAGATCGGAAAGTCGTTGTCCCCGCCGGAGAAACCGTGGGTGAGGGCTTTATTGTTGGATACGTTAACCAGGCCCCCCGTGGAAAGGACCTCGAGATAATTGACGCTCAAGGCTAGAGCTGTTCCCGCCGCACCCACGTTATCCGCGCTCCGGATGCGCAAGCGGTTGACATCGATTATGCCAGAGCTTATAGCTCCGTTACCGGCGTTTAAGACAAGGTTAAAACTAGAGACCGGCGGGTTCATGCTCACCACCCCGAGGCTGATGTTCGCGCCGCCGCCTGAGCTCGTGTCTATGGTGGTATCGCCTGTGAGGACGATAGCGCCTAAGGTTACGAGGTCGCTGGAGGTGTTGATAGTAGCGTTGAGATAACGCGTCGCGACACTATTCGCGGTAAGGCCGCCATTGAATTGGAGGCTATCAGCCAGGGCATCGCCGAGGGTGATGATTCCCGTGTTTTGCAGATTCACAAAATTGGCGATGCTAGCGCCGCCGGTTAGTGTGAGTGCGTAGTTGGCCGCCGCAGTCGTGAGGCCGTTTGAGGTAAGCGCGCCGCTCACCGTCACCGAGCCGCCGGTCATGCCGGTCAGGTTGAGCGTGCCCGTCCCGATGTTTGCGCTCGCGATCGTATCTACCCCTGAGCCCTGAAGGATCAGGTCAAAG
>JBGSOB010000212.1:0-8141 GCA_041739325.1 Treponematales bacterium
CTGCCGAGCTTTATGAAAATCCGAGTTAAGACCGTGAACAAGGACCCCGTGCAAGCGGCTACAAAGCTTTCCGGTCTTGATATCGTCGGTAAGGCAGACGCGGATCTTGCCATCGATATATCCCCGCTAGGTATGAAGATATCCGGTTATATCTTCATGGATGACACATCCATCGTCATGCCCCTCATCCAAGAAACGGTAGTCACGGCCGCCACTGATTGGGCCCTCAACGCGGATCTTCGCATCGGCTTTGGCAAAAAGGTGGAGTTTATATCCCCGGCTCGGGATTTCCCCATCCTGCGGACCTATTTCGAGCCACAAGCCGCTTTGAACATCCTCTACGATTCCGGACTGGGAACCTATTCCCTCAAAGGCAAGGTGAACCTTCGCGGCGGTGAGGTTTTTTACCTTAAGCGAAGTTTTTATCTTAAAGAGGGGAATATCGTCTTTAATGAAAGCGAATCTTTCTTCGACCCAATTCTTTCTCTGCGCGCGGAAATGCGGGACCGTGACGCTGAGGGTAACGTCATCATCATCATGCGCGTGGAAAACTCACGGCTTTCCCAATTCAAGCCGCGCTTTGAGTCCATCCCCGCACGTGGGGAGGGGGATATCCTTGTTCTGTTAGGCGGCCTACGCCCGGGTGACCCCGTATCCAACAGGGATCTCTTGGATATGGTCGTGGAATCCTCCTCTGACGTGCTTACCCAGTTCTATGGGGTGCGGGTTTTTGAGAATACGGTCCGCGACACCTTTGGCTTGGATATGTTTTCGGTACGGACCCAGGTCCTGCAGAACCTCATTTTGGGGGCCGGGACCACGGTTGACAAGAACCCGAGTATCGGCGAATACTTCGACAACACTACCCTGGTAGCCGGAAAATACATCGGTTCTGACCTTTTTCTGCAGACAATGCTTCAGATGCAGAATGATTTTAGTAACCTCGACGTAAGATGGGAGTTATCCATGGAGTGGAACACGCCCTATTTCCGGCTTTTATGGAATCTCGTTCCGCAGCATCCGGAGAACCTCTTGGTCAATGACCAGTCCTTGGGTCTCTTCTGGAGCTTTTCTTATTGATTAAAGGAGTCCCCATGCATAGGCGCATCCGGAGCTTGCTCGCTACCCTGTTTATTCTCATCGCCGCCCTCCCCGTCATGGCCCAAGACCCAGGCGAATGGTATCTTGGCAAGACGATTAAAAGCATAGAGTTCCAGGGGCTCAAAACCGTCTCCCGCTCGGAGATGGATTCCCTCGTCAAACCCTATCTCGGCAAGAGTTTTCAGGACGACCTTTTTCTTGAGCTTCAGGGCAAGGTTTACGACGTGGACCTCTTCGATTCCATCGAGCCTAAGGCCATACCGGGCGACAAAGAAGGCAACAGCATCATCATCCGTTTCGAGGTGGTGGAAAAGCCGGTAATCGACTCCGTCCGCTTTGAGGGGAACTCCGGCATCAAGACCATTGACCTCCTAGGCGTGGTGGTCAGCAAATCCGGCGATATGAGCAGTAAGCTGAATATCGCTTCCGATGAAGACGAAATCCGCAAGCTCTACCATGAAAAGGGCTATCCCATGGCTCAGGTTGGCAGCGTAGAGCGAAAAACAGCCCGTGGCTTGGTCCTGGTTTTCGTCATAGACGAGGGGCGGCAGATCGTCGTCAAAGGCGTCAGGGTCTTGGGCAGTCAGGCCTTTTCCGAAAAGACGCTAAAAGCGGTCCTTCCCCTTAAGGAACAGAGCCTTTTCAATAATGGCGCCTACCAGGAAGAAAAGATAGAAGCGGGCCGCGAGGCCTTGCTTAAGTATTATCGGGACCGCGGCTACGTGGACGCGTCCGTGAGCGCGCCCGATGTTGTCCAAGAGGCGGATGACAAGAAAAAACGCAATAACGCCACGGTGAGCTACACCGTCAGCGAAGGACTGCAATATCTCTACACCGGCGTTAAGTTCGAAGGCAACGTCATTTTCAGCACGGATAAACTCGCAGCCCTTTTTCTGCAACGCACCGGCCAAGTCTTTAATTACAGCAAATACCGCGCCGATATGGAACGCGTCCGCAATCTTTATTATGAGAACGGCTACGTGTTTTCCCAAATAGAGAGTAAAGAAGAGCGCAACGAGGAAGCCAAGGGAATTTCCTTCATCGTGCAGATAGTGGAGCGCGATCGCGCCCATATCTCCGAGATCCAGGTAAAGGGTAACACAAAGACGAAGGATCATGTCGTTCTGCGCGAGTTCCCCATCGAGCCGGGCGATATTTTTTCAAAGCGTAAAATAGAGGAAGGCTACCGCAACCTCTTGGGCTTGCAATACTTCTCTTCCATCTTCCCAGAGGTAATCCCGGTTTCCGAGCAGATCGTAGATATCATTCTCAACGTCACCGAGCAGTCAACGGCAGGCTTCAACTTCGGCGTTACCTACGTGCCGACAACCAATTCCAGCACAAGCAAGATCCCCTTCGGCGGTTTCGTTAAGTGGAATGACTCGAACTTCCTCGGCAATGGCCAGAATTTCGCCGTCAGCACGGAGTTCACCCCGGACAAGCAAAACCTCACCTTTTCCTTCACGGAAAGCTGGCTGGCCAATCAGCGCTGGCTAGGCGGTGTAAGCCTTTCCTTCAATCACCAACAGCAAACGGTGGCCCAAGACATACTTTCTCCCGTCTTCACTTCAGGCGTACCCGATCCCTACAACAGTTACGAGGAATATAAGGCCGCCAATTACTCGATACCCAGCGAGTATATGATGACTTATGACTCGCTTAATTTCGGCGCCGGCTTAAATACCGGCTATGTGTTCAAGATGGGCCTCACCGACCTCGGCCTGCGCCTGGGCACCAGCTTCACCCTGGAAAACATACTCTACGACGACAGCAAATACCGGCCCTATGACCCCTCCATACGCTCCAATCACAACAATTGGCAGCTTTCAGACAACCTTACCGCCTACGCCTACTGGAATGGCCTGGACAATCCAGTCAATCCCAGCAAGGGGGCCGTGCTTACCAATAAGTTCGTCTTATCCGGCTATACCCCCTTTGAGTCGCAGCAATACCTCCGGGAAGAGATAAAGCTTGAAGCCTTCCTTCCCTTGGTCACCATTCCCGTGGTGGATGCCTGGCGCTTCCGCCTCATCTTGGGCGGGCACAGTTCCTACACCGCACTCTTCCCCAAGCCGGGGATTCCCCTCAAGGTAAAGACGGGGAATTACCCGGTTGTTGACGGCATGATGACCATGCGCGGCTGGAGCGAGCTCGTAGACTTTAACGCAACCGGCATCTTCTATAATTGGCTTGAACTGCGCACACCCCTCATCGAGCAATACATCTGGCTCGATCTCTTCATCGACGCCGTAGTCATCCAAACCCAGGAAGGTCTTTTGCAGCCCATTTCCGGCGGCGCCAACGTCATGAGCGATAGGCCTAATCTCTTGTCCATGGGCGCAGATAATTTTGCCTTCTCTGTCGGTGGTATGCTCAGGCTGACCATACCGCAGTTCCCCTTTAAGATAGGTCTCGCCAAAAAATTCGTGGTAAACAACGGCGCCCTGCAACCGGCCAGCGGGGAGCTCTTTAAGACCGCGGATCCTTTAAGCGGGTGGAGCCTCATCGTTTCACTGAGCCAGTCCTTATTCTAAAGACGCAAGTTTGATAGAGAAATTTTTCGTGAGAGGTACTATGAGATTAAAGAGACTGTTTCCCCTCGTCGTCGCCCTCGGTTTAGCCGGCTTGGCTTCCGCTCAGCAGATAACCCGCTATGCCGTCGTGGATCTAATGAAGGTTCTTGAGTCTTTCTACCGCGACTCCAAGGTCCTGCGCGACTTTGAGGATAAGCAACGGAGCTTTCAGGTAGAAATAGATAAGATGCAAAAGGACGTTAAGGACCTTCAGCAAACAAAGATAGAGATCCAAGCCCGTGGAGACCAAGCCAAGGCCTTGGAGCTTGAGACCACTATCCAGAAAAGATTGGATTTCATAAGGGAATACTATAAGGTAAAGAATGACGAGCTTGAGGCCCAGCGTAAGCGCCTTTTCGAGTCTTCTGAATTCGCTTCTGAAGTCTACGCGGAGATACGCCGCGTAGCGGAAGGCGACGGTTACTCCATGGTTATAGACTGGAAGCGAGCATCGGAGCTTCGCTTTATGATCTGGTACTCAAACTCGATAGACATCACGGATAAGGTGATAGAGAACCTAGGCAAAATAAAGCGCAATTAGCTCATTGGCCGGGGTGGGGGAGCGCCTAATGCCCCCCTCCCTCCCTGTCTATCTGATCCTTGAGAATCTTGCTGAGGATGGCGAACTTATCCTTATTTTCCTCTGAGAGTTCCATGAGGTTTTCATGGGCGCTTAAGAGGAACTCCGCCGTCGCCGTTTCCTGCCCCGCAAGATTTTCCATGTAGGGCGGCAGTTCCAGCTCTGCGTCGCTTATCTCAACGAGGCGCGTGAGACCGATGCCCTTGAGCAATCCCAGACAGACTGCGTCCGGCCTATGCAGGCGGATCTGCGTCTGTGGGTGGCGGGAGAGCATTTTCTTAAACCCGACGATGAGCCCCATGAATGTTGAATCCATGTAACTGCATTCGGACAGGTCTATGTAGAGGCCCTTGAGGGGCCGAGAATCCTCGATGCGGGCAAAGGCCTTGCTCTTTAAGTCCGTGCACAGCGCTGCGGTTATGTGACCGCGGGTCTTGATAAAGAGGGCGTCCTCCGTTTCCTTATAAAAAATGGCCTCGTTCACGAACTGCTCCTTGGAAATATTCCTTTCTTGTAATCCTAGCCCAAAATCACCTATAATGCAACTCCAATGGCGGAAAGCACCCCCCTCATGGACCAATACCGAAGGGTAAAGGCGGAAAATCAAGATTCAATACTCTTTTTCCGCTTAGGCGATTTTTATGAGATGTTTCGCGATGACGCCATCTTAGTGTCCGCCCTCCTCAATCTAACCCTTACAAAGAGAAACGGGGAGCCGATGTGCGGCATACCCTACCATGCTTCCCGCGCCTATATCGCCCGCTTGCTGAAATTGGGTAAAAAGATAGCCATCTGCGAACAGCTGAGCCCCCCCGGGAAGGGGATTATCGAACGCAAGGTGGTTGAGATCATTACCCCCGGCACTATCGTTGAGGAAGACTACCTCGATAGGGGTAGGAACAACTACCTTCTCTCCCTTGCCGGAGACTCACAGTCACTCTCCCTCGTCCACGTAGACCTATCCACCGGTGAATTTCGCCTGACGGCCCTCCCGCGCTCGGACGGGGCCCAGGCGCTCCGCAGGGAGTTTTTCCGAATCCAAGCCCGTGAGATCCTTGTGCAGGAATCTCTCTTGGAGGATCCGGAGATTGCGTTGTGCATCGAAGAGCGGGGCGAGCTCGTGATTAATCGCTATCCGGATTGGTCCTTCGATATGCAAGATGCCCATAGCAGGCTCTGCACCCTCCTAGGCACCTCCAGTCTCAAGGGTTTTGGCCTCGATGAAGCAAGCCCAGAGATTAAGGCGGCCGGTGTCCTCATAGATTACTTGGAAGATAGGGCAAAGAGCCTCCTCATCCACATTCGCTCGGTTCTAGTCTATTCGGAGCGGGATTACGTAGGTATCGACGAGTCAAGCCAAAAAAACCTCGAGCTGGTTCAAAACCTTCAAGACGGGGGGAGGGCCTACAGCCTGCTGGAGGTTTTGGACGAGACGAAGACCGGTATGGGGGCTCGGCTCCTGCGCGACCGCATCTTAAGGCCCCTGACTTCTATTGAAATGATAGAAGCGCGTTTAGCTGATCTTTCCCTTCTCTACCACGACCAAAACCTCCTCTCCCGCAGCCGTGACTGCCTTTCCAAGATCCTCGATATCGAGCGTCTTTCAACACGAATCGCCATGGATCGGGCACACGCCCGTGACCTCGTGGCCCTCCGTGATTCCCTCAGCCATTCCTTCAGCCTCAACGAGCTTCTTGAGGCGGGGGGGTACGCGCGCATCATTCCTAGTCCCGAACCGGGCGCCGAGGGGCTCGATGCCCTGGAAGCGCGCATCCGCCAGTGGATACTTGATGAACCCTCTATGCTCTTAAGCGAGGGGAAGATGATTAAGAGCGGCAACGATAGCGAGCTTGATTCCCTCCATGAGCTAAAAGACGATTCGCACGCCGTACTCGAGGCCTACCTTCAGGAAGAAAGGCTTTCCAGCGGCATTTCCAGCCTTCGCATCCGCCATAATAATATCATCGGGTACTACCTTGAGGTTTCAAAGGGGCAGGTAGGTCAGGCCCCTGCCCACTTCTTGCGCAAACAGTCCTTGGTGAGCGGGGAGCGCTATGGTACCGAGCGCCTGTCTGAACTCGAGGAAAAAATTGGCGGGGCCCAGGAAAAGATCGTGGAGATAGAGAAGCGCCACATTCTAGCCTTGCGTGAATGGGCTAAGGCCTTCCTTCCCCCTTTAAAGGCCCTTGCCCGGGCAGTTGCCGCGGCCGATGTCTCCCAGTCCCTTGCCTTCGCCGCTACCAGGCGCGCCTGGGTTCGGCCCCAGCTAGTCGAAGAAAATTCCCTTGACATTAAGGAGGGCAGACATCCTGTCGTGGAGGCCTACCTTCCCGCAGGGCGTTTTATCCCCAATGACCTTGTTTTAGGCTCCCAGAGTGGTCGCTTTGCCCTCATTACCGGGCCCAATATGGCCGGAAAATCAACATTTCTCCGTCAATCGGCCCTCATCGTCACCCTGGCCCACATGGGCTCCTACGTGCCGGCCCGAGAAGCCCGCATCGGCCTGGTGGACAGGATCTATTGCCGGGTGGGTGCCCAGGACAATCTTGCTCGCGGCGAGTCAACCTTTTTAACGGAGATGAACGAAACCGCCTACATCCTCAACAGCGCCACTGATAGGAGCCTTGTCATCATGGACGAGGTGGGGAGGGGGACATCGACAACGGACGGCCTTTCCATAGCCCGCGCCGTTTCCGAGAGAATCCTTGAAAAACTAAGGGCCCGCTGTCTCTTTGCCACCCATTACCATGAGCTTCAAGCCCTTGAGCATCCGGCCCTGATATTCCTTACCCTTGAGGTTTTGGAGCGTGAAGGGGATATCGTCTTTTTGAAGAAGGTAGTTCCGGGCAAAGCGCGCTCAAGCTATGGCATCCACGCCGCAAAGCTCGCCGGCCTCCCGGATGAGGTGCTCAGGCGGGCCTATGAGATTCAACAAGCCTTGGAAGCCCAAGAGAACCTTCCCGCGCGTCAATACACAGCTCCAGCCCCGGTCCCGAAGGCGCGTCCACAGGAAAACCTTTTCTCTGATGAGCAAATGATAGCAGACGAGATTCGAAGCCTGAATGTAGACGGATTAAGTCCCATGGAGGCCCTCATGCGCCTGGCTATGTGGAAAAAACTCCTGAGCACATCCAATTCTTAGGCAAAGGCTCAAGCCTGAGTTCTTTTTTCCTCGAATTCCCCCTATGCTTGAATCGTTTTTAGAAAAGATACTTCCCCGCGGCTGTCTTTTTTGCGGAGAAAGCGTCCATCCGCCCTGGCCCTTCGCCGGAATATGTCCCGATTGTGCCCAGAGCTTGGCGCGCATCGATGGCAATCTTTGTAGTCGTTGCGGAAAGACCTTAGTCTCGGAAGAAGGCAGCTGCTTGCGCTGTCGAGAGCGTGAGTATTATTTTGATCAAAACAGATCTGCCCTCTGCTATCAGGGGCGATCAAGGCTACTCTTGTGGCAGTATAAATTTAGGCAGGAGCGGATCTTGACGGCTTTTTGCCTTAACCTTCTTGCTGAAATCCTTAAAAAACACCCCGGGCAAGGCTGGCTCGTACCCGTACCCCCGAGCCCAAAGAAATTGCGCAGGCGGGGTTGGGATCCCGTCCTCTCTCTCGCTCAAGGTCTGGACCGACCAGATTGGGTCTATAAAAATATACTTATACGCCATACCGGGCGGGAGCAAAAGAGCTTGAACTACCAAGAAAGACTGGAAAATATGAGGGGAAGGATAGGCTATAGAGGGGAGGCCAGGGGCATTGCGGACTGCATCCTGATTGATGATGTTTTTACTACCGGGGCAACCCTGTCCGAATGCGCCCGCATCCTTAAAGAAAGGGGGGCTCGACAGGTGGACTGTCTGAGCCTGGCCCTTGATCTTTGATTTCCGGATAGGCTT
>JBGSOB010000213.1:0-18301 GCA_041739325.1 Treponematales bacterium
GGCCGTCCGGGCAGTACCGCCCCCGTCGATGCCGGCGCCGATAAAAAGAAGACCGGCGCAAAGAAGTTTATAAAGGCTAAGAAGCCCAATTACACAAAAAAGGAAGAGCTAGAAGAGAAGGCTCTCCAGCTTAAAAAGAAACAAGCCCAAAAGGCCAATCCCATACCCAAGGAAATCGAGATCATGGGCTCCATCTCCGTAGCCGAATTGGCGCGCAAGATGAATCTCAAGGCATCCGACCTCATTGGAAAGCTCATGGGCATGGGTATGATGGTTACCATCAACCAACAGATAGATTCGGACACAGCAAGCATTCTCTGCTCGGAGTATAACTGTGAGGTAAAGGTCGTTTCCCTCTACGATGAGACCATCATCGAGAAGGAAATCGATCAGCCGGACAGCCTCAAGCACAGGCCGCCCATCGTGACGGTCATGGGACACGTCGACCACGGAAAGACAAAGCTCTTAGACGCCATCCGCAAAACCGACGTAGTCGCCGGAGAATTCGGCGGAATCACCCAGCATATCGGCGCTTACATGGTTGAAACCCCCAAGGGGCGGATTACCTTCTTAGACACCCCGGGTCACGAAGCCTTTACTATGATGCGCGCCCGCGGCGCCCAGATTACCGATATCGTCATTCTCGTCGTCGCAGCAAACGACGGCGTTATGCCCCAGACGAAGGAAGCCCTTGACCACGCTAAGGCCGCCGGGGTTCCGGTTATCGTTGCCGTAAACAAGTGCGATCTTCCCGAAGCTAATCCTGACAGGGTAAAGACCCAGCTGGCCGAGCTTGGCCTCAACCCGGAAGAGTGGGGCGGCGATACGATTTTTAATGAGATATCAGCCTTACAAAAGAAGGGTATCTCCGAACTCTTGGATTCAGTCTTGGTTCAGGCCGAAGTTCTCGAGCTTAATGCCAACTACGATTGCCGCGCCGAGGGTAAGGTACTCGAGGCTAAGATCGACCAGGGCCGCGGTACCGTAGCCACCGTCATTATCGAGCGTGGCACCCTGCGCATCGGCGACTCATTCGTCGCCGGCGTACAGTCCGGCCGCGTGCGCGCCATTTTCAACGATCATGGCGACAAGATTGATGAGGCTACTCCCTCCATGCCGGTTGAGATTATCGGTTTGGAAGGCGTTCCCAACGCCGGCGCCCCCTTCCAGGTTACTGAATCTGAAAAATACGCCAAGCAGATTTCCTCAAAGCGCCAGGAACTCAAGCGTTTTGAAGAAGCCAAGAACGTCAAGAAGATCACCTTGGACAACCTTTACTCAACCATCAAGGATGGGGCTGTTAAGGAGCTCAAGGTAGTCATCAAGGCGGACGTGCAGGGCTCTGCGGAAGCCGTAAAGGGCTCCTTGGAAAAACTCTCCACCGCTGAAGTTCGCTTGGTCGTGCTGCGCGCCGCGGCCGGCGCCATCAATGAGGACGACGTCTACCTGGCCTCCGCTTCCAACGCCCTTATCATAGGCTTCAACGTGCGCCCGACCTCCAAGGCTAAGATGGTTGCCGACCAGGAAAAAGTAGACATCCGCAAGTACAACATCATCTATCGCGCCGTCGAGGAAGTGCAATTGGCCATGGAAGGCATGCTCTCCCCCGAGTACAAGGAACAGGACTTAGGCGTTGCCATGGTTCGCGAGGTCTTCAAGGTGCCCAAGATCGGCGTTATCGCAGGTTGTATGGTTACCGAGGGAAAAATTCGCCGCAATTGCGTGGTGCACGTTATCCGCGAAGGCATCGAACTCTATTCCGGCAAGATTTCCTCACTCCGTCGCTTTAAGGACGATGCCAAGGAAGTTGACAACGGCTACGAGTGCGGTATCGGCATCGAGGGTTTCCAGGATCTCCAGGTGGGCGACCAGCTAGAGGTTTCGGAGACTATCGAAATCATCCGGAAGCTCTAGGAAGCCCGCGTGTCCGAACTGAGAGTAACGCGCGTGCAGGACCAACTGCAGCGCGAGATTTCCGAGCTTATCCTCTCTGGCGATATAAAAGACCCCCGGGTGAACAGTTTTCTGTCCATCACCCGGGTAGTCGTAGCTAAGGACCTTTCTCAAGCCAGGGTCTTTGTATCCACCTTTCAAGACTCCGGCGCCCTCAAGCGGGGCGTAGACGGGCTTAATTCGGCCGCGCCCTATGTGCAGGGCATCATCGGCCGCAAGCTCCAAATGCGCTGCACCGTTAAATTGCGATTCCTCGCCGATGAGGGTATTCGTGAAGGTTTTGAACTCACCCAGAAGATGAAGGATCTGTGAACGGGGTTTCCTCAAGCCTCCAAGACGGCCTCATCATCCTTGACAAAGGGGTGGGGCTTACATCACAAGATGCGGTTTTTCGCGTAAGGCGCCAGCTTGGGCTTAAAAAACTTGGGCACACCGGCACTCTGGATAAATTCGCCACCGGGGTGTTGCCCCTCTTAGCTGGTTCCTGCACTCGCCTTTCCTCATTTTTGATGGAGAGCAAAAAGAGCTATGAAGCCCTTCTGCTTTTTGGCTCAGAAACCGACACCCTCGACCCTGAGGGTGAGGTTATTTTCAAGGCCCCCCTGCCAAGCTTGAAGGTTCTAGAAGCGGCTATTCCCACTTTTTTAGGGGATATTTTTCAGATACCGCCTGAGTACTCCGCCATCCATGTGGATGGTCGCCGCGCCCATGAAATGATGCGCGCCGGGGAAAAGCCCCTCATGAAGCCGCGCCCTGTTCATATATTTTCCATTCAAATCCTTGAATTTGACAAGGATAGGGCGCGAATATCCGTGGATTGTTCCAAGGGTACCTATATCCGTTCCCTTGCCCGGGATATAGGGCGCGCCTGCGCCTCCGCCGCTCATCTAGGCCAGTTGCGGCGGACATTCACCGCAGGGTTTTCAATAGCCGAGTCGATCAAACTTGAAGATCTCAAAGCGGATTCCATCCTTCCCTTTAGCCCGGATGTGGCCCAAAGAGTCGGTCTGGGAAGAGCCTGGTTAAAAGAAGGGAAGGAAGCCGATTTTAAGAATGGCAAGAAGCTTTCCCAGGATTTTTTCCAGCGCATTGAGGACCCGGAACTCGCTTTTCATGGGGTTTTTAGGTCAGACTCCACCCTCTGCGGGGTAGTCAAGAATACCCTTGATGCTCCCGCCTACGCCGCCGTGCTAGGGGGCACGGAGTGAAGCTAATCGACTGGGCTGAATATAAAAACTCAGCTTCCCAGGAAGCGCCCCTAGTCTGTACCATTGGAGTCTTTGACGGCGTTCACCTCGGACACCAGCGCCTTTTAGCCTACTTGGTGGAATCTGCTGGCAAAAGCTCACTGCCGGCAGTCTTCACATTCAGGGAAAACCCCAAGCGAATTCTCCGTCCGGATTCATATCTGGGCGACCTTTCCAGCCTCGACCAGCGTTGCGAGGTCCTTGAAGCCTTGGGGGTTAAACTCCTGGTTCTTATCAGCTACGACGCAGAATTCGGCGCCATGAGCGGAGAAAGCTTCCTGCATAGCCTGCGCCAGGGAGGGGAAATCAAAAAACTCCTCATGGGAGAAGGTTCACGGATAGGCTCCCGCGCCTCGATGACCTCCGCCCAAGCCGTTGAATCCATGCGCTCAAAGGGAGTAGCTGCGGATATCATTCCCTCTCTCCTTGTTGACTCCGAGGTTCTTTCCTCTTCTCGCTTAAGGAGCCTTATCGCCTCTGGTCGCATGGCAGAGGCCGGCGCCTGCCTGGGCCGTCCCTATGAAATCGATTTAAAGGGGCTTGGCAGTAGCCGCTTATTGGGGAAAAAAGGCCTCGTCACCTCCGCCCTGGGACAAATTTTGCCGCCCACGGGCTCCTATCGCGGCTTAGCCCTTGGGCCTGAAAAATCGATCACGAATCTCGATATCGTCATTAAGCAAAAAGAAAAGGCTATCGAGCTAGCGGGACTTGACGTCTTGCCTAGCAGACTGCGTTTCGTGTAGAATACGCATCTAATTGATTGGTACAGGAAGGAGATAGAAGACATGGCTGTAACGAAGGCCGACAAAGCAAACGTAGTCGCCACCTATGGCGCAAGCGAGAAGGACACCGGCAAGACCGAAGTTCAGATCGCGCTGACAACCGAGAGGATTAACTCCCTAACAGAGCATTTCAAGCTTCATAAGAAGGATACCAATTCCCGCCGCGGCCTTTTGCAGCTCGTCGGGCAGAGGCGTCGCTTGCTCAAATACCTGCAGCGGACCGATCTTGAAGGCTACCGCAAGTTGATCGAGAAACTCGGTCTACGCAAATAGCGAAAGAGGTCATCCGCACGGGGATGACCTTAATTTTTTCATTTCGCTAGCCCAACATCGGCCCCTTGGGGGCCGCCGCGACGCTCAATGCGTCGCTTGAGTTTTTTCCAAAAGAAGGTAAATCATGGTACATCGCGTATCATTAAAGATCGGGAATGAAGAACTCATTCTCGAAACAGGCCGCATGGCTAAACAAGCCAACGGGTCAATTTTCGCTCAGTACGCGGGCGCCGCGGTTCTTGCCACCGCCTGCTGTTCCTCTGAGGCCAAGGAAGGCCTGGACTTCGTTCCGCTTACGGTCGAGTACAACGAAAAATATTATGCAGCCGGAAAGATACCCGGCGGCTTCATCAAGCGTGAGAGCCGTCCTAAGGACAAGGAGATACTCGTCTCCCGTCTCATAGACCGCCCAATGCGCCCCCTCTTCGATAAGCGTTTCGGCCGCGAGCTCCAGGTTGTCCCAACCGTTATCTCCGCCGACCAGGTGAATCCCACCGACGTCGTCGCGGTAGTCGCCGCCTCCGCCGCGGTGCATATCTCCGACATTCCCTTCGGTGGCCCCATCGCCGCGGTACGCATCGTGAGCGTCAAGGGCGAGCTTTTGGTAAATCCGACCTTTGACCAGATTGCGGTCTGCGACCTTGAGATCATCGTAGCCGGCACGGAAGAGGGCATCACCATGGTTGAGGGCGGCGCCAAGGAAGTGAGCGAGGAGCTCATGCTTGCCGCCATTGAGAAGGCTAAGGGCCCGATCAAGGAACTCTGCCAGATTCAGCGCAAGTTGCGCGAGCTTTGCGGCAAGGAAAAGCTCAGCATGGCCACCGTGTCATCCGAGATGGAAGGCCAGGCCGATATCCGCGCCTTCTGCTTCGATCGGCTCAAGGAAGCTTGCTTCGTCAAGGGCAAGCACGAACGCTACGCCGCCATCGGCGCTGTGGTTTCCGACGCCAAGGCGAAATTCCAAAGCATCATCCAAGCTAGCGAGCTCAACGCAAAACTCTTTGCCCAGCTTATCGACGACATGCAGTATGAAATCCTGCGCACGTCGATACTGGATAAATCCCTGCGCGTAGACGGCCGCGGCCTTGAGGACATCCGTCCCATCACCTGCGAAGTCGGAGTGTTGCCCCGTACCCACGGCGCAGCGCTCTTTACCCGGGGCGAGACCCAGGCCCTTGCCGTGACCACCCTCGGCACCGTTTTTGATGAGCAGATTTTTGACGATATCGAAGGCGATAAGCGCGACCGCTTTATGCTCCATTATAATTTCCCGCCCTTCTCCGTCGGTGAAACCGGCCGTTTAGGAACCGGTCGCCGCGAGATCGGCCACGGCCATTTGGCGCGCCGCGCCCTAGAGGCGGTTTTGCCGCCCAAGAGCGCCTTCCCCTATACCATCCGCGTGGTATCAGAGGTGCTCGAGTCAAACGGATCCTCCTCCATGGCCTCCGTATGCGGCGGAACGCTGAGCATGTTACATGCCGGCGTTCCCATCAAGAAGCCGGTCGCAGGTATCGCCATGGGCCTCATCACCGAAGGGAATAACCGCTTCGCAGTTCTTTCCGACATACTCGGCGAGGAAGATCACTTGGGCGATATGGACTTCAAGGTTGCCGGTACCGAAGACGGCATCACCGGTTTCCAGATGGACATCAAGATCGCCGGCGTGTCCTCAGAGATTATGCAAAAGGCCCTTGAACAGGCAAAGCGCGGACGGATGCATATCCTGGGAATCATGAACCAGACCATCAGCATTCCCAACAAGGAACTCTCAGAGTTCGCCCCGCGCATCCTGACTATGAAGATAGAGACCGACAAGATCGGCGCCCTCATCGGACCCGGCGGTAAGAACGTCAAGGCGCTCTGCGAAACCTACCAGGTTGAAATCAATACCGAGAACGACGGCACTGTCACCATCTACGGTAAGGATGTCGCCATGGCAGAGGGCGCCCGCGCCGCCATCAAGGGAATTGTCGAAGATCCCGAGGTCGGCCTCATCTACAAAGGAACCGTCAAGCGTCTCATGGACTTCGGCGCCTTCGTGGAAATTCTTCCTGGTAAGGAAGGCTTGGTGCATATCTCCAAACTTGCCACCCACCGTATCGCTCGCGTAGACGAGGTTGTGAAGGAAGGACAGGAAATCAACGTCAAGCTCCTAGAAGTAGACAAGATGGGAAGGCTCAACCTTTCCTACATCGATGCCCTCGACGCGGACGGCAAACCCTTACCCGCGGGAAAACCCAGCGCCGATAGGGGCCGGAGCAATAGTTGATAGAACCGCGGATCCTCTCCGGAGGCGCCACGGTCATTCTCGAGCCGGTAGCGGGAACCAGGACCATTTCATTGGGGTTTTGGTTCCCCTTCGGCTCCCGGCACGAAAGCGCCGATGAACGCGGTTTTACGCATTTCATCGAGCATATGTTGTTCAAGGGCAGCGCCAAGCGCGGCGCCCGCGACATCGCACTGACCGTCGATCGTTTGGGGGGCTATATCAATGCCTTCACCGAGCGGGAGGCGGTCTGTGTTTATTGCACACTGCCGGATAATTGCGTTGAAACCGCTCTGGACGTCCTCTTTGAAATGCTTTTCTTCTCATCCTTTCCCCAGGCGGAATTCGAGAAGGAGAAGACTGTCATCATCAACGAGATACTCTCGGCTGAGGACGATCCGGAAGACATATCTTATGATAAATTTCTTAGCCTCATTTGGCCCAATTCAAGCTTGTCCGCGAAGATCGCGGGGGAGGCTTCCGAGGTTGAGGAAATCCAGCGCGATGCCCTCTATCGGTTCTACCAGGAGCGTTTTCGCAGCGATAACCTCCTCATCTGCGCCGCAGGATCCATGGATCAAGATAGGCTCTTGGCGGAGATTGAGACACAATTGGTGCGCGTTCTGCACCAAGATAACGCATCTCCCTTCAAACTTAAAATAGAATCACCGCGTTATAACAAGACCCTGGCACAGGAACGTAGTGGGACCCAACAAGTCCAGCTTTTTGTGGGTCAACCATTTATATTGGAAAACTCCTCGCGTTTCTTTCACGCTTTTTCAATTTTTAATTGCGCCTTCGGAGAATCCATGAGTTCCCGGCTCTTTCAGCGGATACGGGAAGATCGCGGCTATTGCTATTCCATCTTCAGTTTTTTTGCCTTTGCGGACGACGTCGGCCTGTGGTGTGTGAACGGTTCAACCACTGGTAAGCTTTTTCCACAACTGAAGAGCGCCGTGAGCGATGAGCTGGAGCTCTTACTTCGCGAAGGGCTCTCCGAGGAAGAGGTGCGTGATGCCCAATCGCATTTGAAAGGCAGTCAGTTGCTCGCTTCCGAAGATATGGAACATCGGATGAAAAGGCTTGCCAGACAGTATCGCACCAATGATCGAGTTCTCACCGTTGATGAGGCGATCGCCGAATTGGATTCAATCTCAACACGTGAGATTAACGAAATGGCATGGCGTAGCCTTACATCCGGTGAGTTCAGCGTTTTTGCCTTTGGGGCGCTTAAGCGCGATAAGACATTAGTTGAAGTAAAGGGCAGGGGCAAGAAATGAGGCAAGAAGTCCGTATTGAGGTTTTTGCCGGAGCTCAGGCACCTGAATATAAGACCGCAGAGGCCGCGGGAGCAGATCTACGTGCCCATCTCGAGGCACCAATTATTTTAGCGCCGGGAAAAAGAATGGCCGTTCCAACGGGTATTCGCCTAGAGCTTCCTCCTGGCTTCGAAGCGCAAATCAGGCCGCGCTCTGGATTGGCATTGGAGCATGGCATAAGTTGCTTAAACTCTCCAGGAACCATAGATTCCGATTATCGCGGAGAGATCAAAGTAATTCTGGCTAATTTCGGCGATAAGGATTTCCAGATACGCAGTGGCGATAGGATAGCTCAAATGATCATCGCGCCAGTTATTCATGCGGTTTTTGTCGAATCGGAATTAGGCAAGACTGAACGCGGCAGCAATGGTTTTGGATCAACGGGGAAATGATGCTTACAAGGTTACGGGCAATCCGCCAACCGCGAACCATCTGGCTCTATGTAACGAGTGAATTTCTTCTTTCATTTTTCGTGTGTTTTCTCTTTTTCTTTTTCGTGTTCTTCCTAAACCAAATTCTCTATATGGCCGAGCAAATTCTCTCAAAGCGCGTACCTATCTTTGAGGTGATAAAATTGCTCATCTTCGCCATGCCTCAATTCATCGCCATCTCATTTCCATTCGCGGCCTTAGTCGGTTGTTTGATGGCCGTCGGCAGGCTAAGCTCGGAAAATGAAATGTTGATTTTTCAAGCCTCGGGAATTTCTCTCAAACGTATATTCATACCCTTCGTCGTCCTTGGCCTTCTTTTATCCGTTTTTTCTTTCGCCGTCAACGATATGCTCTTACCGCTTGGTACCATCAATTTCGCTAAAACCTATCGCAAGCTCATCTATTCCACGCCCTCGCTTGAGCTTAAATCCTACTCGGTCAAAAAGTTCCAATCGGCTACTATCATAACCGGTGAGGTAAAAGGAAACGTGATTGAGGGGGCGATGATCATCGATACCGCAGACTCCTCCAAAAGCCGCGTTATTACCGCGGCCAGGGCGGAGCTCAAAGCCGGCAAAGACGAGCAGAACGTTATTTCTCTTGAGCTTACGGATGTTTTTATAATGGTAACCGACCCTAATAAAAAAGAGCGCTTTGAATACTCAAGTTCCGAGACGATGGTCTATAACATTCTCATCAAGGATATCGTTGAATCCTTCGGCAATATCACGCCAAAAGAAATGAGCTCAGTTGACCTAAAGAAATCGGTTGAAGAAAGAGAAGCGCGCTTCCAAGAGCGCGTGGATGAGAAAAAAAAGCGAGAGATTTTGGCTTTATACACGCTCGCAAGCAATTATGGTCAAAGCAGTTCCGAGTTTCACGTAGAGATTGATCGTTCGTGGTTGGCGATAGAAAGGGATCTTGAGAATTTCAATCGTATTGAAAAAGAAAAAATTAGCGATCGCACTTTGCAAAATTATCAGCGTGAATACCAAAAGAAATTTTCCATTCCAATCGGGGCCATTTGCTTCGTTATTTTCGCCTTTCCCATCGGCTTATTGGCTAAACGCTCCGGAAGATCAGTGGGTTTTGGAATTGGGCTCATCGTCGCCCTTTTATATTGGGTCATGCTTTACTGGTCGGACGTGTATGGCTATCAACTTAAACTTTCGCCATTTTGGCTCATGTGGTTTCCCAATCTTGTTATCTTGGGCGCCGGCGGGCTAACCTTCATCTTGCGAGGCATACGATGAATCGTTTGCAGCGTTATCTGTTAGCGTCGTTTTTACCTTCCTTTCTCGGTGGAATACTTTTTTTTATCATGATTTTGGAATTGGCGGAGCTTCTTCCTAATCTCGCCAAATTCATCAATTACGACGTGAAGATTCTGGATATTGCCAAGCTGGTAGTTTTATATTTACCCAAGTGTATTTCCTACTCTTTGCCCATAGCCCTGCTCTTTGCCGTGAGTTTCACCCTAGGGAGTATGTATGCCAAGAATGAATTGGTGGCAATTTTCAATTCCGGCGTTTCACTCTACGTCTTTACCTTACCGCTTGTGCTTGTCAGCATGCTGCTTTCGCTTTCATCCTTTTTCTTTGAGGATCATATCGTCATAGACGCCCTAAAGCATAAAAACATAATCTTTAAAAGAATCATGAAACAAACCGTTGCTGAAAATAACACAGATATAACGGTTATGAGTAAAAACGGAAAAATCGTTTATCAAGTCGGTTTTTTCAATGAAGCGGAGAAAAGTTTGCAGGGAGTCGTCGTCGTGGAACGCGCCGAGAACGGCACTTTCAGCTCTCGGCTTAACGCTGAGCGCGCATTATGGAATGGTACCCAATGGGAGTTTTCCACGGTTAAGCGCTATTTTTGGAAAGCGGATGGATCCTCAATGCTTGATGAAAGTCTGTCTAATTATAAGCAGGAAAATCTGGATGAAGTTCCCGAGACTTTTAGGAAAACAGGAAAAGGCATAGAGGAAATGAAGGTATCAGATGCGAGGATATACGTCGACCAGCTTAAGAACGCTGGATTTCCTTTTGAGGGCGAGCTTGCTGAATACCACGCGCGTTTTTCCTTCTCGCTCACGCCACTTATAGTAATTTTGCTTTCGGTTACCATGGGAGGGAGGTTTCGTAAAAACATCCTCCTCATGAGTGGCCTGTTTAGTTTAATAGGCGCGGCCGGTTATTATGTATTCGATATGATAACCATGCTCTTCGCCAAATTAGGATACCTTGATCCCTTCATTGGAGCTTGGCTTCCTTTTGCTTTTTTCGTAAGCATATCCGTCGTTTTATACCGTCACGCTAAGACTTAGGAGACCTATGGAAAGCATTTTCACCCCACTGGCAAAGGATCTCCACAGCAAGGCGCGGACGGGAATTCTTAAGCTAGCTCACGGAGAGCTAGATACCCCGGTATTCATGCCGGTGGGAACCAACGCGACGGTAAAGGCGCTTAACAAGGACGATCTCAAAGAAATTGGGTATTCTCTTATCCTAGCCAACACCTATCACCTCTATCTTAAACCTGGGAAGACCGTCATTGAGGAATTCGGCGGCCTACACGGATTCTCCGGGTGGAAGGGAAACTTTCTCACCGACTCCGGCGGCTTTCAGGTTTTTTCCTTGTCCCCTTTCCGCAAAATCACCGACGATGGGGTTAAATTCAAATCCCATATCGACGGCTCTAGCCATTTTTTTAGCCCAGAGAGCGTCGTCGATCTGCAAATTGCCTTTCAAAGCGATATCCTTATGCAGCTAGATGTCTGCTCCGCCCATGGGGTGGAGAGAAAGGAGGCCCAGCGGGCAGTCCGGCTCACCAGCGCCTGGGCGCGACGTTCAAAGGTGGCTTGGGAATCAGCGAGGGATAAGAGCCACGGTATTCTCTTTCCCATCATGCAGGGTAATTTTTTTGAGGATCTTCGGCGGCAGAGCGCCCAAGAACTTTTAGAGCTTGATCTTCCTGGCATAGCTATCGGAGGGCTTTCCGTTGGGGAGCCATTTGAACTCTTTAAGGAGTATCTTGCGCTTTCCGCTTCCCTTTGCCCCATAGATAAGCCCCGTTATCTCATGGGTATCGGGACCCCCGAGTACATCTTGGAGGCTGTTGATCAGGGAATTGATATGTTCGATTGCGTTTTTCCCACCCGCAGCGCTCGCAACGGCTTGCTTTTTACCAGAGACGGGCCAATCGCCATTAAAAAAGCAATGTTTGAGCATGATAAGGGCCCGATTGACCCTGAATGTGGTTGTAAGGTGTGCAAAGAGTATTCACGCGCCTATCTACGCCATTTATTCAGAGCCGGTGAAATTCTCTATTCCAGTCTGGCTTCTTACCATAATCTAGCCTTTCTGTGGGAGCTTTTATCTGAAATCCGCCTGAGTATACAAAGTTCCGAATTTTCATCTTATAAAAAAGCCTTTCTCTCTCGATACCTAAGATAGGGGGAAGCATGATCCTAAGCCAAGGACGCGCCTTAATTCTCGCGGTACTTGTAATGAATCTCGGCTTTTGCTTTGGACAGACTGGGACAGGTCTGAATGGCAGTCCAAGCCCAAGCCCCTCGGTCAGCCCTCCTATCATTTCAAGCCCATCTCCAAGTCCCACGCTTAGCACGAGCCCCCAGACAAGCCCTGGTCCTAGCTTAAGCGAGCGTAGAAAGGCCGCTTTTCGTTTTGGTATAGATCAAGACGTCATGGAACTTCTAAAAACCTTGGATGCAGAAAAATCCGACGCTTTCAATGATGATATTATAAAATTACTTATAAGCACAAAAAACTTCAAACTAAAGAAGGCGATCCTTGATTTTTTTGCCTTACGTGAATGGAAGGGCGCAGAAGACTCTGCGGTTCAGATCGTTAAGAATCGCGGTTTGGAGGATGCAAGCATCGTAAGCGCCAGTATCGCCTATGGAGCCTCCATAAAAAGCCAGGCAATCCTCAAAGAGTCCCTTGGAATTTTTACGGAAAATGAACCTGGCCTTATGCCGGCATTGATACGGCTTGCGGGGCGGGCCGGCGCCGCTGAAGAGGAAAAAAAGCTTCTTGCGTTCTTTGAGAGCGAGGATTCCTCTGAATCGAATAAACAGGACATCATTTTAGCCTTGGGCGATATAGGTGGCGAGGATTCATTAGATTTTTTAATTAAAATCGTGGATAACATAGACAGCAAAAAGTTTTTTAGAATGTATGCCTGCGATTCCTTAAGCCGCCTGGGAAAAGTGGAGGCCGTACCTGTGTTGATACGGGCGGCTAACGCGGAAGACCCCAACCTCAGGCAATACGCGGTAGCGGCTCTAGGGCGTTTTGATACGCCCGAAAGCCGTAATATGTTGATCGAGGCCCTTCGCGATTCCTATGACGGTGTTCGCATTTCCTCCGCAAAAAGTATCGCTACCCTGAAACTAGCGGAAGCAGAGGAAATCTTAATATATAAAGTGGAAAACGATAAATCCACCAAGGTTAAGGAAGAATCCCTTAAGGCACTGCTTGAGCTTGGCAGCAAGACGGCCATCGCATATGCCGCGGATTACCTTAAAAAGAGAAGCAATCCAGAGCCTCTACGCCTGCGCGCGCTGAGCCTTTTGCTCGATAAAAAGGATCCGGCAAGTTACGATGCCATAAAAGAAGCGGTACGCGCCGAGAGTAAGGAGAAAATTCAGAGCCTGCATCAAAGAATGGCTAAAGCGGTTTCTGAATCTGAGAGTCCGCTGCTAGAGGATCTTGTAACGGGATTTCTCGACAGTCAAGATTATATAGTGCGCATTTACGGAATAGATTGGTTGAAGAAAAATAAAGACTCAGGGCTTAAAGCGCGGCTTGAGTCCTTGAAGCTAGATAAGGTAGAGGCAGTTCGCAAACGCGCTGCCAGCATCGATCCATAAAAAAACCCGGCTGAAAAGCCGGGTTTTTTCTTGCTATACCAATCCCTTCATCTCAATGATGTGCAGGATCTTATTCCAGCGGTCGGTGGGGCTTACCCAGCGGCTGATCCGCATTCGCATGGAAAATCCTTCCGGGGTAAGCACTTTGATTTCTTTGTCAAGGCAATCCGGCAGGCTGCCCTGAATATCAGGGAAGTAGTCCTTGCGAATCGGCACCAGTACGCAGCTTTCACCATCAAAGTAGACTTCCGCCAAGCGTCGTGGGACCTTGACTACGAAGATGGAGAATGCCGCAGCCTTGCCGCCGCCGATGCCTAAGCGCGAGCCTGATTTCATGGAATGAACGTTTCGCAAGCCTATATTCGGATTCTGGCGGTCAATCGTCATTTGCAGGGTTATCGAGCCCGCTTTTTTAACGCTCAAGCTTGACATGAGTGCATCGGCGCGGGCTGAGCCCTCGCGCTCGGCAATCTCATCCTGAAGTTTACGTTCATGTCGGGCTTTTGTCTCATCCGGAAGCTCGGTTACCGCGATGGCGTATCCTCCCGTGGAGGATGCTGATACCTTGGCCGCCGTTTCGAAATTGACGCGATTTGCGCGAACCAAGGAGTCTTCCGCTGTGGCTAGGGGTATCTTATTATTATCACGAGCTTCAGCAACCGATTTTGCCTGCAAGGCCCCGAGAGCGGGCGCGGGGCTTCCGCTTCCGCGCGTGGACGGGCCCGGCTGTGATGCAGCAGCCCGGTTCTTGCCTGTCCCGTGAGCTGAACTCACCGTCTTCCCTGCGGAGGCTTCTTCTTCCGCAGCGCTTGCCTTTACGGCCTCAACGACCGTGCTACTGGCCTTAGCCGGCATATGCCGAAGTAAGATAATGATAATGATGATCAAGGCGATGACAGCGGCTAAAATGATAATGAAGAGGACTATGGGTATGGAGTTACGCAAGAGCGCGGATGTCGGACTTCTCGAGAGGGTAAAGCGTAAAATGGCATTCGGTGGTGAAACTCTTTGACCCTCTGCGAATTCAAGGCGTATCGGCATTTCTACCGGCCCTTCGGCAAGGCTCTCCGGTACCCGCAGGCTGATCTTAAGCTTTCCAGATTCACCCTTGCGTAGCTTGAGAAAGGAATTGCTCGTGAGGATGTTCTCACCGCCGGAAAAGACTCGACGGAGTTCTAGATTGAGCTTGTCAAGTGAAGCGTTGTGAACCTTTATGGAAAAAGAAAACTCAGCGTCTTTTTTTCCAAGATCTGTGGGAAATTCTACGCTTGGCAGTCCCACTGCATTTTGCGCCACACTATCGGGATTTTGCGGATCAAAGTCAACCCGCTGAATATTGAGCGCGTCTTCAAGGCCTTTGATGACCAAGGAAGGATCAAGCTTGCCATTGTCTTTTTGGGAAGTTGCGTCCGCGGCGTTAAAGGGAATCCGAATGATGGAAACCTTCCAACCCAGCTTCCCTATATCCGTGGCGTTGCTTGTTAAGGCCTGCATGGCCCGAGCGTCATCATAGCCGATAAAGGGGCTTGACGCAGCTGGGCTATGGACGCCGTCGGTGATGATGACGATAAGGCGAGTTTCTTTTTTCGGAAGCACTTGGACGTATTGCTTTAAGTAATCAACGGCAGAAAGCAAGTCCGTGTTTTTTCCGAAAGGATAGACCAGATACAGCCGTGAAATGACGCTGCGCACGTCCTCTTCCTTGTTAATGGTCTGGACCATTTCCAAGTTTGCATCGTCAGAGAAGGTTATCAAGTGAAAGGTATCGCCTTGGCGCAGATAATCCCTTGCTACCTTGGTGACGATGTATTCGACTACGGGTTCGAAATAGGGAAACATCGACTCGGAGCTGTCCAAGAGGACGACGACATCGGCCCTGTCCTCTGCGCTGGCAAGGCAGAGGCAGGAAAAGGCCAATGCAAAAACGGCTAATATCCGTCTCATATCAATTCACCCCCAGGTGACAATCACCCTTACATTTTTATTAAGTCGGTCGGCTAGAAGTCGATCGGCTTTATATCCAGCACGCGATAGGCGTAATCACGCTCGTTTATGGTAAAGGCAAGGCTGTCGCCAATCTTTTTATTCATAAGCTCCGCGCCGAAGGGAGAGAGATAGGATATGACGCTCTGCGCAGGGTCGGATTCCCAGGGACCCATGATAGTATACTCTTCCTCGCTCTTGCTGCTTTCATTGCTAAGCTTGACTCGCGTTCCAAAGGAGACACGGGTGGAGTTTACGTTGTGTCGATCGATTATCTGCGCCCTTTCAATCTCGTTCTTGAGCTTGGCCACGGTCGAATTGAGAATGTCCTGTTTTTCTTTGGCTGCCTTGTATTCCGAGTTTTCGCGCAAGTCACCTAGGGAGAGGGCATAGGCTATTTCCTTGGAGTTGGCGGGAACGTCCACGTCTAGTATGTGCTGGAGTAGGCGTTGTTTTTCCTCGTACTTTTTACCGGTTACCATGAGACCGCGGGAAACTACCTGCTTCTCCTCCGCGCCGGAATAAAAATGGAAATCCGGGAAGCGTTCGGTAACCTTCTTGCGCAACTTAAGCTTGATGGCTGGGTCGAGATCCTTTACGTCGTCCACCAAGGTTATGATACGGGTTATCATGTCGATGTCGGCAGTTGAGATGAAGGTCTCCACCGTTCCTTCCTTAAAGAGAAGGACCTGAATCTGCCGGTTGATCTTGCGGTTCTGCGTCGTGTCCCGGTGATTCTCGATCTCTTTAAAGGAGATATCCATGATGTGCACCAAGGTAATGAGGATCTTCTCAAAGGGAAGGTTTAAGGACATGAACCAGTCTTCGTGTTGGGCATTGCGCACCAACCATAAGAAGGCTTCCCTGTTCTCACGATAGTTCTCGATAATGCGGATGGCCATTTCCTTGACCTTGTCGCGGAAGCCGTTATCCAACAAGACGTGGATGATGGTCAGGGAAAGGGAGTAGGGGAAGAGGCGGATATAGGTATCCGGCCATTCGGCCAAGGTGGTGCGGATGCTGGTAAGGAAGGAGCGTTTTAGCTCCGCGTCCTTAATGCCCTCGTAAACGCTTTCAAGCGACTCGATACGCTCAAAGAGCTCGTGGAAGGGGTAGGGGAATGAGAACTTGAGGACAGGGTACTTGGCGCAAAGATCGCGAATCAAAAGGTAGGAGGAAATGATGAATTCGTTAGCCGGGCCGGTGGAGCGCAGATATGAGGTGAAGAAGGCAAACATCTCGTTGAAGAACTCCGAGTCTGAGTCGGCGTTTTCCATATAATCGCGGATGAATTGCACGCGTTGGAAGAAATTCTTCTCCGCCTTGAACTGGTTGTATATCTTCTCCTCGCTGGAGATGGGGCGGTCGCGAACGATGAAGGTGTCGATGGAGTCGGGGGCATTGCCGAAAAGCGGGTTGGACTTAAGCACTTCCCTGGCCTGGGTGCTCCAGGAATTCCACTCGCTGGGCGTCAATATTGAGGGAACCACTTCAGCCTTGATCTTCTTTAAGTCAAGCTTATTGTCAAAGCTGCGGATGATATTCTTAAGCGCCCAAACGTGATCGGTTTTTAGCTTGTCGTGTAACTTGTCCTTCTTCCAGATGGACTTGAGAACCCAGATATGCTCTCGGCTCAAGGTGGTCAGAGAGCTGACCGCCATCTTGAGTGACATCTTATGCCCGCGCACCTTGGAGAAGTCTATGGTGATGTCGTCACCCTCAACCTTGGCGATGCGGCCTACGCCCCAGCTGCGGTGGTAGACGAAGTTGCCGGCGTCGAAGGCGATATGTTTCTCGAAGTCTGAGATGGCCTCATGGATCGAGCGAGGTCCGGAGGCGAGAGCCGATAGCTTTACGTACTCCTCAAGGTGCGAATGATCCTTGAATTTTTCGCGGAAGCACTCAGTGATCTCACGGCGGCTCCAGGGGTCACGCTCGTCGTATTCAATGATCATCTTGAGAATCTGGAGGCAGGTGTCTATGTCGCCGGATTCGCGGAAACGCTTGTAGAGGTCCTGTAGCAACATGGCCGCTTTATCTTGGGAGATAAGCTTGGCAATTTTTTTCTGAACATGGAAGAAGAAATAGAGGTCGTTGGGGCAGGACTCAACGAGTTTATTCCAAATTTCCTTGACGTTGGTAAAGGCTTTTTTATTTATGAAGCGATGCAGAGCCTTTTTATAGTAATCGATTGATTTCTCGGTGTCGCCTTCTTTTTCGCTCTTTTCCGCCAAGAGTTTGACGATGTCGGATTCCTCGAAGTCTACCTTGATCAAACGCTCGTAGATCGCCCAGACCTCTTCCTCGCGGTTGTCATTGCGACAGCATTCGGCCAAGGTGCGCAAAGCATGCCTATCCTCGCCGTATTCCAGGATGCGTTCGCAGAGAAACTGCACCAGGTTCCAGCGCTTGTTGTCGCTGAAAAGGTTGATCAAGGTGATCATGTTGGAATCGTCGACCGTCTGGCGCATGAGCGAGATCACGCCGGAAATGTAAAGGGCGATGATGGAGGTCTTGGTATGGGTCAGGTGCTCGTCGCAGATGGCCTTGAGCTCGTCGGATACGTGCTCCTCGGCCGCTTGGCGGATGACCGCGTCCAGGTCATGGAACTGGGTGATGGCAAAGGCGCCCAATGCGGCCCTTGTCCACTTCTCCTCGTTGAGCATCTCCTGGATTTTCTTCAAAACCTCGGAATCGGCCATGTGCTACTCCTCTCTCACGACGTATACAGTTGATAGATCGACGCGTCGAGCAGTCTGATCTTCAGAAGCGCTTCGTCTATCTTGGAACGGTCTTCCCGACTAACGACAAAATGGTCAATCAGCCAAAAATACCTATTAAGCAGCCGGGGAAGGGCAAGCTCCCGACCAGAGCCGGTAACCTTAACCTCATTCTCCAACTGGTAGATCGCTTGCTTGAGCTTGCCGACCTCTATCGGACGCAACTCTCGCTTGACGTTCAAAACGCCGTAGAGTGACCCGAATACCGGAACCCATTCGGCAAGCACCGGACCGGAATACCCGCGTTCGGATACTCGATCGATTAACTTGCGCAAGAGGCTAGACTCGATACCATCGATATCGACCCTTTGCGCATTGATGAAGAAGGCCTCTCTAAAGAGGGCCTTCGATGTTCGCGTCTCGTTGACCA
>JBGSOB010000226.1:0-9885 GCA_041739325.1 Treponematales bacterium
GGGCTGGGAAACCTACCGCTACCCCCTCTTCAAGCCGCCCCTCAAGGCGTTTAAGGATAACCGCTAAAACCGAGGGCCCTATCCCGCCCGGCTTCCTTGGCAAGGTAGAGGGCGCGGTCCGCGGCGGCACAGAGGCTTTCAAGGCCCTGTGCTTGGGCGGGAAAGACCGCATAGCCCATACTACAGCTAAGGCGCAGGCTGGGCTGGCCTTCTATCCTTATTTCCCTAAAGGCGGCGCAGAGCGCGTCACAGGCCTCTTGCCCCTCCTGCGCCGCGGATTCCGGCAGGAGAAAAACGAACTCATCCCCCCCATAGCGTACCAGGATGTCACGCGGGTCGAAGACGGAGCGAAAGGAGGCAGCGGCTGCCAAGATGATCCTATCACCCACCGCCTGGCCATACTCCCGGTTGAGTGATCCGAAGTGATCCATGTCAAACATGACAAGGCAGGCCTGCTTTCCCTCAACCTGCAGACGAAGGAGTATCTCCGGAAATTTTTCCTCCATATAGCGGCGGTTAAAGAGGCCGGTTGCTGGATCCGTCACGGCCCTGAGCCTGGCTACCTCGCCCCAGCGCACCATATCGGAAAGAAAGACGCCTGTCTTTATGAGACGCTCAGAGCTGATTTCGAGCATCGTGTCGAGGATGCGTATGGCGGCTGCCGGGTCCTTTTCAAGGAAGATGTCAAAATCCCGGGCACCGAGGGCTAAGAGCTTACAGTCTTCCAGGGCGCGGCAGTCGGCTGAACGGGGAGAGCCATCGATAATCGCCATCTCGCCGAAAAAACCCCCTGGGCCGATTTCGGAAAGAAGGATGGGCTCGGCTGTCTCCGGCTTTACGGAAATGGCTATACGCCCGGAGAGAAGTACGAAGAGCTCATCCCCTCCTTGTCCCTCAGAAAAAAGCGTCTGACCCTTCTCCAGCTTCAGCTTACGCATGAGGGCGGAAAGCCGAGCCTCCGAAGATCCGTCAAGGCGGGAGAAAATGGAAATCGAGCGCAGATCGGCCCTTTTTTTCTTCTTTGCTTGAGGCGCCATCAGAGCTCCTCCCCTAAGAAAAGAATTCGGTTACCGCCTAAAGCCCTGGCTCTAAATGGAAGTTCTTGAACGGCATCGATGAGGGCCTGCGCTCTTGCGGCATGGAGGGGATAGAGGCCAATACCAAAACTGAGGGAAAGGCTGGGAGGCTTTTCAGTCTCAGTAGCTGGAGAAAGAACGGCGCGCAGATCAAGGGCCCGCAACCTCTCGTTAAGGCCGATGCAGAGGGCAAGGGCAGCTTCCCTTCGCATGGGGCTTACAAGCAAGCCAAGCTCATTCCCCGCAAAGCGGAAGGGCTTAGCCCTCCCCTCTTCGAGCTCAAGGCAAAAGGCGCGCAGTTCACAGGCCATGAGGATGATTGTCCTATCACCGGCTTCATGCCCGAAGATATCGTTGATTTCCTTGAAATTATCGGGTTTGAACATGATGAGGGCAAGATGTTCGCCGCCTGGAACGCAGAGGGCGGGGAGAGTCTCCTCCAACCAACTACGGTTATTGAGACCGGAAAGCTTGTCGCCGTATACCTGCCGCTTGAGGGCTTGTAGCATGGGAGAGTTTTCTTTGACCAGGGCGTTCACCCTCCGCGTTCGGGCGGCAATAACGGCGAGCATGGAGCGCAGGACCTTGGCGGCCGTAGCCGGGTGGCCGGCCATCACATCGTCAATCTCCTCACCCGGCCGCGGGAATCGCAGGAGGCGCGTGCCGCTCTCTGCGAGGGCGGAGGCGCTCCGCTTGCCGTTGGAAAGCATATCCAGCTCCCCAAAAAAGTCCCCGCTGATAAACTGAGCGATGCGCGCCGACCTGCCCTCAGGAGAGCTTTTCTCCACGTTGATGGCCCCAGAAACGACCACATAGAGGCAATCCCCGGCCGAACCCTCCTCAAAGAGGGTCTGTCCAGGCGCTAGTTCCAGATAGCTTGAATTCTCGGCAATAAAATCAAGCTCCTGCCTTCCCAAGGCATGGAAGATATCAACCCGGCTTAGTATCTCAGCTTCTTGTTCTGTGCGAATATCCACCCTTTCCCTCTTGCTTAAGTATACTCCGCAAGCCTCTGCGGCAGTAGGGCTTTATGTAAAAATTCGCGACTGACAGGAATTCCGCCAGGGAGGAATAAAGGGTAAAAGCTAGGCGACAACAAGGGAAGTCACATGGAAGACTAGTACGAATTTGCCTATCGGGTTTCCACCCTCAGCGGGAAGATAGCGTATTGGCTCATCGAGTAAGGAAGAAAAAAAAAGGCATCCCCCGTGGGGGATGCCTGTATCGCCTAAGAGAAATTGCTTAGCCCTGGAAGGAACCTAAGAGCTCGGTAATGCGATTCTCGCGATTAGCCGAGTAGGCGCGCAGGAGGCCGCCCTCAGGGGCCTTGCCGCTTTCAAACTGGTCGAGCATGAGCTTAGCCACCACTTCGGGGCCGATGACTACGTCAAGCTTTGTCAGGAGCTCAGCCGAGCGGGCAATAGCCTCAGGCCGCACGTGGCGCTCCCCGTCGGCGCCCTTGGGCGTTACCCAGGCGGTAAAGCGCATCACGCCCCCGCGAGCCAGCTGGGGATCCTGCTCAAAGGCCTGGTCCACCGGTTTGAACTCCGGGGTTCCCGTGAGCTCGGAGCCCAAGAGGCCCTTGAGGATGGCGGCCGGGCTGGAGCCGGCGGGAACTCCAGCCAGCTTCAAAAGCTCGGCGTGGAGTTTGTGGCTGGGGTCTCCACCAAAATTGCGGGCGGCTCCCAAGAGGAGCATGCCAAAGATCGCCTCGTGCCGCGTCATGGGTGTGTCGATGGCGCCCGGGGCAACGGCAAAGCCCTCGACTCCCAGGGCCTTGGCTTCCACGGTGGCAATGCGCTTTGCCTCTGCCTTGGTAGCCGCGTATTCTTCATCGCCCTTAACAGCAATACCCTCAGCGGCGACGATGGAGCAGAGGCCGACGAAGAGCCCCTTGCCGGCCTGGATCTCATTGGCAAAGGCGTAGAGGAGGTTGTAGGTTCCGCCCTCGTTGATATCCTTCATGAGCTGGACCTGGACGGGGTCGCCACGGCGTGAGATGCCGGCACAGGCAACGACGTTGAGGTGGTCGGGGCTGAGGCCCCTTTCCTGGAAGGAGCGAACGACGGCTTCGCGGAAGGCTACCATTTGGTCGGGCTTGGTCACGTTGGCCTGCTCATAGAGCGATTTCTCGGTAAGGAGGGAGGGATCAACCTTGTCCCTCGGAATAACGTCGCAGAAGGCTACCGGCCAGCCGCGGGCAAGGGCGGCTTTGACTGAGGCGGCGCCGATGCCGCTCGCTCCACCGGTGATAACGAGTCCGTTCGCGTAAGATCCCATATAATCCCCCATAAAAATCGTGGTTTTGAATCGCCCGAACAAGGATCGACTGGGTTCCCCCAGACCGCTTCGAGCAAATTTCGCACTAAGGCCCTGGATGCTAGACGGAAATGACGTTTGTGTCAAGTTGAATGGCAGGGGGGAAGATTAAAGGAAGAGGATAAAAGATGATGCGGTTTGCATTCGTTTTAGCCCAGGACTAGACTATCTACGCAAGGATCAATGAGCCAGGGGAGGCCTTTGTGATACAGAGCCGCATATTGTTCAGCATTACGATGATGGTAACCCTTAGCGCGGCTCTTCTGCAGGCGCAAGAGTCCGAGGGCTTTAGGCGGGATGGCGGCATGCTACGCTCTCAGGCAAGCGCAGAGGGCCTGAGTAAGGATGCTGCCCTGAAGGCGGCGCGTTCGACTGCCCTTAACGCCTTTTTCCAAGGCATCAAGGCAGACTGGCTCTTCCGGGACATCTTCCTCAAGGACCCCCCTCTGGATATGGAATTTAAAACCATCAAGGTTGAAAAAAGGGCTCTTGGGGTCTTTACCCTCGTAGAGCTTGAAGTCTTGGAGGAATCCATCCGCCTTATCCGCGCCCTCCGCTACGAACCTCGTTTAACGGAGATCCTGGATATGGCGGAAATTTCCTTGAGCGCGGCACGCACAGATCTGAGGGAAGCGGCTTCAGCGGAATCTGATGGAGACCTCCCCCGGGCGGCAGCAGCCTACTGGAGATCTGCCGACGCTTTGCGTGAGGCAAGCCGCTCGCTGGAAGGCCTCGTCGACCTTACTATCCTGGCAAGCAAGAGCAGGCGCAGCCTTGCCGATATCCAGGCCGATGCGCAGGGTTTGACGACGCAGGCGGCTGACGGCCTGAATCGAACGGAAAGGGCAGCCAAGGAACTGGAAGCCGACAAGACCCAAGCCGCCATAGCCCACTTTGCCGCGGAATTGGAAAAGCGTATGCCAAGCTTCGAAGCGAACGTACGAGAATTTGAGTCAAAGGCGCGCTCGGCCGAGGGACGCGACAAGGACTCGCTCCGCCTGGATCGCGACGCGGCTTCTTCTCGGTTGGGTGAAATCAAGGTTGAGCGTTCAAACCTTATCCGCAACAAAAAGCTCTTAGGCGGGGCAAAGAGCCTCCTAGCTGAGAGGCTGAGTTACCTGGAAAAGCGCCTTGCCTCCTACGAGTCTTCCATGAAAAAAAGCCGCGCCCGCATAGCGCGAGAGATGAGCGCCTCAGCCCAAGAGCGGGCACGGCGTTCTGCCGCCCTAAAATGGTTTTTCTTTCACAAACCCTCTGATTACCTTGCCCTCCGGATTTCACCCCCCCTGGGCCTCTTTGTCTCGCCTACGGGAACCAAGATGGCGGGGACAGGGCTTTTTGACGCTTCGCTCCGCGCGGAAGCGGCCTTCCTCTTAGGCAGATCCTGGGGTCTATGGACCCACACGAGCCTTGGGCAGGAATACCTTCTTCTCAGCCAAGGCTCGAACGATACATCAGCCAACGCGGCCCTTAGCCAGGAAGCAGAGCTGGGCCTAGTCCTGGGCGGCATGGTCTACGGCCTTAATTATGGCTGGGATTGGCTGCGCTTCCTGGATAACGATGCGATAGGCAGAGAAAGCTCCTTTTCCCTTGTCATTGGGGCTATGGAAGCTTCGGGCAAACAGCCACTCTGGCTGGGAAGCCTCGGGCTCTGTCTCCCCCCGGCAGACTCAGGCACGGCTCTGCCCTTTCATGCCTACCTTAATCCTCGAGCTGACTTTAGCCTCAAATTGGGAAGCCTTGCGCGCTTAGAAGCGGAATTCGAACGGCGCATCCTCCGCTCCGGGCCAGGCCAAGAGGAATTGAGCGCCGTCTTCCACTACGGCTTTGGGGCCGGAATTCGCTTACCCCAAGCATTCCTCTGGGGCATGAGTCTTGACGGCTACGTCCAGGATCCCCTAACCGAGGGTCTTGAGACGAAGAATTCCACTTTTCTGAGGTTCTTTATAGAATACGCCCTCTAGCTTATGCTTCTAGCCGCACACAAAGAATTCTACTTCACCTGGCGTTCAGCTCTGCCAGGTGAAGTAGGCTATGCGAGGAGGCAAAAAAAAGGGTAGAATGGGGCATCTACCCGCCTAACAAGCGAAACCAGGAAAAGCCCTTGCCCCACAAAGACGCATCGAACCCCGCCATTCGCAATATAGCCATCATCGCCCACGTCGATCACGGCAAAACAACCTTAGTAGACGCCATGTTCCGGCAGTCAGGCGTCTTCCGCGACGGGCAAGAAACCCAGGAACGCCTCATGGATAGCATGGACCTTGAGCGCGAGCGGGGCATTACCATTGCCGCCAAGAATTGCTCCATCGTCTGGAACGACGTCAAAGTCAACATCCTCGATACCCCCGGCCATGCCGATTTCGGCGGCGAGGTGGAGCGCGCCCTCTCGATGGTCGATGGCGCCATCCTCTTAGTCGACGCCTCCGAGGGTCCCCTACCCCAAACCCGCTTCGTCCTTTCCAAGGCCCTTGCCGGCGGATTATCGATCATCGTCGTCATCAATAAGATCGACAGGCCCGACGCCCGTCCGGCGGAGGTTTTAAGCGAGATCTACGATCTTTTTATCGATTTAGGCGCCACAGAGGAACAGCTTGAGTTCCCCCTCCTTTACGCCATCGGCCGCAACGGGATCGCCCAGGCAGAGCTCGATGGAAAGAGTGAAAACCTTCACCCCCTCCTCGACGCAATCCTAAAGGAAATACCCCCACCGGCCTACGTAAAATCAGAGCCCTTCCAAATGCTGGTTTCAGACCTCTCCTACTCCGACTACTTCGGCCGCCAAGCCATCGGCAAGGTGATGAACGGGCAGGCTCAATCAAAGGACAGCCTGGTTTGCCTAGGAGAAAACGATAGCCGCGAAGACTTAAGCATCTCCAAGCTTCACAGCTATTCCGGCATAAAATTAGTAGAAACCGCCAGCGCCCAAACCGGCGACATCATCGTCCTTTCCGGCATAGAGAACGTTCATATCGGCGACACCATCTGCACCCGCGACGCTCCCAAGGCCCTCAAGCGCCTCATCGTCGACGAGCCCACCGTCGCCATGCGTTTCTTCGTCAACACCTCGCCCCTCTCGGGGCAGGAAGGCAAGCAAGTCCAATCAGGCCAACTCTTGGCGCGCCTGCGTAAGGAAACCCTAAAAAACGTCTCCATCCAGGTTGAGGAAGCAAAGCAGGGCGGCGGCTTTATCGTTCGCGGCCGCGGCGAATTCCAGCTTGTCATCCTTATAGAGATGCTCCGCCGCGAGGACTTTGAAATCTGCGTCAGCCGCCCCGAGGTAATCTTCAAGCACGATGCGGGAAAAAAACTTGAACCGATAGAACGCCTCTTTGTGGATTGCGCCGAGGAGTTCGCCGGCATCGTGACGGAAAAAATGACGAGCCGACGCGGGCGGATGCTCGCCTACACCTGCCACGCCGGCGCCCGCGTCCACCTGGAATTCTCCGTCCCCTCGCGCGCCCTCATCGGTTACCGCGATATCTTCCTTACCGACACCAAGGGCACCGGTATCATGAATTCCTACCTTTCCGGCTACGAGGAGTACCGCGGAGACTTCGTGGATCGGTTCTCAGGCTCCTTGGTAGCGGACCGTAGTGGAGCCGCCGTCACCTACGGGCTCTACCACCTTGAGCCCCGCGGACGACTCTTCGTCGTTCCCGGCGAGCAGGTCTACGAAGGTATGATCGTGGGAGAGCATAACCTGGATTCGGACTTGAACGTAAATCCATGCAAGGAAAAAAAGCTCTCAAATATGCGCTCAGTGCTCAAGGATGAAGCCCTCACCCTCACGCCCATCCAACCAATGACCCTCGAACGGGCCATTCTCTTTTTGCGTGAAGACGAGATGGTTGAAATCACACCTAAATCCGTTCGCTTGCGCAAAGCCATCTTAAGCGCGACCGAGAGGAAGACTACCCGGCGGGATGCCGATCGGGATCGTCCCTAAGCGCCGAGAGGCTGAGCCAGAACAAGGCTAGCCGGACGGGTCTTAGGGCTTTGCCCGTTTTGCGTAAAAGGCAATTTCTTTCTTTGCATTTACCATGCTCGGATGCTAGAATTATCCAGAGGTGAAGGAATGAGCAACCTAGACAACATCATTGATGCGGTTAATAGATACCTCGTCGGCAAGGGTTTGCCCCGCATGGCAAAGATTGAACACCGAGAAGACAGGGATAGCATGGAAGAGCTCATGCTCGACGCCCTGCGCTCTGTCTGGACGAACCCCGACCCCGATTTCAGGGAGACTATATCCGTTGAAATCGGCCAAGCCCTCAAAAAGTATTCCGGCGGAAAGAACATGGCCGAGCTTCTGGATGAACTGCGCGCTAAGCTCGACGCCGAGGAAAAAAAACGTATGGCGGATGAAAAAAAGGCGGAGATCGCCCGCAAACTGTCTGACCCGAACTACGTGCCAAGCTTTGACGAGCTCATGGGCTCCTAAGCCATACCAAGGGAAAAATCCCCCTGGAGCTTCCATCTATCGCCGTCGCGCTCAAAATGCAGGTTTCTGCCTGGAAGGCTTTTTTGCAGTTCAGCCTCTAAAATTTTCCGGCAACTCTCCGTATAGCGTTCCGTCATCTCCGGACTGGGATCTTCGTTGCTGCCTACCTCGATATCCAGGGAATAACCCCGTCCAAGCAGGGAATTGGCTCCATTGGTAAAAACGAGATTAATATTAAAGAGCCCGTCCATCTGCGGGTTGGCGGTACTTCCGCTTTGGGGTCGATTCCTTCTTAATTGGACGCCCGCCCCATAAAGCCGCTCCATTTCATGGTCGGTGGCGACGATTGCCGCTTGAACCGCCCTATCCCAGGCCTCTGTCTTCGGATGATTACCTGCCATCAATATTCCTTATCCTAAATTTATTCTCAAAGAATGCTATTCGTCAACCTACTCATAGCACAAACCCAAAAAAAGCCCGTAGCCTGCCCTTCTGTTGGGTTTGCTATGGGCTTTATCTGAGCTATCCCTTGGCTTAGGTTAAGCCGCCGCTTCGAGCGGTGGGCTCCCAATCCTTAAGGATTATTAATATTCCAAGCGGTACCTTCTTTGTAGCCAACGATGGTCTGCGCATGGTCAATCGACATAGGTCCGGTAGTGCCGTTATCGGCGACATCCTCGCCGCTAAAGAGGTCATACATGCCGCCTGAAGCCGCTTGAACGCCCGTGCTTACGCAATAGCCTGCGGCGATGAGGGACTTAAGCAAGTAGATATCTGCATCCGTTTTGATAATGAAATATCCGTCCTGAGAGTAATCCCAATAATTGTTGCCCGGGGCGCTGGCGCGATAGCGCGGTGCTTCGCGCCAAGCCGCCTCTGAAGGCCAACTGGTGCTATTGGCGGTGTTGTAGGGCATGGTGTTCCACGTAGCAACCCCGAGGCGAATGGCAAGGCTTCCCGCCATCGACCAATTCGAACCAGAGTCCGTACCACTGTTAATCTGGTGGTAAATAAAGTCAGGGCTCATAATCTTGTTGAGATTGCTTTGGGGCTGTCCGGGCCAGGTTCCGCCCCAGGTAGTGGTGGAAAGGTCCCAATTATGTTCCCTTGCCTCGTTATAGGTGTGAATATAATAACCGATGGAGAAAGCGGTACAGCTGCCCTCACCGCCCTGATTGCCGATAGGCGGGAAGTAGCTGGAAGTTGAGTTGTCAAACGATGTCGGCAATGGACCGCTTACGTTGACGGAGCTAAAGGCTTGAAGCTTTTTCAAGGTTTTCCACGCCTCTTGGTCGGGCGGTTGGAAGCCCGTCCCCATGCCATTGACTTTACGGTTATAATTGACTCCCGGCTTATACACCCCGATTCGTTCCTTATCCGAGATGAGTTCCTCGGCCGTGGGGCTGCGCTCGACAAAGCTATTGCCGCTCATATCAAAACGCGGGGGCGGAATGATTAATCCGAGTTCAGTGGTATTAAAGGCCCCTTGCGTATTGATAATTGCGGAAGAGCTCGTCGACGCCGCGATAGTCACGGGCATCGCCGTGGCGCTGTTGATGGTTCTAAAGGCTGCTTCTTCATAACTTGAATAGCATTCAACGGAGAAGTTTTGTATCGTCCCGGTGGTCGTACCTTGATTATTCACCTTTATAAAGACGTTGTAGTCGTTCAAGTAATGGGCGAATTCGGAGATGTCTACGACCATGCTATTGCTTGGGAAGGGAAGCGCCCCGCTCTGGAGGGTTGTACCCCAGCGGCTCTGAAGATCCTTTTGCATAAATGGATTTGCAGGGTCGCCCAAGCCGACCGTAACCCAGGCTTGGCTTCGATTGCTGTGGTTGATATTGAATACGGCGATTACCGTAGGCCTATATGCGGCATTGGAATTATTGTAGAAATAATATATCGGCATTTGCTGGGATTTCATGGTTTGATAGGTCACCCAATAATAACCATCAGCAATATTTTCCCAGCTTCCACCCTTACCCCAGGAATTCACGATCTTGAAGGCTCCTGCCGGCAACGCCGTCGCGTCCTTTATCCATA
>JBGSOB010000230.1:0-15383 GCA_041739325.1 Treponematales bacterium
TTATGGAAAAGAGTAAGAGATGTCATGCAATGGGAATGTGCCGACAAGGATGGCAAGGCTTATGAGGGGGAGGCTGCTAAAAACATAATCCGTGAAAAGAATAAGAAAATCTATGAAGGTAGGATGTATGGTCCTGAGATCGATTCACGGATTGTCAGCATGATTGAAGCAAAGGAATATCCACTTATTTTAAATGGTATTTTCATTTATGGAAGTAAAGATATGAGAATGCAGTGGTATAATCTCTTTCAGGAAAGCTCGTTTATAAGTAAAGAAAAAGGAATTGTTTTACCCGAGGGCTTTGATGTGAGTGATGGTACCTTTTTACAGTTACCACCGGATATAAGTCCGAATGGTACAGCATTATTAGATGTAAGTTTGCCGCACGGAGATGATAGATTTGTTTTAGTTAATAATTTTGGAACACCTCTCGTTTTTTTTAATTATGATAACATCAATTCTTTTGTTCTTGACAAAAAAAGAGCAACGCAAGGATTACAACCAGAGAATAAGTATTGGCGTCCTGTGGCCATTTTTGATCATTCAGGGAATATTTACTTTCTTACGGTGGAAAATAAAAAGAAAATACAAATTTATACATTGAAGAGAACATGGTGAATATTGCACCGCTGCCATTATGGATCAGAATAAATGAGAAGAATAGTAATAACCGCCTAATAATCGCTTGAACCTGACGCCGCCATAAGCGGCGCAGGTTAAGCAGGACATTAGGCTAATATCGGCCATCGTGAATCACTAGAGCGCTCTTGCGGCTCCCCTTGTTTTTTGCATCGTAGCCAGCGTCGATAAAATGAAGAGTTAACCCGCGACGCGAAGCGTTGTCGGGTTGAACGTTATATTTTATGGCGCGGTGGAAAGTCGTACTAACTAGAAGACCCACACAAGGGGGTAGCGGAGAAGACCGGAGCCGTGCACAGCACGGCGAGGACTTCGAAGCGAGGGGGAACCGCGTACAAGAGAGGTATGTCGGCAGAGCCGACATACCTCTCTTCGCATGACGCCAGTGAACCCACCCTCAAGCGTTCGCGACTGGCGCCTGAGAGCTATGCAGCGCGGGTGCTTTGAAAAAATATCGGCGAACGATTCCGCAGGCTCTGCGAGGACCAGTGAGCCGATATTTTTTCAAAGCAGGCCCTGCACTCTATAGTTTACCGCGCGCCAGGCACGACCGCTCAAGGTTGTGTTCCCCCCTGAGAGAGAAGCTGATCCAGGTCCCGGATGACTACCGACCCGTCCCTCGATACCTCTTTGAGGCTCATGACGGCTTCCACGAGTTCGTCCTTGCCCTTCTTTACCCTCTCAACCGCTTGGCGCATCGTCTTTGCGCCGGAGAGTATCTGGTCCATGTCGCGGCGGATGGATTGGCTGCCCTGGTTTTGAACGTCGGCCTCACGCTTGATGGCGGAAGCCGAGGCGTCAAGCTCGCGCATTGAGCCGATAATGGATTCGCCAGATTCTTTAAGACCCTTTACCCCTTGGTAGATGGCGCGGATCTGCTCCGCCGCCTCCTGGGCGCCCTTGCTGATGGTTTGCAGGGCTTGGTTGACGCTCGCGTTCCCCGTAACGCCCTCGCCGATCCTAAAGCTTATCTGATCCATGGACTGGCGTATCTGCTTTGCGCGCTCCGACGAGGCGGCGGCTAGGTTTTTTATCTCGTTGGCGATAACCGCGAAGCCGCGTCCGGCCGATCCCACGTGGGCGGCTTCGATGGCGGCGTTCATAGCCAGGAGGTTTGTCCGCTCGGCAAAATCGTCGACCGCGTCTACCGTGGAGCCGATGTTGGCGGTGGATTCGCGGATGGCGGCTATGACGGCGTTCATAGCCGCTGCTGCCCCGATGCCTTCCTTGGCGTTGCTTTCTAGCTTAATGGCGCCGTCGCGCGCTTCCTTCGTCTTTCCGTTGATCTCACCGACCTTGCCGAAAAAGGAATCCATGGTGCGGGTTGACTCTTCTATGCCCTGGGCTTGCGAGCCGATGCTTCGATACAAAGATTCCTGGCTCTCAAGCAGTTTTCCCAAGGTCGAATTAGCCGCCGTCAGGAAGCTGTCCTGATTGGATTGGCCTGAGTCGATGTCGCTAGAACTCGAAGTCAGGCGCTCCGTCACCTGGGAGACGCTGCCCACGTTCATGTCGATAGTAGCGGCGATCCTCGACATGCCCTGGGCCGCTTGCCCGATATGCTTGAGGAAGTCTGCCAATTCACGGCGTTTTGTTTCAAGCTGCCGCGCGTAGTCGGTAAGTTCCGCGTTGCTCTTGGCGGCGCGGATGGAGAGTGAAACGAACATCGACATATTGAGGCCGAAGATTCCGATGCCCTGGAGCCAAGCCGTCGGTTCTATACCCATGATCTTATAGGCGGCGTCGTAACCCCCAAAGCCTACCGCCATGAATACCCCCACAAGGAGAACCAGGGCGTCGCGATTGCCACGTATTACTTGGCGGATGACAAGGAAGAGGATGTAGAAAATTGAAATGAGTATGGGCAGGAGGCCGACGCTGAAGACTATGTCCATCGTTGCCGTGTTGCGGCAGGTAGCGAAAAAGGCGATAAACATGAGGGTGGGCTCGATGATTGCGTAAACGATGAGCCACTTACGCGTTTTTAGCCCAAAGTAGGATCGGAAAAAGAGGACGAAGAATACCACAGAGAGCGAGAGGATGGCCTTAGACACCGCGCGGTTATATGAGTAGGGCAAAAGGCCGAGGTAGGAGCCCATCTCCAAAAAATAAAAGGATATGGCAATGGTGGAGAGTGCAAAGAGGAGGTTGGGTAGTTTGCTTCTGTCCATCAGGAACTGCAAGAGGAAATAGAGGCCGGCAATGAGGCAGACCCAACCTAAGCCGAAGTAGAGGTCAAAGGACAGGAAGTTGCCCAGGGTAAAGGCTGCCTTACCGGCATACTGGTCGTTGATGGAAAAGGCAGGCAAATCTATGCTTGAGCCGTCGTAGTAGGCGCGGATGGCCAAGAGGGCTCCGCCATCTGTTTCGTAGAGTCCGTCGGGGAGGAGGAAGCGGTAAGGCTGTTTGCCCATACCCTCGTAATGAGGTGGGAAGGAGCCGTGAACGCTGATCCGGACCCCATTGAGGAAGATCTCTGCCGCTGGGTAAAGCTTTCCGACCATGAGATAGAGCTCTGCGTCCTTAGGGAGGCTTCCGGCGGGAATACGTCTGCGTAACCAAAAGAAGGAGCCTGATGGCCCTAAATCGATAGAGGGAGTCTCCAAGACCTTCCAGCTTGAATCGTCAAAGTCCTGCGCGGCCCAGGCGGGGTTATCCCCGAGTGCATAGCTCCAGCCATCCTTGAGCGGGAGGGAAAATCCTACAATATCTTGGGCGGAGAGTGCGCTCAAGCCGCACAGGGAGCTAAGCCCTAAAAAAGCGCTCAGAAGCAGGCTGAGGAGCGGACGGTGATGGATGCGGGCCATGGCGAATAACCCCTTTTCGTAGATAGAAACCATACTACCCTGTCCATCATAGCCGATTCCCCTCGCTTTCGCAAATTTCTCCTAGGACCTATGGTTTATTCCAGACCCTTGTCGGCGCCGCCTGCCCTTTGTTATTATCATATTTTAAGGCGGTATAGGATGAAGGCATTCAGGGTTGTTTCTCCCTTCGAGCCGGCCGGGGACCAGGGCCAGGCAATCAAGCTCCTCACCGAGGGGCTTTCACGCGGATATGACCGCCAAACCCTCAAGGGCGTCACCGGTTCCGGTAAAACCTTTACTATGGCCAAGATCATCGAAGCCGTACAGCTCCCCACCCTTATCATCTCCCACAACAAGACCCTCTCCGCCCAGCTCTACCGGGAATTCAAGTCCTTTTTCCCGGACAACGCGGTGGAGTACTTTGTTTCCTACTACGACTACTACCAGCCGGAGGCCTACGTGCCCTCGCGCGACCTCTACATAGAAAAGGATTCATCCATCAACGATGAGATTGAGCGTCTACGCCTCTCTGCCACTCGCAGCCTCATGGAGCGCAAAGACGTCATCATCATCGCCACCGTTTCCTGCATCTACGGATTAGCGACCCCGGAGGTCTACCGCGAGATGAAGGTAGAGGTGGCCCTTGGCTCCCAGCTGGACCCAGACGCTTTAAAGCGAGAACTCGTGTCCTTGCAGTACGAGCGCAACGACGCTGTCTTGGAGCGGGGCCGATTCAGGGTGCGGGGAGACGTGCTTGAGATCCAACCCTCCTACGTCACCGACGCCTACCGCATCGAATTCGACTTCGATACCGTTAGCCGCATCCGCCGCTTTGAGCCTATTTCCGGCGCGGTTATCGAAGACTTGGACAAGGCAGTCATCTACCCGGCAAAGCAATTCGTCATGCCGGAGGCCATGGTTCATTCCGCCTTGGCATCCATCCGCGCAGAGCTTGAGGGGCGCTACGCTGAGCTCCAAGCTCAGGGCAAGATTTTAGAGGCGGAGCGCATCAAGACGCGCACTGAGTACGACTTGGAGATGATGGAGGAGATGGGCTATTGCTCGGGCATAGAAAACTATTCCGGCCCTCTTTCCGGCCGCAAAAGTGGGGAGCGGCCTTCGGTCTTAGTAGATTACTTTCCCAAGAAATTCCTGTGCTTCGTGGATGAGAGCCACGTAACCCTTCCCCAGATAGGGGCAATGTATGCCGGTGACCGCTCGCGTAAGCAAAACCTCGTCAATTTCGGCTTTCGCCTGCCTTCGGCCCTGGATAATCGGCCCCTGCGTTTTGAGGAATTCGACTCCATTGTGGACTCCGTCATTTACGTTTCAGCCACCCCTAGCCCGGCGGAGATCGGGCGCTCCAAGCAGGTTGTCGAGCAGCTCATCCGCCCCACCGGCCTCGTGGACCCGGAAATAGAGATTCGCCCCAGCCAGGGGCAGATGGAAGACATCTACGCCGAGATCCGCAAACGGAACGCGGTAGGCGAGCGCAGCCTCATACTTACCCTCACAAAAAAGATGGCCGAGGACCTGACAGGCTACCTCTCCGGCTTGGGGCTCAAGGTGCGCTACATCCACTCCGAGGTTGAAACCATCGAGCGGGTTGAGATACTCATGCAGCTGCGCAAGGGGGATTACGACGTCCTGGTGGGCATCAATCTTTTGCGCGAGGGCATTGACCTACCGGAGGTTTCCTTCATCGCTATCCTCGACGCGGACAAGATAGGCTTTTTACGCTCGGCTACAAGCCTGATACAGATTATCGGCCGGGCGGCGCGCAACGCCGCTGGTGCAGTAGTCATGTACGCAGACCGCGTCTCAGACGCCATGCAAAAGGCCATTGAAGAGACAAAGCACCGGCGCGATAGGCAACTTGCCTACAACGCCGAGCACGGCATTACCCCGACAACCGTTAAAAAGGCCATCCAGGATATCCTCGAGCGGCATCATGAGGAAGACCGCGACGCCACAGAAACCGATGTCGAACTAATTAAGGCTTCCTACAACGTCATGCTGCCCAAGGAACGCGATGCCCTGCGCCGTGTCTTGGAAAAGCAGATGCTCGAGCACGCTAAGAATCTCGAATTTGAAAAAGCGGCCGTCTTGCGTGACGAGATCGAGAAGCTAAAAACTATGATCGGCTAACCGCGTCGCGATAAGAGTATCAGAGAAAGGAGCATCATCATGAATCTGAAAAACGCAACCCTGACCGCGATCATCTGCCTGATTATAGACATAGCTTTCCAGTTCATAAATTTTATTCAGCTCTTATCGACAGGCCTCACCCTTATTCACAACCTTTCGAATGTGCTACGCATCCTAGGCTCAGGCCTCATAACCCCCGCCGGCTTACTTATCTTCTTCCTTGTCCTGTATAAAAAACAGCAGGAAAAAGAAAATGGCAATGAATAAGGATCTTGAGCTATTGCTTGACATAGCAAAATCGGATACTCCACAAAAAACAGAGGCAAAGCCCAAAGGCCTGGCAAAACCCTTCTTCATACTGTTTTTATGCCTTTTGGGGCTTTCCGCCTTGACCGGTATACTCCTCCTGCTTTCAGGGGATTTCGATTTTTGGAAAGTGCGCATTCTCGCCACGAGTCTCATGTTCTCTATGTATAGCCTCTTCATACTATGTTTTGTTTTTATGATTGATAGAAATCGTTTTAAGATCGGGGCCTTTATCGGATTAGCCGCCACGATTCTGGGCATGTTTTTTGGCTGTCTTTTTATATGGGCCCGTGAGTTAGAAATCTTGTTTTTCAGGCTTGCTGCTTTGGCATGTACCTCATCGATCGGTTTAGCCCATATAGGGCTTTTATTCCTCTTAAAGGCCCGTTCGCTCGCTTTTTTAGTAAGTCGTATTATGGCCATCATCAGCGTCGTGACTACGCATTTGACAATCAGTATCATGCTTGGATCGACTTTTGATGTCCAAGAATCGGGTTATTTCCGCACCCTGGGGGTTTTTGCTATTCTTGGCGCCTTTAGCACCTCATTAGCCCTCGTGAGCAACGCGCTCGAGAAAAAGAAATCGGAAAATAATCAGCGTGGCGAGGCTAGTGCTTAAAGGTTTACTTTCTGCTTTATAAGCGGAATCATTTGCATGTTTTAAGGAAGTAGGGCTTCGTTAGCGCCTGCTCCGCCAAAGCGCATAACCCTCTCGTACGGAGAATCGAGGAAATATTCAAGGAAGATATCCAAGCATTCCTCGGGGCTTTCCCCCGCCTGTGTTCGATACTTTATCCGATTTCCGAACCTGAGATTTTCCGCAAGGTAATAGAAGAAGCGCCGGGCACGGCTTTTATGGAATTCCGGCGGTTGACGAAGGATCAAGGCTTCGATAAAGCGTCGCGCGATCTCTTCGAGATCAACGCTGACAATCGCGCTGGAGTCGGCGTCTCGTGCGCGCAAAAGCTTGAAAATCCATGGCATTCGCATTGCCGCCCGCCCGATCATCACCCCCGCGCAGCCTGATTGCTGCTTGCGGCTTCGCCATACTTCATAGCCGTCCACGTCCCCGTTTCCTATCACGGGAATGCTTAGCTCCGCGGCAAGGAGGGCCACCCGTTCCCAGCGCGGGGGGCGGCCGTATTTATCGGAACGCAGGCGCGGATGGAGGGTGATGAAGTCAAAGCCTGCGCTCTCGAAGCCCCTGCCGAGGAAGAGCAGTGCTTGTGGATCGTCTGACTCACCAAGGCGGAGTTTTGCCGATAGATTGCAGTCAGGGAGTCTCTCGCGCAAGCGCGCGGCAAGTTCGAGCAGGGCTGAAGGCTTACGCAACCAGGCCGCGCCTCCGCCCCCACGGATAATCTCGGGCGCGGAACAGCCGCAGTTGAGATCGATGCCGAAGATCGGCTCTGCGGCGCCGCTAAAGAAGCGCCCTCGAATAAAGTCCGCGGCGGTCAGAATCTCCTGCTCATCTCCCCCAACAAGCTGGAGGACCGTCTTTTCCGGATGCGGTAGGGTATCCAGATAATATTCCTCGAAGCGGTTTCCCGAGACGATGGCCGCCGCGTTCGCCATCTCCGTGAAGAAGATATCGCAAGCGCCAAAGCTAGAAATAATCTCGCGAGCGCCTCGATGGCTCAACGTGGCCATGGGCGCCAGGATGAGGGCGTCCCGAGGCAGGACCTGCCGAGTGGCGGAAGTCATAAATATTTTAGTAGTGCTTGGCGCCCAAGAGGCGGGCAATGCTCTCCACGGCTACCTGGCCGGTTTGATTGCGCACGTCGAGGATGGGGTTCACTTCCACGATCTCGGCCGAGCGCACTAAACCGGTGCGTGCCAAGGATTCCATGAGGAGGCTCACCTCGCGGTAGTCGAGTCCTCCGCCAACCGGGGTGCCCACGCCCGGCGCGTAGCGCGGGTCCATCGAGTCTATGTCAAAACTTACGTGGAGTGCGTCTACCCTGTCCTTGAAATACTCTATGACGAAGCTTACCGTGTCAGGCATGGAGAGGCGGTCGATATCCCCCATGGAAAAAACCTGGATCCCTGCGGCCTTGATGTTGAGCTTTTCCCCGGGATCGAGTTCCCGCACGCCCAAGAGGACGATATTTGCCGGCTCAACCTTGCGGTAGTCTCCGTGGAGGCCCGTCAGGCGAGGGTGGCCTATCCCGGCTGAAGCCGCCAGGCTCATGCCGTGGATATTGCCCGAGGGGCTGGTTTCTTGGGTGTTGAAGTCTCCGTGGGCGTCTATCCACAACACGCCCCAGCTCAGTTTTTGCTTGCGGTAGTGGGCCGAGAGGCCGGCGAGGGTGCCTATGGCTATGGAATGGTCGCCGCCGACTACCAGAGGAAAGGCCCCCGAATCGGCAACCGCTTCCACCCGGGTGGCTAAATTTTCACAGGCGATGGCTATCGGCTCAAGGAATTTCAATTTTGGATCGCCTACTTCCTCGAACTCTTGGCTGGGCATGACAAGGCGGGGTAGGGACTCTCCCACGTCGTGGCCGATTGCGTTCAGGCTTTCTTTTATGCCGGCAAGGCGGACGGCGGAGGGACCCATGTCCACCCCGCGTCGATTCGCCCCAAAATCCAGGGGTACCTCAATAATGCTTATCTTCATAGCCTTCTCCGCTTAGCCCTGGTTTATGTCGAGGAAATAGACCTCGCTCTTGCGTTTCATATCGTAGCTTGCCTGCTTGGCTTCGGGTAAATCCTCACGGCTTCCCTCGCGGAAGCCTAGGTTTTCAAACCAATCCTGGCTTTGGGTGGTGAGGACGAAAACCTGCCCAAGGCCTGAGGAGCGCGCCTTTTCCACCAAATGATTGATCAGGCGTTTTCCCAAGCCCAATTGGCTGAAGGCGGGGTTGACGGCGATGGCCGCTATCTCTGCCGTGCCCTCGCCTGCGTAGGGGTGGAGGGCGCCGCAGGCTTGGATGATGCCGTCCGAGTCGCACACCACGTAATCTGCCATCTTATCCCGAATATCGTCCTCGGTGCGCTTCTTTAAAATACCCTTTTCAACCAGGGGCCGCATGAGGCGCAGAACCTCGGGAATGTCCTTTGCCTTGAGGGGGCGGAAGGAGTCGGAGGGGCTAGAGTAGACCATGGTGCCAATGCCCAGAGCTGAGAAGAGCTCTTTAAGAATAACGCCTTCAACCAGCCCGTCGACGATATGGACGCGTTCCACCCCCCGCTTGCATGCCTTAGCCGCCAATTCCACCCTGCGGAAGTCGGGGTCGTTGCAGTTTGGGTTAAGGCTTACAAGGCGCTCGGCTTGATCTACCGTCATGCGGATGATCCTTCCATTGGCCGAGAGATCCATGTTCGGGCTGGTTTTGAGTTTCTCGCTGGACAGCCCCGGGCCGGGACTGACAAAAAAGAGCTTGACGGCTTTAAGGGCTTCTGCTACCGCCAATGCAAGCTCATCTGAGGAGAGGTTGTAGGGCTTTCCGCTCGATGACCAACCGATACAGGGAAAGATCGGGACCTGCCCCATGTTCATAAGCTGCAAAACCGGCTCAGCCAAGATGCGGTCCACCCGGCCTGACTGCTGGTAATCCACCCCGCCAATAACCCCCATGGCACGGGCGCGCACGAAATTCCCCACCACGGCGTTGACGCGATGGGCGGAAAAGAGGGTCATAAAGCGGTTGGCCACATCGAAGGCCGCCATTTTAATGAAGGGGATGGCCTCGGGGCTGGAAACGCGCACCCCAGCCTCAAAAGCGGCGTTCACCCCATAGCGGTCAAGGACATCGTCTATCCTCTCCGTCGAGCCGGGGATGATGACTATCTGGATGCCCGTCTGGCGCAACATGGCTAAATCCTTGATCAGGATGGGAAAATTCGATGACTCAGTTACCGGATAATCCACCTTGAGCACGATGGTTTTTCCGTCAAAGCGGCTCTGGTAGGAAAAAACCTCACGGATGAGGTCGACTTGCTCTCGCAGCTTCGGTTCGTCCATGGGGACATTCTACGGAATTATTCAAGCTTTCGCCAGAGGCCCGCCTCCGGCCCTCAGAGGCTGGAGGCTTTTACGTTTCTATGATACAATCCCCGGCTAAAGAGGATACTGAAGTGGCTAGCAAGATTTCCGGCATCGAGAAGGATTTTATCCTCAAAGCCGCCTTGAGCGACAGAATTCCCATACGTCTCCACAACGCCCGGCAAGCCGCCGAGGGTATCGTTACCGAGATAGGCAAGGAACTGATAACCCTGGAGACGACCCCGGACTGGCCCGGTTTTCAGAGCTGGGACCGCGTTTCCTGCTACCTAACCTTCCGCGGCCAGTCTATCGGTTTCAAGACGAAGGTGCGCAAGGTTGAGGGGAAAAAGCTTTTTATGGCCATCCCGGAGAACGCTTATCGCGGGCTTGAGCGCAAGTACGTGCGCGTTCCCCCTCCCCACGGGCTGGACGTAAAGCTCTTCCTCCAATCCGGGGAATTTGCCCTCAATTTCCCCGTCTGCGAGGAATACTCCGCCGTCGAGCTTCCCCAGTACAACGATGCCTTCGACATAACCTCTATGAACAGCCTGGTTGAGAGCTTTAAAAAACGCATTACGCCCGTTTCCAGCGAGAACCGCACCATCATGTTCCGCAAACGCCAGCCGGAAACCTTTGAAGAGGTTCTCATTTCCAAGCTGGGGAAGTCTCTCTATATCCCATCCACCCGCTCCGGTTTGCCCACGGGAGATCCCTATCCGGAGGGGCGCCTCATCACAAAGGATATGGAAGAAGACTACGAGGGCGCCGAGTATTTCCTTACCGGTTCAAAGATGGAAAAGCTCCTGGCGGAAAAGGGCTCAAAGAGCATCCATTCTGAGATTTGGGTTCCAGTACTCTACTACCAGTACGTCGTTGGCTATGTCTACGTCTGTAACCGAGACGAACGCCGGGTTTCATTCGACCTCTCCACGGTAGACCTTGTCTTTGAGTTTTCACGCATCCTGGCCTATTTCCTTAAGTCCCACAACTACTTCAACGACAAATCCATCCGTAAGGAACGCACTCCCCTGGGCGCTACCATCGCCGACATATCCGCCGCCGGCATGCTCATAGCCCTTCCTAAGGATAACCTTAAGCTCATGCTCAAGACGCAGAGCGGAATTGAGCTTGAGTTCCACCTTGGCAACCGGGCTATCCATTGCCAAGCCAGGGTTATGCGCCGCTATTCGGACGAAAAAAACGTCTACTACGGACTTGGCTTCTACCAAATAAAGCCGGAACAAAAGAAGGGACTCTACGAATTCCTGTATCACTCTGAGTACAACCCGGAGAGCAAGGAAGACGAAACAAGCTTTAAGCTTGAATCCTCCAGCGTGGAGGAAGATTGAGCCTTTCAGCCATCTTCGATCTCTTCCTTATCGTCATTCTCAAACCGGAGGTCCTAGGGGCCTTGGCCGCCCTCTTCATCATCGGGGCAATCCTGCGCTATGTGGCCCTCGGCCGTAAGCCAGGAGCAGGCGGCGGCTTCTCTATCAAGCTCCTCAAGCGCCTGAGCCAGGGCGCCCAGAAGGCGCAGAGCGCCGCGGCTCAGAAGGCCGCTGCCGGGAAAGACGAAGAGGATGAAGATGACGATATAGGAATGGATGAGGAATCCTATCCTGCTGATGAGGAAAAGAACAAACGGCGGTCGCGTTCCTAGCAATCTACCTGGCCATCCGAAACCTCTTCCCTTTCTGATAAGACCTGCTTCCGCGAGCCTGAGCAAAGCTTCTTCCGCGTCTTCCTCCCGCCACGCGGCCGCCACATGAGTATAATGGGGGAAAAATCCGGCTAACTGCATGCGGCTATAGCGCCCTCGTTGGCGCCGAATGAAAGTAAGCAGATCTGTCAAAGCCGCGCGCTCGTCTTGGCGCTTCCCGTCGCAGATGTCGCAACCGCTACAGCTATCAAGCTCACCGCCCATGCGGCTGACAAGGAAATTCCTTCTACAGCCGGTTTGGAGGGCTGCGTAAGCTTGGAGGGGCCCTTCCAGAACCCCTGCGCTGGGGCGCAAAAGAACGGCCGCTGAAGCACCCCCGTCACGCCCGGCGCGGCCGGACTCCTGAAGGTATGCCTCAATGCTCTCCGGCGCGTCGTAGTGGATGACAAGGCGAACATCAGCTTTGTCTACGCCCAAACCATACGCGCAAGTTGCCACAAGAATCCCCCTGCGAGAGTGCATAAAACAGGTTTCTATCTTTTTCTTTTCTTCACGGGAAAGCCCGGCGTGATAAAACCAAATCTCGCGTTCCGGTAAGCGCCGCCGTAATTCCCCCGCGACTTCTTCCGTGCCGGGCCGTGATCCCATGAACACGATGCAGGCGCCATCGGAATTCCCACAGAACTCTTCGGTTTCCCTCATGCGTGAAAGGCAGGGCCGAACTGCGTAGTGGATGTTGGGCCTATCCGGGTTTCCCCGTATCACGTGGGCCCCCGTTTCAGGAAAAAGCTGTTCCCGGATACCGCTTAAAATCCGCTCCGATGCTGTGGCGGTAAAGGCCGTAATCAGGGGTATATCGCAATCACGCACGAAGGCGGCAAAATCAAGGTAGGCGGGGCGGAAGCTTAGGCCCCACTCAGGCAGGCAATGCGCCTCGTCTATGACAAGGTGTCGGAAGTTGAGGCGCCGTACTTCTTTGGCGATAGCCTCTTGGCAGATCATCTCCGGGTTACTCAAAAGAAAACGGCATTCTCCGCTTTCTATGCGCCTAAAAATTTCCGCTCGCTCAAAAGCCTCCATCCCGCCTCGAAGGAGGGCACAATCAATACCTTTTTCTCGCAAGCGCCGTTCTTGGTCAGCCATGAGGGCCAGGAGGGGATACACGATGAGGCTCGGACCGGATATGAGAAGCCCAGGTATTTGAAAACAGGCAGTCTTGCCAGAACCTGTGGGCAAGAGGACAATCTGCCGGCGGTACGCGTCCGCATCGGCATCCGCCGCGTCGGCTTCGAGGATATTGGCTATGACTAATCTTTGGTAGGGGTAGAGGTAGTTTAGGCCGAACACCTCAGTCGCTAGCCTGTCCGCCGCCCCCATGCGCTCTTCCATGCTAGTCCATCGCCAGTTTTTTCTTTTACGCTTGAGCTTGCCAGTGAATTTTTAAGATAAAGGCTTCGTTTTTTCTGCTGTTGGGATTGTCATTCATAAAACAGATCAGAAGAATTGATCAATTCCTCGCCTCTTACCGATTCCTCTCCCAGAAATTTCTCAACGCCTCCCTCTGAAAATCGATAGCGCATACTCTCGCCATTATTAAAGTCGGAAAAAACAACCTCATCATCGGTCTTCATTGTTTTCATCTTCAATATCAAATATTCAACAAGTTTATAAAGTTCATGCCTCCTCTTTTGCAGACAATCGCATTGTATTGACCAATAGGATGGACGAAGATAGCGCCTAAGCCTTATCCAGCCATGAGTCGTTGCTTTGATTATGAGTTCCTTACGAGCCTTTCCTTCAAATCCGAGGGGTTCATTGTATTGCTTGTATATATCTACAATATCCTGTCTTGTTGTAAAGAACGTATCAGGTTGATCTATGACGCAATCAATATGGCTCCCTTTTATTTCGTAGAGTAGCTTATCCCGATACCAATATCCCGTTCCTTGCATACTATCATTCTCCATTTAAATATTTTGCTATTCCGTTTTTAGCGGATTTCCATCTGAATCAAAATACTTTTTGACAAACAAGATATTCTGAATTTCATAGCCATATTTTAATTGATATTCCGGGAAGCCTGAGAAGATGTTTCGCTCCATATCCTTAATCATTTGGGTTAGGGAAGTGATGCTTACGCGATGGCTGTCGAGTATGGCTTTATACTCTTTTTCGTTTATTTTTCCTTGTTTAAAAAGTTCTTTTCGCTTCTTTTTTTCAGGGGTGAATGTGCTTTGCTTTCTTTCCAATTCATTGTTCAGCTTCCTTGTTTTTTCTTCGCTTTCAACAATGCGCTGGTATAACATTGCTCGATTTCGATAAAGAAAATCAGCTTCTTCATAGGCAGAAATGAGAGCGCTAGTTATTGTCCTTTTACCTTTTTCAGACAGTTCGTTTTTCTCATCAAGGTTTCGATTACCTGGAAAGAGACACATATACATCGTATGCAGGCCAGAACTTAATCCTTGATAGGGCGAAGTTATTTCTACGTTGACATCGGAAACCGAGCAATAGCTAACAAGCCCTTCGATAACAATGCCTTCGTGATCTACTGAGAAAGAAAAGGTTGGTAGGGAATACATGATAGGCTCCTCTTTAGCAGGAATTTATTACCTTTCATACCTAAAGTACGCCCTGGTAAAAGCCCCCTGCAATTCGGTAAAACACGGGCTTAGATATAGGATACGACGGATTTATCATATAATCAATAGGAAATTTGAAAAGGTACTGCTTTTCCTCCGTTTCGCTTTCGTTTTACCCTGAAGGGGAAGTCCTAGACATCCGCTTTCTTCTTTACTGCTGTTGGCTTTTTAAGCTTAGCCTTTGAGGGCCAAGGGCAAAAAGAGGCGAGAGGACAGGCAGGGCATGCGGGTTTTCGTGCCTGGCAGGTATACTTGCCGTGGCGATTCACGGCATGGGAAAAGGCCGTCCATTCCTCCTCTGCCAGCAAGGCGGAAATCTGTCTTTCTATCTGGAGAGGGTCTTCCGTGGCGAGGGCGCCCACCCTATTCATAACCCGAATGACGTGGGTATCCACGATGATACCCGGAAGGCCTGCGCAGGCGGAGCGGATTACATGGGCGCTTTTTCTGCCAATGCCAGGCAGGGATGTCAGCTCCTCCATGCCAAAGGGCAGAATTCCGCCAAAACGATCGAGGATGATGCGCGCGCTTTCCCGTATATAGCCGGCCTTTGAGCGGAAAAAGCCGGCCGGCCGAATGACTTCCATGAGCTCGCCAAGGTCGGCTTCCGCCATGGCCAAGGGGTTGGGCCAGCGCTTGAAAATCTCTGGGCTGATCTGGTTGACCCTGTCGTCGGTGCACTGGGCGGAAAGCACTACCGCCACCATGAGCTCAAAGGGGTTAGCGTAGTGGAGGAGGGGGCCTTGATTGGGGTAGAGGGGAAGGAGGATCTCCCGCAAACGCCTAAAAATGAGGGATACCTGAGCCGAAGTGCCGCGCTTCATGGCGGCATTCTACATTTTTTCTTGCTTTATGCCACTCTCTCTTCTATAATCAAGGCATACTTCGTGTGGAGGAAACCATGAAAAGGCGTCTGGCACTTATCCTACTCGCTTTGGTCCTGTTCGTCGGGATCGCCGGGGTCGCCGCGGCCCAGCAATCCGAGTACTACTACGTGAACATTCCCATCATTAAGGTATATGCCCATGAGCTGGGCTATATGGTCATCTACAAGGTCGGTTCGGTAAAGACGGCCACAGCCTATATTCCCATGCGCTGGTTCACCGCCGCGGGTAAGGGGAATTTCGACTATGGCGTTGGGCATATGTTCCCCTATATGTCGGTCTACTACAAGGACGAGAAATTCCATCACG
>JBGSOB010000021.1:0-36209 GCA_041739325.1 Treponematales bacterium
CTACAAAACGGACGCGTCTGTCATTCTTTACGCGCGCTGGACCCAGGGTAGCAGCTCCGTAACATACAATGGCAATTATCATACGGGCGGAACGCCTCCAGAAACCCAAATGAAGCAACAAGGGGTAAATTTGACCCTTGCAGGCAATACGGGAAATCTCGTTAAAACCGGCTACACCTTCATGGGTTGGAATACCCAGGCCGATGGGCTTGGGACTGATTATGCTGAAGCTGCGGTGTACTCTATCGACTTGCCCTTGGTTTTATATGCCAAGTGGCAGATCATTACCTATAGTATTAGCTATAACGCCAATGGTGGAACGGGTAGCATTGCAACACAAACCAAGACCTGGGGTGTCGATATTGCCATTGCGGGACAAGAACTCATGACGCGTACTGGTTATACCTTCCAAGGTTGGAACACAGCAGCGAATGGAAGTGGGTTGGACTACACGGGTGGCCAAATCTATCAAGGAAATGCTGCGCTTATTCTTCATGCCCAGTGGCAGATACTTTCCTGTCAGGTAACGTATCTTATAGGCAACGCCACAGGCGGGACGGTCCCGCCTGCGCAAACTAAGACCTGGGGTAGCAGTGTGGTGATTTCCGCTAACATTGGGAACCTTTCGAAATCTGGCTCTTCCTTCGCGGGCTGGAGTACCGTCGCGGATGGTAGCGGTGAGATCTTTGCCGTTGGGACTAGCTATACTACGGAAGCGAACCTTAACCTCTATCCGAGATTGCTAAGTAGCTCCAGGTCGATTACCTCCTTCACTTTTGAGAGCCCTGCGGCTGTTGGAACGATTAATGAAGCGGCTCAAACGATATCGATTAGCCTGCCTGTTGGTACGAACGTGACCTCATTGTCGCCGACTATCGTCCATAATGGCGCAAGCCTGAGTCCCGCTTCTGGCATTTTTCGTAATTTTACCACCCCGCAAACCTATACGGTGACAGCTCAAAATGGTTCGACCCGCACCTATACCGTGACGGTTTCTCTTCTGAAATATATTGGAAGTATAAGGGTTACCGGTTCATCTGTAAGTGGCGGGGGCGGTCCGGTTGGAATCTCAACGATTAGCTCCACTGGTTCGGTGATAGCTAATCATGGGGGATGTCCTTATACCCTCTACTACATTACTGACACAACTTTCAGCTTGAGTCCGGATATTTCCGAGAACAGCTATTTTGTGTTTTCTGGTGGTGAGGGAAGCAGTTCTGTTACCAAGACATTCTACTTTTATGACACGAACCTAAACCTAATAAACAGTTTCAGCTTGACAATCAGCGGCAATTGCGTGTTTAGCCCCGGCGGATCGGATACGAAGTATTATCGCTTCTTTTATAATGGCTCAACGGTTAGTTATTCGATTATCACACCTTAGGAAAATCGGCTGAAGAGAGGGCGTATAACAAAGCGTAGGAGAGAGCCCTTTGCCTCTCTAGAGTAGAAGGCGGAAGAGAAAAACGTGAGCTTTTCTCTTCCGTTCTCTACGGTTTTTTAGGGCATGCAAGAATATTAAGACTAGAATTATCGCTTGAAGATATGCCACAGTTTCTATCGAAGTTCGCGTGTTATGGCGAAATAAGCCCTCTTTTTGAGTTTCTTAAACATATGTATGAATTATTCGTGTAGGAGAATATAGTATGAAAAGATTAAGTAGCCTTATAGCCATCGTTGTGCTGGGCATTGTCTGCCTAGCCTGCCCCCCCCATTGATGAGCCGGTTCTCGAAACCTATAGCGTAACCTACAACGCTAACGGGGCAACCGGGGGCACGGCCCCTGAGGCGCAGATAAAGGTAAAAGGAATCGATCTTACCCTTGCTAGCAATAATGGCAACCTCCTGCGCTCTGGCTACTCCTTTGCCGGTTGGAACACGGCCGCTGAGGGTAGCGGAACGGATTACGCCCAAGGCGCCATTTGCCATAGCGACGCAGACCTTGTGCTGTACGCAAAGTGGACAGCCCTCACTACCTATACCGTAAGCTACAATAGTAATGGCTCTACCGGGGGAACGGTTCCCGCGGCGCAAACCAAGGCCCATGGGGTGGCTCTGACCTTGGCAAGCAACAGCGGCAACCTTATACGGGCCAGCTATTCCTTTGCCGGTTGGAATACCACTCCTGAGGGAGACGGCGCGAACTATGCCGAGGGCGCCAGTTACACGGCTGACGCGGCCGTCATTCTTTACGGGCGTTGGACCCAGGGTAGCAGCACCGTGACATACAATGGCAATTATCATACGGGTGGAACGCCTCCGGAAACCCAAATGAAGCAACAAGGGGAAAATTTGACCCTTGCGAGTAATACGGGAAATCTCACAAAGGCCTACCATGTTTTTGGTGGCTGGAATACCCAGGCTAACGGCGAAGGAACAGACTATGCCGAGGGCGCATCTTATTCCCTGGACGCGCCACTCGTGCTTTACGCAAAGTGGAATTATTTAGTAAGTTACGACGCCAATGGCGGAACGAGAAGCGCTTCGCCGGCAAGCCAGACGAAGCTTCGTAATGTCGATTTGACTCTCGCCGATAGAGGAACTATGGCTCGGACCGGCTATACCTTCCAAGGCTGGTATACAACCCCCTATGGGGCGGGAGGCGCCGCCTACAGCGAGGCCGCAACATATAGCGCGAACGCGCCGCTTACACTCTACGCCCAATGGCAGATCATCACCTATTATGTGAGCTATAACGCCAATGAAGGTACGGGGATTTCTTCACCCTCATCACAAGTAAAGCTCCACGATATTCATTTAACCCTTGCATCAAGAGGCTCGATGATGCGCACCGGCTCTGCATTTAGTGGCTGGAATACGGCTGCTAATGGAAGTGGTACAGCCTACACGGAAGGAGGGACCTATACGGCAAATGCTGCGGTAACACTCTATGCCCAATGGACAACGGGAGTTTTTTCCATCCGCGTGATAGGTACAACTATCAGCGGCGGCGGTGCTTCATCGACTGAAATCGCTGTCTGTGATAGCGTGGGAAATAACCGTAGCATTATAAGTTCCGTGCCTTTATGGTTTTACGGTATTTCAGACTCAATATTTACCTTGTATCCGGCTATTACAACCAATAGCTATTTTGTGGTTTCCTGGGGTGGTTCTACGAGCTCGGTTACCAAGACTTTTGATTTTAGGGATATTTCTGGCGCGATCATCAACCAAGTGACCTTGACTGCAACACCGGATGCTATTGCAAAATCTAGTGATGCAGACACTACATTTTACCTTTTCTATTACAATGGGACAAGTGTTATTGCTATGCAAAGACCATAGCCTAAAATCCTACGAGGTAAAGAGCGTGCAACAGAGAGACCCTCGTCTCTCTGTTGCGACGGGCCGGAAAGAAAAGCGGGAGAGCAAGGCGGAAGCCTTTCTCTCCCGCCTTTTTTATTCCGCCTCTATCGCCTGGCGCACCTTGGCTGCAAGTTCCTGCGGGCTAAAGGGCTTGGGTAAAAAGTGCAGGCCCTCTTTGATAATGCCGTGCTTGGCTATCGTTTCATTGGGGTAGCCGGAAATGTAGAGAACCTTCTGCTGGGGGAATGCGCTGCGGTAACTCTGCGCCAGGGCGTGGCCGTCCATTCCCGGGAGGATGATGTCGGTAATGAGGAGGTCGGGGCCTTGGCCCTGGACGATGGCGGATATGGCCTCTTCCCCGCTGCCAAGGCTGCGCACCTGGTAGCCGGCGCGGCTGAGTGTTCTCTGGGCTACCTCTTGAACAGTGGCGTCGTCTTCCACTAAGAGGATGGATCCTCGGCCGCGGTCGAGCTCTGTGGAAATTTCAAGCCTTTGTGCTTCCTGGGTCTCCGCGCCTACCCGTGGCAGGTAGAGGTAAAAGCTCGTACCCCTGCCCAGCTCTGATTCCACTTCAACAAAGCCGCCGTTTTGGGATGCCGCACCAAAGACCATTGCTAGGCCCAAGCCGGTGCCCTTACCGATTGCCTTGGTTGTGTAGAAGGGTTCGAAGATATGGGGTAGCTGTTCCGTGGGGATGCCGATTCCCGTGTCGCGCACTGTTAAGCGGGTATAGATCCCAGGCCTCATTCCCTGCCTTCGCTCCGGCCCAAATTCCTGCGCATCCAAACTGATGCTTAGGCTACCGCCTGAGGGCATGGCGTCGCGGGCGTTGACGGCTAGGTTGATAAGGGCGCTCTCTACTTGATTGCGGTCAGCCTTTACGTAAAAGAGCCCAGGCTTGGCGTCGATATTGATGCGCACATCCTCACCAAGGAGCCTGGCTAACAGGGGGCGCAGAGAGAGGACGAGCTCGCCAAAATCCATAACTACCAATTCCAGAATCTGCTTACGGGAAAAAGCAAGGAGTTGCTTAGTCAGCTGTGCCGCCCGCAGGCTTGCTTCCTTGGCTCCCTGGATATTTTCCCGTATGGTGGCGTTAGGGTCTTCAAAGAGGGCCAGTTCCAAATTCCCCATGATGGATGTCAGTATGTTGTTGAAGTCGTGGGCTATGCCCCCGGCGAGCTTGCCGATGGATTCCATCTTTTGGGCTTGGCGTAGTTCTTCATCCCGCCCGCGCAGGGTTTTCTCCGCCTCTATCCGGCTTGCCAGTTCGCGTTTTGCCTTGGCAAGGGCCTGAGCGCGGTTGCGTAGGCTGATGGCAAGGGGCATGAGGGTCATGAGGATACCCAAGCTTAATTGTATCCAGCGGGAAAAGGGTGGGGCGGGGAAGGGTTTTGGCGGTGGATAGCCCAGCTCTTCCATGAGGGCAAGGGAAAAAACAAGGGCGCTCGATACTAGCGCCGTGATGACTGCCGGTTTCAAGCCGAAGAGGAGGCCCACGATGACGGATACGCAGAGCAAAAACACCAAATTGACGGAGTAGATGCCCCCGGTGAGAATCCCTAGGGCGGAAAAGATGAGCCAAAGACTCCCGGAGAGGAGGCCCCCGGCTAAGCGCACTTTGCCCTTAAAGAGCAAGAGCCGGGCGGCAAAGAGGACTGCCAGAACGACGCCGACAAAGACTAGGCTTTCAAGGCGGGCGCTAAAGATGAAGGGCAGGCCGATGCCTGAGCAGATAAGGGTGCCTACCACGAGGTTCCAGATGAGTGAATTGAGGACGGCGGCCTGGTGGTTTTTTTCTTCATCCAAAAAAACCGGCGGGGCCATCATCCGCCTTAGATCAGCGAGAAGTCGCATGGGTATTCCTCTGCGGCGGCGTATGAGTTCTTAGCACGGCCTAGGGCCGGGCGCCTACTTCTCGTTTCTGGATTTGCCTCAGTATCGTATCGATTGTGCCCCCTGTCAAGGAAAAGCGCTGCGTGGAGTCTTTTGGTTTTTTTCCTCGACTTCTTATGGCTTTCGGTTTAGGATTAAAATATGAGTATTCACTTGTATTCCGAAGGCGCGGCCGGCGAGGTTACTGGTTCCAAGCACGTGTTGGAGATTGACGGGCGCAGGCTCCTTATCGATTGCGGGGCCTTTCAGGGCAAGCGTGAAGAGGCGAACGAAAAGAATAAGCGCCTTATGTCGCGGCCCGACCTCATTGAGGCATCCATCCTCACCCATGGGCATTACGACCACTGCGGGCTCTACCCCCTCTTAGTCAAGCGCGGCTTTCAGGGCAACATCTACTCAACCCCCGCTACCAGGGATATTGCCAACCTTATCATGATGGATTCGGCGGCTATCCAAGCCCGTGACGCCGAATACCTCAGCAAACAGGCTATAAAAAACGGCGAGAAATTCGATTGGAAGCCCCTCTACACCGAGGAAGACGCCATTGAGGCCATATCGCGCTTTATGACGGTGTCCTATGGCCGGCCCTTCATTCCCATGCCAGGGGTAAAAGCTGTCTTTGTGGACGCGGGTCATATCCTCGGTTCCGCCATTCTGAGGCTTGAGGTTACGGACGCCTCGGGTAAGAGCTTGGCCATTTGTTTTTCCGGAGACTTAGGCCGCAAGAGCAAACCCATCATCCGCGACCCCGACCCGGTAGACCCGGTAGACTACCTGGTTCTCGAGTCTACCTACGGGGACAGGCTGCATGAATCCACCGATGACGCCATGGAGCTTCTTGCCCAGGCGGTCAATCGCGTTGCCGAGCGCCGCGGCAAGCTCATCATCCCGGCTTTTGCCGTGGAGCGCACCCAGGAGCTCATCTACTACCTCCACATCCTCTGCGATGAAAAGCGCATTCCCAACATCCCCATCTACTGCGATTCACCGATGGCCATCAATGCTACCGCCATCTTCCAGATCCATCCGGAGTGCTACGATCACGAGGTCCAGCAAGCCTTCATCACCCACCATAAGAACCCCTTTGGCTTTAATCAGCTCAAATTCGCCGCCAGCGTTGAGGAGTCCAAGGCCCTTAATAAGATGCCGGGGCCCATGATCATCATTTCCGCGGACGGAATGTGCGAAGCCGGCCGCATCCAGCATCACTTGATCAATAACATCCAGGACCCCAACAACGGCATCCTTATCGTGGGCTTTATGGCTGAGAACACCCTGGGGCGGAGGATCAAGGAAAAGCGGCCAACGGTAAAGATTCACGGCCAGGTCTTCGACCTCAGGGCCGAGGTTATGGAGATCAACGCTTTCTCCGCCCACGCCGACTACGAGGAAATGGGGGAGTGGCTTTCCATGATAGACCGTCCGCGGCTGAAGGGAATCTTCCTAGTGCACGGTGAAAAAGACGCTCAACAAGTTTTTAGCGATTATCTCGTGGCAAAGGGCTATCCACTGCCTGTTTTGAATCGCTATGATGATCGCTATGAGCTTATATAGGAAATCACTCAAGTTATGCTAGGAATTTGCGGCTATCACGCCATTGAGGAGCTGCTCCGCTCGGGCAAGGCCCAGGGGCGGCTTGAATATTCAGACCGCGGGCCGCGGGTTAAGAAGATACTGGAAGAGGCCGAGCGTTGGAAGATACCCGCCGCCAAGGTGGAGAAGGCCGACCTCGAAAAAAGATTTCCCGACGCGCGCGGTGTCGTCTTCCTCCCCGAGGGCGATGTCTTTGCCCTCGGCCAGGGTATCGATGATTTTATAGCCGGTCTCGGCGACAAGACCGAGGCCTTGGTTCTCGTCTTAGACCATATCTCCGACCCGCATAATTTTGGAGCTATCCTGCGCTCGGCAGACCAGTTCGGCGTAGACCTGGTCGTCCTGCCCAATGCCCGCTCGGTAAAAGACACGGAGACCGTCCTGCGCTCATCCTCCGGCGCGGCCGCCCACGTAGCTCAGGCCGTAGTTCCCAACCTGGCGCGGGCCTTGCAAGACTTGAAGGATGCTGGTTTTTGGGTTTACGCGGCGGATATGGGCGGAGATATTCTCTGGGATGTCGATTTTACCGGCCGCGTCTGCCTTGTCATGGGCGCCGAAGGCGCGGGCATCGGGCGTTTGCTTTCTGAGTCGGCGGATCGAAGGCTCTCCATCCCCTCACTCGGTCAGGTGGATTCCTTGAATGTTTCGGTAGCCGCGGGGGTATTCCTCTACGAGATGGCTCGCCAACGCATGCGGGGGCCTCAAAAAGCCTAGGCGGCGCATTCTGCCTAAGCGGAACTCTTCGCTCAAGCGCATAGTTTTTAGGCAGGACCCGCGCTTAAATTCATTTTTATACAAGAACTTGCCTAATAGTGCCTTTTGCCGGTTGACCTTTTTTCTCGCTTTCGCTTTACTTTTCCCATCGTTTTAATCTACGAAAGGAGAATCCTCCTGTGAACTGGGATTCAATATTTGGCATCTTTCAGGGAATCGACAGTCTGGTCCAATCCGAGCCTCTCTTGGCCGGAGCGCGGATCGCTCTCATTCTCCTCGGCTTCTTGCTTATTTACTTGGGCAAGAAAGGAACCCTCGAACCCCTTCTCATGATACCCATGGGCTTGGGCATGTCCACCATCAACGCGGCGGTCATGTTCTTCGATCCCTTGGGCCTCCACGGCGGCATGGGCACGCTCTTCTTGGAAGCGGGCGCCGGTGCGTCCACCGATACCGTCAAGAACGCGGCCGACCTCATGACGATCATGCAGATCGATTTCCTCCAACCCATCTACACCCTCACCTTCGCCAACGGCCTTATCGCCTGTTTGGTGTTTATGGGCATAGGCAGTTTGCTGGACGTCGGCTTCGTGATGAAGCGCCCCTTCCAGTCCATGTTCTTGGCCCTCTGCGCCGAACTGGGTACTATCCTGGTATTCCCCCTTGCCGGACCCATCGCCTCTCTCTTTGGTATTGAGATGGGACTAAAGGAAGCGGCTTCCATTGCCATGGTCGGCGGTGCCGACGGCCCGATGGTCCTCTTTACCAGTTTGCAATTAGCGCCTCAGCTCTTCGTGCCCATAGCCGTTGTAGCCTACCTCTACTTAGGCCTTACCTACGGCGGATATCCCTATCTCATCAAGCTCATGGTTCCCAAGAAACTGCGTTCCATCGAGATGAAGGAGCCCAAGTCAGGGCGGGAAATAACGAGCGGCCAGAAGCTCGTCTTTGCCGTTGTCATTTGCGTCTTCCTCTCCTTCCTCTTTCCCGTGGCCGCGCCCCTCTTTTTCTCACTCTTCCTGGGCATTGCCATCCGCGAGTCGGGCCTGAAAGCCTTCCAAGACCTTATCTCCAACACCATCCTCTACGGGGCTACCTTCTTCCTCGGCCTGCTCTTGGGCGTGCTCTGCGAGGCAAGCACCATTTTTGACCCCAAGATACTGCCCCTCCTCGTGCTGGGCATCCTGGCCCTCTTCCTCTCCGGTGTGGGCGGGCTTATCGGCGGCTACATTATGTGGTTCTTCTCCAAGGGCAAATACAATCCCGTCATCGGAATCGCCGGGGTTTCCTGCGTGCCGAGCACGGCCAAGGTTGCGCAAAAGGTTGTGCAGAAAGACAACCCGAACGCCATCATCATGCAGTACGCGCTGGGCGCGAACATCTCCGGGGTCATTACGTCCGCCATCATCGCGGCCGTTTACGTGTCCCTGTTGGGTAAGTGAGGCCTGAGATGGACGTTGGCATAGCGATCGCAATCGGCCTAGCCCTCTTAGTCGCCGTCCTCATTCGGGCGACTATGACCCTGGCCGATATTTCTCATTCGCTTGAAAAAATAGCGGATACCAAGCAGGAAGTGAAGGTGAGCGTTTCCGCGCCGCAAAGCGCGATGACAAAAGCCGAACAGACTGAGCCAGACGACGCCGATCTGGCTGCCGTCATCGCCATAGCCAGGGCCGCCCTCGACGGCGCCCTCCCTATCGCCTAAGAAAGGATATTTGAGATGAAGAAGGTTAAATTCATGCTGACCGCCTTCCGCGACGGATTCCAGTCCGTTTTCGGTGCGCGGGTTTTTTCCAAGGACTTTTTGCCGGTAGTAGAGGCCGCGGCCGCGGCCGGCATTAGGCATATCGAATCCGGCGGCGGGGCCATGTACCAGTCCCACTACTTCTATTCCAACGAAGACAGCTTCAAGGTGATGGACTCCTTCCGCAAGGCTGTCGGCCCGGACGTTGAGCTTCAGACACTGGCGCGCGGTATCAACGTCGTCGCGCTAGACTCCCAGCCCTCCGACATGGTCAAGCTGCACGCCCAACTCTTTAAGAAGCACGGCATCACTACCATCCGCAACTTCGACGCCCTCAACGACGTAAACAACCTCATCTACTCCGGCAAGTGCATCCACGAGGCCGGGCTCAAGCACGAGGTTACGGTTACGATGATGGAGTTGCCCCCCGGTTGCGAGGGCGCACATACCCCTGAGTTCTACCACGAGACCCTCAAGCGCATCCTTGAAGCCGGCATCCCCTACGATTCGGTTTGTTTCAAGGACGCTTCCGGAACTTCACGGCCGCGCAAGGTTTACGACACCATCAAGCAAGCGCGCAAGCTCTTGGGCGACAAGACGAAGATCGTCTTTCACTCCCACGACACCGCCGGTTGCTGCGTGTCCGCCTACACCGCCGCCCTTGAGGGCGGGGCAGACCAGATCGACCTTTCCCTGGCTCCCTGCTCCGGCGGAACCTGCCAGCCGGATGTGATCACCATGTGGCACGCTCTTAAGGGCACGGACTTCGACCTGGATATCGACATCACCAAGATCATCACCCTTGAGGAAACCTTCAAAGACGCCATGAAGGATTACTTCATGCCGCCCGAGGCTACCCGGGTTGAGCCCCTCATTCCCTTCTTCCCCATGCCCGGCGGGGCCCTTACCGCCAACACCCAGATGCTGCGCGACAACAAGCTCATGGACAAGTACCCCGACGTCATCAAAGCGATGGGCGAATCCGTGGCTAAGGGCGGCTTTGGCACCTCGGTGACCCCGGTATCGCAGTTTTATTTCCAACAGGCTTTCAACAACGTGATGTTCGGCCCCTGGAAAAAGATAGCCGAGGGCTACGGCAAGATGGTGCTCGGCTACTTCGGCAAGACCCCGGTAGCCCCCGACGCGGAAGTTGTGCGCATAGCCAAGGAGCAGTTGGGTCTTGAGCCTACTACCGAAAGCCCCCTGGCTATCAACGACCGCAACATAAAGAAGGGAACGGCTGCGTCGCGCAAGATGCTGGAGGAGGCCGGTTTGCCGGCTACCGATGAAAATCTCTTTATCGCCGCTAGCTGCGGCGACAAGGGCATTATGTTCCTCAAGGGAGAGGCAAAGCCCGGCGTGCGCAAGATCAGCGCCGAGAAGAAGGAAGAGTCGGTCGGCGCCAAAAAGCCCGAGTCCCTGACGGTGTCCGTCAACAACCGCTCCTATGGCGTTAAGTTCTCCGGCAACACGGTCGTTGTCAACGGTACCTCCTATAACTTCAGCGTTAAGGAGGGCATCGATGATCGGGCTATCGCCAAGACGGCCATTCTGCCCAAGTCCAAGGAAGATGCCGGCGTTATCGAGGCGCAATCGATCGAGTCTCCCCTACCAGGCATGGTTCTCAAGGTCTACAAAAAGGTAGGCGAGAAGATAGCCGTTGGCGAGACCCTCTTTGTCATCGAGTCTATGAAGATGGAAACCCCCATCAATTCGAACTGGTCTGGCGTTCTTACTTCCATTGAAGTTGTACAGGGAGACCGCATCGAAGCCGGAGAGGTGGTTGCAACCGTTTCCACCATCGCCCACGCAACCGCCAGTACCGTGGCCCGCGCCAAGAACGCCGAGACCCACGCCTCGGCTTCTGCTGAGAAGATCGCCATCGAGTCACCCCTGCCGGGTTTAGTGCTGCGCTTTAACAAGCAGCCCGGAGACAAGGTGCATGCCGGCGAGACCGTGCTGATTCTAGAGTCGATGAAGATGGAAACCCCAATCAATTCGACCCTGGATGGGGTAATTGAAGACTTTGAAGTTAAGCAAGGACAGCAAATCGAGGCGGGGCAAAAGCTCGCCTGGGTTAGGAAGTAGGAGTCAGGTATGGAAGCATGGCAAACGGCCTTCGTGGTCTATGGGATAGCGGCTATCATCTCTTTTTTCACCGCTGGTCTCATTAAGCTCATCGTAGTGCTCCTGGGCCTAGCCCAGGAGCGGAAGCAGAAAGCTAAGGCTTAGTTACAGCTTCTCGCTAACAAGGCGGGGACTACGATGATTTAATGATTGTATAAAAGCAAAAAGGCTACCGGGGAGGAATCCCACGGTAGCCTTTTTTTATTTTCTCCGAGACTGAAGTTTAATAAAAACCACAGTCGATCTTCTAGTCAGGCGGGGGCGGGTGGGCTTGAGCCCTTGGATAAGCCATTACTTTTTGCGGTTGTCTACGATCCGTCGAATCTTCTTCCCGTCCGGCGCTCCCAAGGACTTAGGCTCCACCAGGCTCACGCTCAAGGGTAGCCCCAAATCCTCATTGAGCCGATGCTCGAGGATTTTCTTGAGCTTCTCAACCTGACCCAGCTCGTCGAGGAAGGGAAAATCCGGGGATGCCTCCACCTGTACGGCTATCGTTTCCGTGCCGTCGGCAAGGCGGTCAAGAATGATGCGGTAGTAGGGGCGTAGGCCCTCCACGCCCAGGATCGCTTCCTCAATGGCGGAGGGGAAGACGTTGACGCCTTCCACGATCATCATGTCGTCGGTGCGGCCGGCTAAGCGGCTCATGCGAATGCTCGTGCGACCGCAAGTGCAGGGGTCAGGGATGGCGCAGGCGATGTCGCCGGTGCGGTAGCGGATGAGGGGGCAGGCCTCGCGGCTTAAGCTGGTAAAGACGAGCTCGCCGTTTTCTCCCGGCTTTACGGGTTCAAGGGTGTCGGGGTTTATCACTTCCATAATGAAGTGGTCTTCATTGACGTGGAGGCCCTCGCGGCGCTCGCACTCAAAGGATACCCCGGGGCCGATAAGCTCCGTGAGGCCGTAGTTGTCGAAGGCCTTGATGCCCAGGCGGCTTTCAAGCTCGCTCCGCATCTTTTCGCTCCAGGGTTCTGCCCCAAAGACCCCAACCCGCAAGGCCAGCTCTGAGAGGCGTATTCCCTGTTCCTCAAGGGCACAGGCTAAGTGGAGGGCATAGGAGGGGGTGGATACCAAGGCTGTGCTACGGTAATCGCGCATGACCATGATCTGCCGCGAGACCGATTCCCCGGAAGAGGGTATGACCGAGGCGCCTAAGCGCTCAGCCCCGTAATGGAAGCCCATGCCAGCCGTCGTCTGCCCGTAATGGAAGGCTATCTGAGCGAAATCCCGCCCGCCGATGTCCGCGGCAGAGAGGACGCGAGCAATCAGTTGGGTCCACTGTTGCAAATCGTTGCGGGTATAGCCGAATACCAGGGGTTTGCCGGAGGTGCCTGATGTCGAGTGGATGCGCACAACGTCATGGAGGGGTACGGCGAACATGCCATAGGGGTATTCTTTGCGAAGGTCTTCCTTGCTGGTGAAGGGCAGGCGCCGCAGGTCCGAAAGATTGCGCACCTTTTCTATGTCCACCCGTTCTTGGTCTAAAAGCTGTTTGTAGAAACCGACATTCGAGCGCGCGCGGTAGAGCGTTGCTTGCAGCCTTTCTATCTGCAATTGCTCGAGGTCGGGGCGGGACATCTTTTCCCGTATCGGGTCGTAGATCATGCTTTCCCTCCAAATGCACAAGGCGCTTGGCCTTCAGTATAACGTTTTTAGTCTGCGATAGAGGAATATTCCTTGCCCAAATAGGCGCGTTGCACGTCGCGGTTTTCTAAGAGCTCGGCGCTTGTTCCCTCCAGGATCAGGCTGCCGGATTCCATGACGTAGCCGCGGTCCGCAAGCTTAAGGATGGCGCGGGCGTTTTGCTCCACCACCAGTATCGTTTTGCCGCGCTCGCGAAGCCCGGCGATGGTGGCAAAGATATCCCGAATCACCAGGGGGGCAAGGCCCATCGACGGCTCGTCGAGCATGATGATGTCGGGGTTTGACATGAGGGCGCGGCCAATGGCGAGCATCTGTTGTTCTCCGCCGGAAAGGGAGCCGGCGAACTGAGCCTGCCTCTCCCGCAGGCGCGGAAAGAGCCCGAGAATCCACTCCATATCGACTTGGCATTCCTTGCGTTGGCCTTTTTTCAAGCGGCTATAAGCGCCTAAGAGAATGTTTTCCTTTACGCTCATAGAGGGGAAGAGCTCGCGCCCCTCTGGGACGTGTGCACAGCCAAGCCCGACTATTTGTTCAGGCCGCTTTTTCTTGAGGTCTTCTTCCCGCAAGAGGACATCCCCGGACTCAGGGCGTAACAGGCCGGAGAGTGACTTGAGCAGGGTTGTCTTGCCCGCGCCGTTGGCGCCGATGATGGCCACGATCTCCCCGGGCTTTACGTGCATTGAGATTCCCTTGAGCACGCGCCGTCCGCCATAGCCGGAGACTAAGTTTCTGACCTTAAGCATCCTCATCCCCCAGGTAGACGCGGATCACGTCTGGGTTGGCTTGGATGGCCTTTGGATCGCCCTCGGCGATTTTCTGACCAAAGTTGAGCACCGTCAGCTGGTCTGATATCTCCATGACAAGGGACATGTCGTGCTCGACAAGGAGGATCGAAAGCCCCTTTTCCCTCAGGCGCGATATGCGCTGCGTGAGTTCGCGGGTTTCTCGCATATTGAGTCCCGATGCCGGCTCATCAAGAAGAAGCAGTTCCGGGTCGGATGCCAGCGCGCGCGCCAGCTCAATCATGCGTTGGATGCCGAAGGGCAGGCTGCCGGCGGGGATCATTGCCTGGGCAACTAGGCCGAGTTCTTCCAAGAGGGTCATGCCTTTTTCACGCATCAATCTATCTTCTGCCCTGGCTTTAGGCAGGGCAAGCATGGCTGCCAGGGGGCCGGAGTGCGTTTTTGAGTGCATGCCCAGCATGACGTTTTCCAAGGCACTCATGCGGGGAGATAGTTTGACGGCTTGGAAGGTGCGCAGAATGCCGCGCCCCGCGATTTTATAAGGGGGGAGGGAGGTGATATCCTGACCCTTAAAAAAAACCTGGCCGGAGTCGGGGCGGATAGCGCCGGAGATGAGGTTGAAGAGGGTCGTCTTGCCCGCGCCGTTTGGACCGATAACGGCGTGAACGCTTTGTTTTTTCATAGTGAAAGAGACGGAGTCCACGGCGCGCAAACCGCCGAAATTTTTGCAGAGGGATTCGACGCGCACTAGCTCAGTCACCGGATGCCTCCGACGGGCCGTTCTTCTTTTTTTTGAAGATACCCGGTAAGCGAAGGGTAAAGCCGTCCGGCGCCACGAGCATCATCAAAACCAAGATAGCCCCAAAAACGGCGTCGTCATATACGCCGAAGGCCCCGCGCAGGGAGAGAAAGTTGAGCGTTATGCCCATGAGGAGGGTGCCCGCAAAGTTTGAAAGCCCGCCGACGGCCACGATGGAGAGGTAGCGGATGGACTTCATCACGCTGGCCTCTCCAGGGCCAATGGACCCATTGTAGTGGGTCAACAGACTGCCTGCCACGGCAGCGGCCACGGCCGCAATGACAAAAGCCAATAATTTGGAGCGCGCGGTGTTCACGCCCATAGCGTTGGCCGCTTCTTCACTGCCGTGGAGGGCGCGCAGAGCGCGGCCTGAGCGGAACTTTAAGAGATTGCTCAAAAGGGCACGCGCAAGGGTGAGGACAAGAAAGGCAATGATAAAATTGGCTAATCTGTCGGAGCGGCCGCCTGTAATAGCCAAGGGGCCAAAGAGGGGAAATGCTGGAACGTCGGAAATGCCGTCAGCGCCCCCTAAGGCAGGCATGCCGCGTAAAAACTTTTCCACCACGACGCCGAAGCCCAGGGTTGCCATGGCAAGGTAGTGGCCCTTAAGCCGCAGTACCGGCATCCCTATGGCGAGGGCGACCAAGGCGGCGCTGAGCACCGCGGCGATAAAGGCTAAGCGGGGGTCGAGCCCGGCCTTTGAAAGAATGGCGGATACATATCCGCCTATGGCAAAGAATCCGGCTTGGCCTAAGGATATTTGACCGGCATAACCGAGGAGGAGGCAGAGCCCGAGGGCTACCAAGGCGTAATAGGCCGCCATGGTAAGCTGGGTTTGCAGGTAGTTGACGCCCAGGATAGACGTGATTATGGGGAGCACGAGGGTGAAGAGGCCGATGGAAATAAGGGGCAGGAAGGGTTTGAGCTTCATCCTAGAATTCCTTGAGGCGGCCGGCTTCTTTAGAGCCGAAGAGGCCTGCCGGCCTGACAAGAAGGACAGCCAGGAGGATGATAATAGCCACTACATCCTTGAAGGCCTCCGGGAAGATGATGATAGAGAATGACTCTATCGTGCCTAGGATAAAACCGGCGGCAACCGCCGCTGCGGAATTGCCCAGGCCGCCGAAAACCGCAACGGTAAAGCCCTTGATGGCAAGGCCGGTGCCGATAGCGTAATGGGTTTGGGTCATGGGCGCGGTTACTGCACCGGCGGCGGCGCCGATGACGGCGGCAAGAATAAAGGAGAGGTTTACCATAGCCTCGGCCTTGATGCCGCAGAGGCGGGATCCGACCCTGGAAGCCGAGCAGGCCCGCATGGCTTGACCGGCTAAGGTATAGCGGAAGAAGAGACTCAAGAGGAGGAATATAAGAACGGTGGCGCCGGAAACCCAGAGCAGCTGGGGAGAAAAGTGGGCGCCGAGGAAGTTCAAGGAGGAAATTTCCGTGCCGGAAAAGAAGGGTACGGTCATTACCTGTTCGCCCCAAATTTCAAGGGCCAATTCCTTGATGAGGATGGAAAGGCCTATGGTCATGATAGTCAGTTGCATGATACCGCCGCCGGATGCCTTGCGGCGGCCAAGGCCTATGTTGCGGATGAAGATGAGTTCCAAGAGGCCGCCGACGCAGGCGGTGATGGCTATGGCGGCCGCGATAGCCAAGGGGAGGGGAATGGAGGCGGCGAGGCTATGGGTGATCATTCCCCCGAGCATGACAAACTCGCCTTGGGCAAAATTGATGATGCCGGTGGCGTTATAGACGATGTTAAAGCCAAGGGCAATGACAGCGTAGATAGCCCCATAGGTGAGTCCGGAAAATAGATATTGTAAGAGTACTTCGCCGTTCATGGTTTCCTGCCGACCCATAAGTCGGCGCTTGAGGCAGGGTAATACGAAAAAGGTGATTAAGCAAGGGGAATCGTAGCGAAGAAGAGGCCGCCCTTCCTTTTTTTATAAGGAGGGGGCAGCCTCTGTCGGCTTAGGCTTATTTCTGGTAGAGGGCGAACTTTCCGTCTTTAACCGTCAGCATGGAGATGGAGTCCATTCCCAGGCCGTTATGGTCGGTATCGCTCATCGTGAAGGTTCCGGCCGTTCCCGGCAGATCCTTGATCTTTGCCAGGGCCTCGGCGATTTTGGCGGGCTCGGCGCTCTTTGCCTGCTTGATGGCGGTTGTTAGGAGGAGGAAGGCGTCGTAGGCATGGCCTCCGAAGGTGGATACGTCCTCTTTATAGGTTTCCTCATAGTCGCGCTTATACTCGACAAGGATCTTTTTTTGCGGGTCGGAGTCGGGGAGCTCCTCGGCGACTAAGAGCCTTCCGCAGGGGAAGATGATCCCTTCGGCAGCGGCGCCGGCGGCCTGAACATACTTGATATTCCCGAAGCCATGGCTCTGGTAGAGGGGAATAGCCAGGTTGATCTGCTTCATGTTTTTGGCAACGATTGATTGTGCGGGCTCGATGGACCAATTGATGACGGCCTGGGCGCCGGAAGCCTTGACCTTGGTAAGGAGGGATGAGAGGTCGGTGGCCGCGGCGTCGTATTGCTCGGAGAGGACGACGCTAATGCCGAATTCCGGCGCGTATTTCTCAAGTTGGGCCTTTCCGCCGCTCCCGAAACCGGTGTTGGAAGAGATGACGGCAAGCTTGGCGATACCTGAGTCCTTCATGGTTTGGAATGCCCATTTGGCCACGTAGGAATCCTTCTGCGGGGTCTTGAAGACGAAGGGCAGGGGGGGCTCGACAATTGCCTCGGCGGCGGCGCAGGAGATGAGGGGTACGCCTGCCTTATTGCAGAGTTCCTTAATAGCCATGGATTCGCCTGAGGTTGTCGGACCGATGATGGCCACAACGCCGTCTTCGTCTATGAGCTGCTTGGCGAAGGAGATGGCCTTCTCCGCGGAGGCGCCGGAGTCCTTAATGATGAGCTCAATCTTCCTGCCGTCGATTCCGCCGCTTGAGTTGAGTTTATCGATAAAGAGGCGGGCGGTTTTTTCCTCAGGCGCGCCGAGGAATGATGCCGGGCCGGTAACGGCAAAGATGGCGCCTACCTTGATAGCCTTGCTTTCTTTTTTAGCGCAAGCTGAAAGGGAGAAGAATGTCAGGGCCAGGGCCGTAAGGCAGACGATGACGATGTGGGCCTTAGGCCCGCGGGACTGGATGAACGACATGGGATACCTCCGAATTTTCCATACGCAGCGCCCGCCGTGGCGGGGTGGCCGATGGGGCCGGCCTAGGGCCGGTCGCGACGTAAACCGACTATAGAGTCGGTTTTTCAGAGTAAGGTACAGCACCTTGCGCCTCCGAAACCGACCGATCAGTCGGCGTAAGCGCTAGACTAATACGGATCGCCGGATTGCGCAAGGGGATTCAGCTATACGCGCCCCGCCGCAGGGCGTCCAGATAAAAGCGCCATTCCTTGAGATAGGATCGCCGTAGGCTGTTCTGACTCTCCCCCCGAGCGGCCCCGTCGAGAAAGTCATTGCGTGTCTTCACAAGGAGCCACACCAAAAGATCAAGCACCTGGGCGGGTGGAAAGCGGAGCTTGCCGCCGTCGAGATCGCCAAAAACGCTCATAAAGCTTTTACGGAAGATGCCGGCCGCTTCTTCCCTGAGCCCTTGGTCGCCGAGGATATTGGCCTTTTGAATGAGTCGGATGCAATCCGGATGCTCAAGATAGAAGTCGATGGCAATCTCGGAAACCTTCATGAAGCGGTCGAGGAGATCCGCTGGAGGGGCCTGCCTAGAACGCTTGAGGGCGGCGCGAATAAATTGGTAGAGGCGTTCGTATACTTCTCCTATGGCAAAGAGGAAGAGTTCCCGCTTACTGTCTATGTATTCGTAGAGACCGCCCTTGGAAATGCCTGCTTGTCTGCATATCCTATCCGTGGCCCCGCCCTCGTAGCCCTGCTCCCCGAATTCCAGGATGCAGGCTTGAACGATTTTTGCCTTTTTTTCCGCCGGGAGGCGTTCGAAGGTGTCCTTCATCGGCCTATACTAGTACCGGCTGAGCCTCCTGTCAACGAAGAGGGGGGGGCTGGATCCCTTATGCTTAACCCGGCAAGGCCGCTTGGGACGCATAAGGATGGGCTAGGGCGGCTTTACCTTTCGCCCTGGCCTGGGTATACTCGCGTACAGGAAATCATATACAGATGAAGAACGCACGCAAGACAAAGATCGTTTGCACGATGGGGCCGGCCACTAGGGACGTGGAGATAGTCAAACGCCTCCTGGTCGCGGGCATGAACGTAGCCCGCTTCAATTTCTCCCACGGCGACCATGCCTATCATGGGGAGATGGTGGAAATCGTCCGACGCGCCTCCGCGGAGTCAGGTATCCCGGTCGCCCTCATGCTGGACACCAAGGGGCCTGAAATCCGCACTGGCGAGGTAGCCAACGGGGGCAAGATCGTCCTTGTCGCCGGTGAGGAAGTAGTGCTGACTACCGAGCCCCTGCCCTGCGACTCAAAGCTTATCTCCATATCCTACGCGGGTCTTCCCGCTGAGGTAGGATCCGGAAATCACGTCTTTATCGCCGACGGATTGGTCGACCTAGCCGTCCAGTCCGTTTCCGGCAATCGCATCAACTGCATTGTAGTCAATGGCGGTGAGTTCGGCTCGCGCAAGAACGTCAACGTGCCCAAGGTCCGTACACGGCTTCCCGCGGTTACCGAAAGGGATATCGCCGATATCCGTTTCGGCGTGGAAATGGGTTTTGATTTCATAGCCGCATCCTTCATTCGCAAACCCCAAGACGTCACATCCATCATCAAAATTTTAGGCGACAAGCACGCATCCATCCGCGTCATCTCAAAGATAGAGGACGAGGAGGGGCTTGAGAATATCGAGGAGATCATCATGGCTTCCGGCGGCGTCATGGTTGCTCGCGGCGATCTGGGCGTTCAGCTTGAGCCGCAAGACATACCCTTGGTGCAAAAACGCATCATCGACCGTTGCCATGCCCTGGGAAAACCCGTCATTACCGCCACCCAGATGCTTGAATCCATGGTTAAGAATCCACGGCCTACCCGCGCTGAGACAAGCGACGTGGCAAACGCCATCTTCGACGGAACCGACGCCGTCATGCTCTCCGGGGAAACCGCCGCGGGCGCCTACCCGGTCCAAGCGGTGGAGGTTATGCACAAGATCGCGGTGGCGGTTGAGGCATCACCCGAATTCAAGGCGGAGATGCGTTCGCGCTTTTCCACTATCGGAGATAGGCAGGACTTGGCTCATGCCACCTGCCGCGCCGCCTACGCCATGGCCGACTCCATCGATGCCGCCATCATCTTAAGCCCAACCGTTTCTGGCCTGACCCCGCGCATATTGAGCCAGTATCGGCCCGACAGGCCCCTGGTGGCGGTGACCCCCTATGAAGCCGTGGAGCGTTCGCTTCTCTTGAATTGGGGCGTCTTCCCCATCGTCGCCCCCTTCGTGCGTGACTCCGAAGAGATGATACAGAACGCGCTGAAGGCGGCCTTGGACAAGGGCTTTGCCAAGAGATCAGACAAGGTGGTCGTGGCCGCGGGCCTACCGGTGACTACCGCCATGATGACCAATACCGTAAGGGCCTACTATATCGGCAACGTGATCGCCCGCGGTGAAAAGGGCTTTGGCGGCAACTGCACCGGCAGGATCGTCAAGGCGGCTAATCTGGAAGAGGCCGTCAAGTTGATTAAGCGCGACGGCGGCGGCGACATCCTCCTCACCCATTCCCTGCCCCCGGAATTCCTGCCCCTGGTGCGCATGGCATCCGGAGTCATCGTGGAAAGCGTATCTGAGATGCCCTGGGACCTTATAAAAATGACAAACCCAGACCTGGTTTGCATTGCGGAAGTGCCGGGCGCGATGGAGAAATTCGAGAACGGCCTGACCGTCACCCTGGACGGCGACGAGCACGTCATCTACGAGGGCGTGCTGTAACAAGGGAGGAAGAGAATGAGACCTAGGCTCGTATACGATGGGAAGCTGATTTTTCTTATCCTAGCCTTTCTTCTTCCCTTAAGCCCGCTCTTTATCGTACTCTACCAGAAAGGTCTCCCCGACCTTGCCTTTTTCCTGTGCGCCAGTCTGTGCATCGTCGCCATCCTAGCCGAGCGTATCTATTCTCTTTTTTTCTACCATGTCGCCGCCGCGTCCGGCGGAACCCTCTATTCCGTTCTCAAGAACTCAAGGCAGCATGTGCTCGGCTCCCTCTTATGCTTGCTGGATGTCGGCTTATGCGCACTGGCCGTCCTGCTTTCAAACAGCGGCTGGGGTATATTCCTTCTTGTCTTTGGGCTCTTGGTTTTTATCCTGCTTGCCCTCTTACCCCTCTTCAAGCCGGGGCTCCTCTATTTACACCGCAACTTCCTGCAGTTTGGCCCCTGGCTCTATGATATTCGGTGGATAGAGAGTTTTGATATCCGCGATGGGCAGTTAGAGCTTGTCTACCACGGGCAGCGTCGCTTTCTCCGCGTACCCTGCGGTGATATCGAGTCCGAGCGCCTTGAGGCACTCGTCAAAGAGCGCAGAAGCGAACTTTCTAGCGCTTCTTAAAACGCACAACCCTACAAGCCTTTTCCCTTTTCTCCCCGGCGGGGCTAAAGCCCTGCGGTTTCTTCTTGTCTAGGCAGGAGAGGGCCGCGCTACTGGATTGTATGATGAGAGATCCGCCCTCGGGCAGAACCTGCCGTGCCATGGAGAAAAGCCCCTCCTGCCAGGGGTAGCCGGGCACGAGCTCGGGAAAGGCTATTATCGTTCCATAGCCGCCGGTAACAGCCAATCCAAGCTCGGCCTCATCCTCAAATGCTCCGGGGTCAGGCCCATGCCCAATGGTCAGACAGGTTTCAGGAAAGGCGCGTTTTAGATTGCGGGCAGTCAAGCTCAGTTCCAGGAAATCCCTGCCTGCTAAGAGGAATCTCCGCTCTCCCCAGGCGCTTGCGCAGTAGAGGGGAATATGGCCCTGGCCTGGGGCCCAGACGCAGATACCGCGTGGGGTATTAACGGCAAGATCAAGGCAGAAGCGGCTTTCCAAGAATTTCACGCATAAGCTAAGGCCGAAGCCGGGGCTGTCAAAATCCGGGATGTCGCGGGCGCTTTCAAGATCGTAGCTGGCAAGGTCCCAAGAAAAATGGAAGCTGCCACGGATATAGGGGGCTAGGCTTGCCCCGATGGGTGGGAAAGCGCTTGATTTTTCGGCTCTGAGCTCCGCCGCTATAGCTGCGTTTGCACCCGCGACCGCGACCGCGTCCGCGACCCTGCCCACACCAGCTCCTGCGCAAAAGCCGAAGACGCTATGTTCCTTGCTCGCCTCTTTAAAAAGGATTTCATGCCCGGCTTGCCTTATTGCCGTTTCTGCCAGGGGCGCCAGGCTGTTGACAATGACTACCCAGACAGAGCCGTTTGGGGAGAGGTAGGCAGGGGCGCGCTGGAAAAAATCCTCAAGCGCCTCCCTGCCGGCCTTTGCCGGAAGGTTTGATGCGATTCGATCCTGATCTGAGGGCATCCCCTCGTCGAGAAGGAGGCCGGCCGAGCATTCAAGCCGGCCTAGGTCATTGGCCGCGGCGTTCATGCGGGTAAAGGCCAGGGCGAGTGCGTCCCTGTCGCGGGATAGCACTTTGAGTGCCGGGAAGGCCTTGGCGGCCGCTATGCCGATAACGCCCGTTCCACAGCCGATGTCGCAGAGGCTTTTTGCCTCCTCTAGCTTTGCTTGGGTGGCGAGGGCCTTTAGGAGGAGGCGGGTGCCGGAATCTATATCGTAGGAGGAAAAGAGGGCGTGGGAAAGGCTTATCTTAATATCCGCCCCGGCAAAGCGCAGGGGCACTGTCTTATTGATTAAGGGCTCTAGGTTCATCAAGTTTCCATCCCGGAAAAAGCCTCCAGATAGCGATCCTCTATCTGTCTGTCACCGGCGGTGATCCCCAACTTGCGGTCGGCGCGCGAGGAGCCATGGAAGTCAGACCCGGCCGTCACCTTCAGGCCATGCTCCAGGGCGAGGGCTTCAAGCTTGTCGCATTCGCCCCGTCGCGCGGTTGGGTGCCAAGCCTCGACCCCGTCGATGCCGGCTTCCTTCCATGCCGGGAAAAATTCCCGTAAACGGGTCCAGGAGACGAAGAGTGACATAGGGTGGGCTACGATGGCTAAGCCCCCGCTCCGGTGGATGAGATCGATTCCCTCTGCGAGGGGTATGCAAGACTTGGGGATGAAAAAGGGGCGGCCCTTGCCTATGAATTTATCAAAGGCTACTTGGAGTCGTTTGACGATCCCCTTCTTCACCAGGTAGGAGGCTATATGGGGCCGCCCGATAAGGGAAGCGCCTGAGTGGCTTACCAGTTCATCCCAATCGACATCCATGCCCTCATCCCGCATCTTTTCAATAATCTGCCGGTTTCGGTCTTGGCGTCTGGCAGCAAGATCCTTGAGGGCTTCTACCAGGCAGGGGGGGCTTCCGCGGAAACCCAATCCTAAAAGGTGGAATTCCCCAGGTTTGAACTCAATCTCTATTTCCACCCCGCGGATGAATCGCAGGCCAAGGCTGGCCGCGGCTCGTGAAGCCTCGTCGCAGCCTGATATGGAGTCGTGGTCGGTGAGAGCTAGGGCGGAAAGCCCTCGTGATGCCGCCAGTTCAACGAGTGCCTGTGGAGAGTAACTGCCGTCAGAGGCGGTAGAGTGCGTGTGGAGATCTATCATGCCTCAGGCAGGATAGCACGGACAGGCCCTATGCGTCGTCCCCGATGGCCTGAACAGGGCAGGCCTCAAGCGCGGAGAGGCAGGCTGTCTTTTCACCGGGCTCAATAGGTTGCTTGAAGACATAGGCCAGGTTTTCCTCGTCCATCTTAAAGTTCTCCGGGGCTTCGCTTACGCAGGCTTCGCAGCCGATGCATGTGCTGTCCGCGTAAAAGGGGCCGGGCGCGTTCTTTGGGTTTTTTCCATTTTTGTCTGCCATCTTCGTCCTCCCGTTCCTGTAGCATAGCCTACTTTCCCCGGGAACGCCAGAGAGATATACTCTAGCTATGGGCTTTACAAAGTGGTTCGTTACGAACGGTTGCAAATTTGGGCTTTCCTTCGCTTACCGCGTTTTGAAGGAAGATTGGGATCATGTGCCGAAGAAGGGACCCCTCATCATTTTTTCCAATCATACGGGGATGATCGAGGTGCCTATCATGTACACTCAGCTCTACCCGCGCCCGGTTACCGGCCTGGGTAAGGCGGAACTCTGGGATAACTGGTTTCTATCATTTATCTTTAAGACCTGGGGCGTCATCCCTATCAAGCGTGGCGCTTCCGACTTGGACGCCATGCGCACCGCCGTAGAAGCCCTCAAGGCCGGGGTCATTCTCGGCATAGCCCCCGAGGGAACCCGCAATAAAACCGGTAAGCTCCAGCGGGCCCACCCCGGTTTAGTCGTTCTTTCCCAGCACTCGCAGTCGCCCCTCATCCCCATTGCTCACTGGGGAGGGGAAAAGCGCAAGGAATACGCCAAGCGCTGGAGGCGCGCTCCCTTTCACATCAAGGCCGGCAGACCCTTCCGCTTGGACCCGGGGGAAGAGCGCCTGAGCAAGGATCTACGTCAAGCAATGGCCGACGAGATGATGTACCAGTTGGCCAAGCTCCTTCCCGAGGAATATCGGGGAGAATACTCTGACCTTAGCAAAGCAAGCGAGAAATATATCCGTTATATCGACGAGGGCGCTATTTAACGCTGAAACTCGTTGGGTTCTTCTCTATGGATGCCTTTATCTCCGGTATCTGTATCCATGCGAGACTGAGGCTGAAGTAGGGATTAAAGACGTATTTTCTAGTCCCGTCCGCGGTTGACAGCTCGGATTTGCCCTCATAACTTAGACTTAGGTCCCAGTCATGGAGGTGATGGACCGCCGAAATGCTAATGTTCTTCAACTTGAAATTCGACTCTCGGCGCAAATCCGGCTCAAAAAAGGCAAAGGAGTTTAAGAGGTCGGTAAGGGGGTCGAGCCGCTCAATATCCAGGTTTGTGTCAAAGCCCGGTAGACCGATGAGGTAGCGCGCAATGCGGCTGTTCTGGGATGTGGTCCTAAAGCTCAAATCCATGAAATCGTCTATTTTTAGGTTTACGCTTTGATTAAAAGAAAAGTTAGAAGACGTGAATTTTTGAAAATTGATATTCAGCCCGGTTGAGAATTCCGGTTTCAGGCTTACCCTGTCTTTCCAAAGATAGAGGAGTGGTTGGGCCTTATTGTAGCTGTAGTTTATATTCAGGTCTGAGGGGAGGAGGAGGGTTTCCCCTATCTCTACCCATTGTCCCCCATTAAGGCTGAGATCCTTTGTCCAGGAGTGGTTGAGGGCCGCGTTTATGCCCAAAATATTCACGCTTACGCTATTGGTTCCAGGGTGCTTGTCGTTTAGGTTGAAGGTAAAGGATTCTCTGAGGCTTATGATATTCTTAAAGGCGTAACTTCCCGAGAGCACTAGATCATCGTATTTCCACAAGCTATCGCTTTCCGAATAGGATAAACCGCTACCGGCGCTCAAGTTTATATCCCAAGCCCTGAGATTGAGGTTTGCCGTGTATCGCTGGCCTAGTGGTGGGAGGGTAGCGTTGAGGCTTATCGACTGCCTCCAGCCAAAGGGTTCAATGCTCAAACTGGCGCCTAGGCTATGGGCGGTTATGCTTTCTTTGTTCCATGCGAATTCATGTTCCTTGTATTTCGGTAAGCCGTCGGAATCGAGCTCTGAAAAAACCTTATTTATAAAGAGTCCGGCTATGGTGTAGCTGAGCGAGCTGCCCGTAAAAAAGGGAATATCCTGGAGGGGGTTGGAGCTTAGGCTTAGGTTTCCGCTCAGCCTGTCCTGCAGGGCGCGGTAATCCTCGAGTTCCTTGTTTTTTCTGGCTGTTAGGCTTAAGAGATCAGTGTTTTCCGTAAAGCCGTAGTGGGCTTGAGCTGTGGCAAAATAACTTAGACCAAGGTCGAGATTCGCTAGGCTGCCAAAAAGGGCGCTATTGGCTTTGAGGTTGCTGGAAGAAAGCTTAAGCAGGCGCCGGTCGTAGAGACTGGCCCAGTCTATCTGCTCGGCGTTCAACCAAGGGTTGGAAGCGAACACGCGCTCAAAAGAGACGCTGGGATTGGCTTCGTAGCTGAGGCCGAAGCGAAAAGGCTCGCGCACTATCGGCGCGTTTGCGCTTATTCTTGTCTTTGTCAGTCTAAAGCTGGCGAGGCTTTCTTCTCCTAGGTCGGTCAAGGGCGTTTCTTCTGCTTCAGTCTCTTTTTCTCCCTCTTTTTCTTCCTCGTACCAAGGGGATCGGGCCGGGGGTAGTTTTTCAACCTCTGTCGTGGTCTTTCCGCCCTGTCCATCGGAGCCTGGAATAGCAGCTCCAGGCGCCTGTGCGTTTTGTGAACTCCTGGGGCTTTCTTTTTTAAAGGGATAGGAGAAGAGGGTCCCGGAAAGAGAGCCGCCAGCGCTGAGCATTGTCCATTGCTCTGGGGCATAGAATGAACGCGCGGGGTCCACGCTGTCATGGGCTGTTTTGACCTCGTTGACGATTTTATAAGCCGGTAGCATTTTGAAATTGAGTTTTGTCGCCAGGGAGCTGATGCGCGCTTGGTTTACATAGGGTTTGAGCATGCCCAGGTCTGGGCTGAAACTTGCGTCCGCCTTCATCTCCAAGGTCGAGCGAACGGCGCCTGCCCCGCCTGCGCTGTCTTTTTTCCCTTCAAGGAAGGAAAACCAATTCATGTCCTCGCTGCGCGCATCAAGCTCTCCCTCAACGTAGGGATCCGAATAATAGGGTATGGCCAAACTCAAATTGAGATTTGCCGCGGGAATTGCATAGGAAGCGCCCAGCTCCACCCCATATCGGAAGGGGAGGGGAATGCCGATGAAGCTCATGGAATTCCAGACGCTTTTCCAATCGTTGGCGGCGGTAAAGGGGGAATATGCCAAACCGCCGCCGTCCGCGCTCACGGAATAGACGTTGCGCGTCAAGGCCGCCACGGCGCTCAAGCTGATGCTTGGTAGTTTTTTGTTTGAGATGAAATTCCCTTCCATCCCGGCGTAAATGCCAATATTTGTATAGGCGTCCAGCATCACCTTAAAAAGGTCTTCGGGATTCTTTCCCTTAGGCTTGTCGCTACTTAACAAATACACGCCTACCAATTCTTTTTTATTGGCAGTCCCCTGGTTGTTGAGCTTGAGGAGGGATATGGATTCGGTATTGGCCTGCTTTTCCCCTAGAAAATAAAGGGTTGTTTGAACAAAGTAGCCCTCCTTGTCCCGCGTGCCGAATACCGGGTGGAAGACAATCTCTTCACCGGTGTAATAGAAAAAAGGAAGGTAGAGGAGGGGCAGCTCCCCGACGGAGAGGACCGCGTTTTGCAGGGCCCACTCGCTCTTACCCAGGATCCATGCCTTGGTAGCGCGGATCGAGTAATGCGGAAGCTCGTCGCCGCAAGAAGAAATGATTGCGTCGTTGAAAACCGTGACGTCTCCGCCGCCTTTTTCAATGACCTTGGCGGCAAAGCTGAATTTTTGCTCTAGCCCGCTGCCGGTATTTCCCCGCACAACCCTGCCGTCAAGGAAATTTCCCGTCCAGGCGTTAAGATCAATATCCAAGCTGTCCCCAAAGAAGAGCTCTTCCCCTTCAGGCTTTTTAAGCCGGTATTCGATATCGCCGCGGGCGGATAGAAGGTTGAGGCTCTGGTTATACACGATTTCCCGAGCCTTGATTTCATGGGTCCAGTCGCGCTTTGTTTCCACCAGGCTCAGGACGACTCCGCCTGAGAGCCGCACCATGGTGTCCCCGTCGCTCTCCATCGTAAAGCTCTCCGCTCGGCGCGCCGAGCGAATTTCAATACTGCGTTCGGTTTCCCCGGTTTTTTCTGGCGCTTGAACGCGGTAGTGGCTGTAGAGGCGGGAGCGCAGTTCCGAGATTCCGCCCGTGTCTGGGAGTTCGAGCGACCGCGCCCAGGCCGCGAGTTCGTGGAGGCCGGCCGTGCTGATATCCAGGCTTAGGGTTTGGCTCGTAAGGTCTGTCTCCGCCGCTGGGCTTGGCCCCGGGCTAGGAGAGGGGTTTGGGCTTAGCTCGGAGTTTGGCCCCGGGCTTGGCCCAGGGCTCGGGCTTGGCCCAGGGCTTTGAGAGGGGCTTGGGTTTTGACTTGGGCTCGGCTTGGGGCTCGGTTCTTGAGCACCAATGATTTGGCAGGCACAGATACCTATGAGGATGGAGAAAAGGGCAATGCGGTTCCGGATGTCCCTCACCCTTGGCAAGCCTCATCTGCCTTTTTGACCATATCCGTTTGCCAAGCAAGGAGGTAGGCCTCATCCTCCGCAAGGCCGCCGCGAACATCCGCCATAATGCGGAAAACGGCCTCGGTGCCCGAGCCCCGCATCCAGATGAAGGCTCGCGTAGCTTGTCTCTTGTCAAGGAATTCAATCTTCAGCCCGCCGGAGGCGGAATCGCCAAATGCCTTTAGATCCCTATCTTCCACGGTGCCGCGATATCCGATAGCCTTCCAGCCCTGGATGCCGAAGCGTCGTTCCAGCTCCACCGCGCGTTCCTTCCACTCTGCTTTGAATATACCTTCGAAGGCCCTCTTCAGGGCGCCTTGATCCCTGGTTTTTATTTTTAGGGCTGCGCGAGGCTCGAAGGCGGATGTGGTGGCGTAGGCGGGGAGGGATGCAATAATGTCGTGAAGGCTAAAGTCCGGCCGGTAATTCGCCGCCTGGCCGGAGAGACGCATCCAGCGTTTGAAGGGGCATTCCCGCTCTCCTTCATCCCTGAGGGCCAGAAGTTTTATAACCGCCATCACGGTATCGATGGGGTCGCGCACGGCTGAGGGATGGATGATGGAGCCACCGTTGGAGCCCTCGCCCAAAACGCGCACTAGGAGGCCTTGGGCCCGAGCTTCACGGGCTAGATTGACAACGTTGGCTTCCCCAACCTCAGCCCTGAGGCAACGGGCCCCGAAGACTGCCGCTATCTCCTCGATGCGCATGGATGTCGGGTCGTTCATGCAAACCGCCGGGGCGGGGCCTTTGTCCGTTTTTGCGGCTTTGCTCCAATCGAGGATGGCCAGCTCTGAGAGAACGGAAAGAGCAAAGACTTCCTGGGCTTCAAGGATCCGCGCCCGTGAGTCGGTATCGTCATAATAAACAAGATTGCCACGGTCGCCGTCGCAGTCCGGAACGTAGCCGAGGATGAAACCCGGGTCTTCGGCGTGAAGCTTCTCAAGGCTTTCGCGGCACAGATCTAGGGATGCGCCCTCAGGCACGATGCGATGCGCGAATTCGCGCGGAACCTGATTGAGGAGCCGTATCCGCAGGCCTGCGCTCGAGAGAAAGTCGGCGTCTATGGAAAGCCCTCGGGCTGAGCCGTTCATTTCCGCCAAGACGCCCAAGGGCCTGTTTGAGAGGGACCGAGACAGGCGCTCGAACATGTCTTCCTGTTCCTCAAGCACGGAAGAGCCGGAGACGACCTCCCTGCTAAAAAGCATATAGGCGGAATAGGCAAGGCGCTTCCAATGCGCGCAGGAAGAAAAGGCTAAGGCCACTTCCTTTGCGGGGGCAGAGGCCGCGGCGTCGATAGCCGCTTCGAGCTCCTTGTCGGATTCCAGGCGGCGGCGCAGCTCTTGGATCAAGACCTCGCTTTCCTCCTTGGATAGAACCCCCCCGTCGCGCAGGCCGAACTTAAGCCCATTATGCCCCGGCGGGTTGTGGCTGGCAGAAATGTAGCAGAAACCGGCCGGGCGTTCGCCCTCTTGGGCCGGAACCATAGCTCCTTCCCGCGCGTAGGCCATGATCTCCGGGGCGCAGACGATAAAAAGGTAGCTCACCTTAAGCCCGCGGGAAATGAATACCCTTGCCATGACGTCGGCAATCTCCGGGCCCGTTGGTCTTGAGTCTAGTCCCAGGGCAACGCGGCAACCTGGGCCGCCCTTTCCTATCATATAATCCGCAAAGACAGCGGCCATCAGGGCCGCCAGTGCCTTGTCTGGCCGGGAGATGGCGCCTAAAAGGGAGTCCTCGTCTCCGTCTGCGGCAAATACCTTGCGCCAACCGGATGCGGAGAGTATGAGGCTCGCGGCTACGGCCCGGATTTCAGCGGGACTTGGATGGGGAGCGCCGGAAAAGGGGTGCGCGTCGGGGTCCCCCACGAAAAAACCGGTGCCGGGATGGCTAATCATGAGCGGTCCTCCTTGAGAAAGCCCAGTTCGCCGGGATGGAAGTCTCCGGGAATGATGGATGCTTCGTCGATATTGGGGGAGATCAGTACCCCGGCCTGGAGAAAAAAGGCAAAGCTAGTATCGTAGGAATCGGGGTCGCGGGGTAGGAGGTAGGGCCCTCTGCGCTCAAAGAAACGCAGACCGCCGCTTTTATCGAATAGCTTCCAGAGGCGCTGTCTCGCCACAAGCCCGGTAGATTCCTGGCATGCGAGGTCATGCAGGGAGCGCAAGGCCGCCCGGGCTTGGAATGCCGCCAGCGGCCCCTGCTCAAGCCTCTGGGCAAGGGCCTGATCGCGTAGAAGCAGGATTGCGGGGCGGAGGGTCTCGGGTAGGGGAGGGCGGATCAAGATGATATCGGCATCCTGTGCGGGGAGGAAGGGCTTGCGCTCCGCGATATCGGCTTTCGCTATTCCTAGCTCATGAAGGGCATGGAGGGCTTGGGCTAGTTGGGGAAAGAAAACCCCCTGGTGGGCGGGGTATTCGCGCGCAAGCTGCCGCTTTAAGTTTTCCATAGGGAGTGAGGGGAGGCGCATGGTTGTGCCGGACTCAAGGTCGTTTTTAAGATCGCGCACGAAGGAGGATGTCCGCGAACCGAGTATGCCCGCCCCGCCCTCCTGCCAAAAATCCAGGTAGCGCCTACCGCTCTGAGCGTAAAGGTGGAAGCCGCGGCTCCTGCGAATGCTTGGAATCATGTGTAAACGCGATCTTTGGCTTTTATCCATGCTGTGGGAATCCTGGCCCCACTCTAGCCTAGAATCGCCCTTTGTTCCAGCCTTTTCCCCTTGACCAGAGCGCCTCTCTTGCCTGAACATGGCCCATGCCACCGCGCCTCATCCAGGCACCACGCGCCCTTCGCCGAGGCAGCCTGCCTGACCCCTTTACCTCCGCCCTCTATGCCTGCGCCCCCTATCGGGGTTGCGGCCACGGCTGCGTCTACTGCGACGGCCGCTCCGAGCGCTACTATGTTGAGGGTGACTTTGAGCGCGACATAGAGGCACGGAGCAACCTACCCGGCCTGCTTGAGGGGGAACTGAGCCGGCTTGAGGATATTGGAGCGGTAAGCCTAGGTTCTGGCGTGACGGATTCCTACCAGGGCTTGGAAGCCGAGTTGTGCCTCAGCTCTGCCTGCGCCAGCGTTCTAGCCCAACATGCCTGGCCGGCCGTTCTCCTCACAAAGAGCGACCTCGTCCTGCGGGATATCGACATCTGGGCCAATGTCGCGCGCTCATCCAGTTGCTTAGTGATGCTGACTATCACAAGCCTTGACGAGGCCCTCGTCAAGGTCTTTGAGCCCGGCGCACCCTCGAGCGCGCGGCGCTTGGCGGCCATCAGCAGGCTCAAGGCCGCCGGTTGCTCCGTCGGGGTCCTGGCCATGCCCCTTCTTCCCCTTCTGGGAGATTCGGATGAGGCCTTTAGCTCCCTCGCTGAAGCGGCGCTAAAGGCTGGGGCCTCATGTATCGTTCCCGGCGGCCTCACCCTCAGGCCGGGCCGTCAAAAAGAGTATTTTTTAGAAGCCCTGCGCTCCCACGCGCCTGAGCTCCTGCCTGAGTATCTGCGTCTTTACGCCCAAGAACGAAGCTCAGGGGCGCCTCTTTCCTCCTACAGAAACGAGCGCTTTGCCTCCGCCTGGGGCCAACTGCGGGATTGCGGCATTCCCTCCCTCATATCCCACGCCATCCATCGCCGCCTCCTTTCTCCCCCGGATTCCTTGCGCGTTCTCTTTTGCCACATGGTCGAGCTCTATGCTCAGCGCGGCATAGACACCGCCCCCCTGCGCGCCGCCCTCCTGCGCTATGATTCCTGGCTTTCTTCCTTGCGGGCCCAGTCGCGCCGCAAGCGGCGTCGGGCGGCGGGTGATGATCTTTTTGGGAATCAAGAGCCGATGCAAGCAGGTCTGAAGGATATTCCGGTGGGGCTTGTTTCCAGCCCCCTTGCCCGCCTTGCCGCAGCGGAAGTAGCCGCTGGCAGCTTGGACGCCGTCTTGGACAATGTAAAGCTGGCCGCCTTTGCCCGCGCTGTCCTTTGCGAGGGTGCCGTTTTTGATTATCCATCCTTGAGCCTAGGCTAAAGCCCCCTGTCCCGCCTTGCGTAGCGTGTCGGCTTTCCGCTACTCTCTCTTCCATGCCTAAAGCGGAAACAAGCAAACATGACGTCATGAAGTCTTCCGGCAAGCTCTCTATCCTCACCCTCATTTCAAGGCTCCTTGGCCTTGTTCGAGAGATGAGCCGCGCCGCGGCCATGGGTACCGGCGGCTTGGCGGAGGCCTTTACCGCCGCCTTTAATACCCCCAACCTCTTCCGCAAGCTCTTTGCCGAGGGCTCTACCGCCGCCGCCTTCATCCCAACCTTTAAGGGCTACCTCCACCGGGGGCAGGATGGAGAAACTCGCGAATTCCTCTCCGCCATCTTCACCGTCTTAGTCTGTATCCTCTCCCTCTTTACGGCCCTGGGTATCCTCTCTGCAGATATCCTTGTCCTCCTCTTTAAGACGGATCACGCCCAAACGGCCCTGCTTACGCGCATCATGTTTCCCTTTTTAGCCTTCGTGTCCTTTGCCGCCTTTTTCCAGGGCATTCTCAATTCGGTCAATATCTTTACCCCCACCGGCATTGCGCCCATTCTTTTTAATCTCTGTTGGATATTCCTGCCGCCCCTGCTCAAACCGCTTCTACCAAACCCGGCCAAGGCAATGGCCGTCGCCGTTGCCGTCGGCGGCCTTATCCAGGCCCTCTGCCAACTCCCGGCCGTCATCAAGTCCGGCTTTCGCTTCGGCTTTATAAACCCAGCCCGCGCCTTCAGGCATGAGGGCACGCGCCGCGTCATGAAGCTTATAGGGCCTACCATCCTCGGTATGGCCGCCTATGAGATCAACTCCCTTGTCTGCGTATCCCTGGCAACCGTCTTCGGCGCCGCTACCGCCCTCAATTTTTCCCTGCGCCTGCAGGAGCTCACCCTGGGGGTATTCGTCGCCTCCATCGGAACCGTCATCCTTCCCATCCTGGCCGCCCAGGTAAAGGCGGCGGATTGGACGGCTTATAACCAGAGGCTTTCCAAGAGCATGAACGCGGTATCCCTCTTTACCATTCCCATCGCCTGCTTTTGCATGCTCGCCGGCCGGGATATCGTGTCCATTCTCTTTAAGTCCGGGGCCTTCGATTCCGGCTCGGTAGACCTTACCGTGGGTGCCTTCTTCTTTCACATGCTAGGCTTGTTTTTCATCGGGCAGAACCGCATCATCGCCTCAGGTTTTTACGCGCGGGAAGACACGCGCAGCCCCACCTTCGCCGGCATCGCCAGCCTTATCGTCAATATCCTGGCGGCCTGGCTCCTCTCCCGCCTCATGCGCGGGCCAGGCATAGCCCTAGCCCTTTCCCTGGCTTCGGCCTTTAATTTCTTTATCTTGGTTATCATGCTTCTGCGGCGCAAGGAAAGCGATAGGCGGGCCCTCGGCCTCTCCATGATCTACGCCCTTAAAATGCTGGGCTTTGCCCTTGTCGCCGGCCTTCCCATCTACTTCTTGGAGCGCCCCCTGCGCCAGCTTTTTTCCTTCTCGGATAACCGCTTTATCTTTCATGGCCTACCCCTGCTGAGTAAGGGCGTTCTTTTTGCCATCATCGGCATAGCCCTCTTAGCCTTGAGCCGCGATGAAAACCTGAGCATCCTCTTTGGGCGCTTTAAAAAGAAAAAGGGCTCAGGCGTTCCAGGCTCCGCGGCGTAAAAGCCTATACTCCCAGCATAATCCGCGCGGTGCCAAAGTAGATAAGGAGGCCGGTAATATCCACTACCGTCGTCAGGGCCGGGCTGGCTATAAGGGCGGGGTCGGCCTTAAACCGAGCCGCTATCAAGGGCAGGGCGGCGCCAATCACGGTAGAGCTCACTACCTGGAGGCAGAGAGCGGTGGAAATGGCCAAGCCCACCTGGATAAGGCCGATGCCCCCAGGCAGGGTAGCGGTGGAGGTAAAAAACATAACCCGCAGAAACGCGAATACCCCAAGGATGAGTCCCAAGAGCAGGGAAACCCTGAGCTCCTTCCAAAGCACCTTGAAGGCGTCCCTGTAATCGATCTCCTTCAATGCCAGGGCGCGCACAACCATGGTGGCGGATTGACTTCCGGTGTTTCCGCCGGTTCCCGCCAACATGGGCATATAAAAAGCCAGAATCATAAGGTTTACCAAGGCGGATTGAAAGCCCTGGATGACTGCGCCAGAGACAAGGCCAAAGGCGGCCAGCACGATAAGCCAGATAACCCTATGCCGGAAGTGGCTTATGGTGGACGTTTCCAGGTAGCTCTTGGATTCGCCGCCGCCGGAGATACCCATGAAGCGCTCCATGTCCTCCGTCTGCTCCTCCTCAATGACGTCAATGGCGTCGTCGTGGGTTACAATGCCCACGAGGGCCCCGGCCTCGTCCACCACCGGAATGGCAATGAGGTCGTAGCGGGATATCTTAAAGGTCGCTTCCTGCCTATCCTCGTTGGCGCCTACTGAAATCACTTGGTCGTTCATGAGCTCGGCCAATCTGTCCCCCGGCTCGGCCAGGATGAGCTCGCGCAAGGAAACTATGCCCAAGAGCTTGCGTTTTTCGTCAATGATGTAGGAATAGTAGATGGATTCTTTTTTTGGGGCTTCCATGCGCAGGCGGTTGAGGGCCGTGGCTACCGTGCAGCGCAGGGGCAGGGTCAGGTACTCCGTCGTCATGATGGAGCCGACCGTCCCCTCTGGGTAGGCGGCAAGGCGCTTAACGTCGTCACGCTCGGCTTGGGCCAGGGCAGGCAAGACGTCGCGGAAACGCTCGTCGGGCAGTGATTTTAAGAGGTCTACCCTGTCGTCTGGGGAAAGGCGCCCAATGAGGGCCGCCAGGGCCTTGCGGTCCAGCAGGGCCGCGGTATCCGTTTGGAATTGCTTGGGGAGTTCGCAAAAGATATCCGCCGCCACCTGGGGCGGCAGGAGATTCAGGATCTCCAGGGCCTTTTCCGGCTCCAGGCCGGTAAGGACCTCGGCGGCTTCCGTCGGGTGGCTTTCTTGGAAAAAAACGATGAGGTCGGCGCTCCGACCCTCTGCTATGGCGCCCGCAATTTCCGGGGCGATCTCTTCTTCAATCATGACAGTCCTCCTCGGATGGCGCCGAAGAGGAGCGATTCCCCCATGGGTCTAGCTCCGGCCGCGCCGTCCCTGCGTAAAAGTACATAAAGCTGGCAGAGGTTCCGGGGGCTGTGAGCCGTCGGAATCATTCATGGCGCGTCCTCCTTTGTTGAGCTGGAATCGGCCCATAGTATTCCTTTTTTTCGCCAAGGTCAATTTACCTATGGCCGCTTCGGGCACAAAAAAAGCCGCCCCAAGGGACGGCTTTTTTTTCTCAAGATGGAGCTATGCTTAGAAGGAAGAGAACTTCGTCCCATAGCCCTTCTTAACAGAGGCAAGCTCGCCCTTGAGGCTTGAGTCTTTTCCGAGGGCGCTAAACTTCACAAGCCCACCGGGGGCCTTGGCGTCCACCCACCAGGTATAGCTGAACTTGTCCTTGCTCTCCTCGTCTATCCACTCCCAAACAAGCTTATCCGCGTTATAGCTACCCGCGCCAACCTTTACGTTTTCCTTACCCTTGGCAATGCCCGCCAAGTCCTTGATGTCGATATCGGAGGCCGGGGCTTCCTCAGGCGGGGCGCTCTCCGCGTTCTTATCTTTTACCTTCTGGTCAAAGCTCGCTTCTTCCACCCGTCCTACATCAGCGTTGAAGTAGCGAATCTTCTTTGCCATCATATCATTGTCCATGAGGGCCTCGAATGCCCATTCCTCATCCTCCGTCTTCCAGGAGAGGTACCACCAGGAGGAGCCATCAGCGTTTTTCTTAAGGAGGGCGCGCTCGGAACTGACGACAGACGGTTTTTTGTCATCTTTGTTCATGCTCTCCATCCGCCACACCGCGCCCTCGCCCACGCCAAGGTCGTAGAGGGAGGGATTAAAGCCGCCCACAAAGAATACCTGTGAATAAATGATGTTGAACATGAGCTTGCGCGTCATGCCGGTAAGCCCAATGCCGGATGCTACCTCAGCGTTAGCCCTTTTTTCTACGCTCGCCTTAACCCCGGCCAAGGGGTCTATGCCACCCAGGGCGCTATTGATGAGGGCGCAGGATGATGCCAGGAGGGCCAGGCCCAGAGCGAGGGCGATTACCCCAAAACTTCCATTCTTTTTCACGAAAACCTTCCTTTTCTGCAACGCAAACTTTATCAAAAGGAGAGTATCGTGAATGGGGCTAAAAATCAATGTTACGAAGAAAATAAGATGCCCCCAAAACCCGCCTAAAAAAATGAGGGAGCCACCCATACTGGGCAGCTCCCTCATTTTTATGCGCGCCCCAGTGGGGCCTCCTTCTTACTTCTTCACTTCGTCAACAATAATGCCCACCGGGTAGGCGTAACTCTGATTCTTAAAGTCATAAGCCCTTCCCTTAATGTTCACCCCGTCGGCAAAGTACTCGGCG
>JBGSOB010000084.1:0-21531 GCA_041739325.1 Treponematales bacterium
GCTTGGAGGAAGCGGGCTTTGAAGGGCCCGCATTCATTTGGTGGTCGCTCATGCTATTTCCTCCTCGGAGAGCTGGGACTGGGCGATTTCACGGTAGACAGGGCAGGTAGAAAGAAGTTCCCTGTGCTTGCCCATGCCGACTACCCGGCCCTCGTCCAAAACGATGATGCGGTCTGCGTCCATGACGGTGCCCACGCGTTGAGCGACCAGGATGACGGTGGCGCCCTTGAGGCGTTCTTTTAGTGCGGCCCGCAGTTTGGCGTCTGTCTTGAAGTCGAGGGCGGAAAAGGTATCGTCGAGGAGGTAGATCTCCGGTTTGCGCGCCAGAGCGCGGGCAATGGAAAGCCTTTGTTTCTGACCGCCGGAGACGTCGGTTCCCCCTTGGGCAATGCGGTGCTCAAAGCCCCCGGAAAAGCCCTCGATGAATTCCAAGGCCTGGGCGGTGTCGGCGGCTTGGCGCAGTTCCGCCTCGGGCGCTTCTTCGGCGCCAAAGCGCAGATTCTCCGCCACCGTGCCGGAAAAAAGAAGGGCCTTTTGCGGCACATAGCCTATCATGGCCCGCAGGTCTTCCTGCCGCAGAGCGCGCAAGTCCACGCCGTCTACCAAGATGGCGCCGGAGCTTACCTCGTAGAAGCGGGGGATGAGCTTGATGAGGGTTGATTTACCCGAGCCGGTGGAGCCGATGACGGCGGTTACCTCGCCGGCCTTGGCGTGAAAGCTCACCTGGCTCAGGGCAGGCTTTTCCGCGCCATGGTAGCAAAAAGTCACGTCTTTGAACTCAAGATCGGCGTGGGCGCCTGAGGGCTTCTGCGGCTCCTTGGGGTCAAGGATGGTCGGCTCAACGGCCAGGACTTCCTCAATGCGCTCTGCGGCCGCCTGTGCGCGCGGCACCATGATGAACATCATGGCCATCATCATGAAGGAGAACATGATCTGCATGGCATATTGGATGAAGGCCATGAGGGAGCCCAGCTGCATGCCGCCTGAGTCTATGCGCCGCACGCCGAACCAGAGGATGGAAAGGCTGGTGAGGTTCATGATCATCATGACGATGGGCATCATGAAAGCCATCATGCGGTTTACCGTCACGTAGGTTTTGGTTATGTCCTGGTTGGCGCGGTCGAAGCGCGCTTCCTCGTGGGGCCAGCGGTTGAAGGCGCGGATGACGCGGATGCCGGTGAGGCCCTCGCGCAGAATGAGGTTGAGCTGATCTACCTTGGCCTGGATCTTTTTAAACCAGGGCATGGCGATGCTGGCAAGCACGCTGATACTGATTGCCAAAACCGGCACGGCTACCGCCAGCACCAGGGTGAGGGCCTTGTCTTGCTGATAGGCTTGGATGATGCCGCCCACGGCCATGATGGGGGCCATGACAAGCATGCGCAGGATCATGACGGTAACCATTTGGATCTGGGTTACGTCGTTGGTACTGCGGGTGATGAGTGTGGCGGTTCCCAGCTTGTCGAACTCATGGAGGCTGAAGCCCTCAACGCGCTCAAAGATGGCGCGCCGCAGGTCGCGGGTAAACCAGGTGGCGGCCCGCGACGAGAAAAAAGATGAGAGGACGGCGGCGCAGAGCGAGCCGAGGGTAACGAGCAACATGCGCAGGCCTACCTGGAGGATGTAGGCCGTATCTCCCTTCATGACGCCCGAATTGATGATGTCCGACATGAGGGTGGGCAGGTAGAGGTCCGCCGACACGCCTAGGAAGACGAGGACCAAAACGGCCAAGACCTGGAGGGCGTAGGGTTTCATAAACCGATAGAGCTTTATCAATCGCATCTCCCGTGGGCGCAGGCGCAGTCGTTGCCGCCGCGTTGCGCGAAATAATCTATGGCTCCCTCTAAGAGGGCTATGAATGTATCCGTGTTCTCAGTGCCTAAGCGCTCAATAAGGCCGCGGTAGGCGCTCTCATAGGTGGAGATAGCCTCGTCGAGGGCCTTCATCCCGCCCTCGGTCAGGTGGACGGCTACCTTGCGGCGGTCGCCTGAATCGACCTGGCGCTCCACCATCCCTTGTTTTTCCAAGGAGGTAATGAGCTGGGTGATGTGACCCGCGGTAACCTCCATCAGGGCTGCTAGGTCCGAGGGGTAGAGGCCGCTAAAGTCCGATGCGGCGGCCTTGAGGCCCGCCTTCCTTAAGTGAAACAGCAGAAAGAGCTCCGGCGGACGCAGGTGAAGCTCCGCTATGACCCCGCCCTTGGGCATCTGTGCCTTGGCAAAGCGCCGCGCGGCAAGCATGAGGGCTTGGAGTCTTTTATCGCATGAGCTTTCTTCCTTGTCCATAATTCCTTTAGTTGGTATATAGTTTAGTAGGTAAAGTATATATAACTCAGGGAGTGGTCAAGGGGAGGAGTATGAAAAATCGATTTAGGAAACCGCTTTCCTTGACGGCCTCCCCTCTCTGCGATAGACTAGAGGAACGATTGTTCCCACATTTGAGTCTCAGCAAATTCCGTCTTGAAAGGATTGTTCTATGAATAGGAAATTTACTTCTCTTTTCCCGGCTAGCCTCGTCCTTGTACTAGCCGCCCTTATCTTTTCCTGCCCCGGTCCGGGTAATCCCGATCCAAGCGATTCACCAACGCCTACAGCTACGCCAACCCCTACTGTTGCTCCTACTCCTACTCCTACTCCTACTCCTACTCCGACTCCGACACCTACTCCGACTCCAACACCGACTCCAACACCGACTCCAACACCGACTCCAACACCGACTCCGACTCCAACACCGACTCCGACTCCAACTCCGACACCTTTTCCGACACCTACTCCAACACCAGGGCCTGCGGGTGACACTACGATTACCATCGTAATTCAGAATCCCGGTGAACCTGCTCTTGACTGGACCTTGGGCGGCTCCTTTTCCGGAAGCTACGCGGCCAATACCCTGGCCATCCAATGGGGGAATCCCAACATGAGCATATCGGTAAGCTCAGGCTCAGGAAGCCTTTCAAATATAAGCTGGAGGGTTTCCGGCACGACCATCCATAGCGGCAATAATCTGAGCCTTGATCCGGATGCCTTCCCCGCTGGCCCCCTTTCCCTTGTCCTGTGGTTCGACTTAGGTGGAGCATCCTATTCTCAATCCCTGCGCATTACAGTGCTCAACTAGGAGGCATGGATGAAAACCAATAGATTTTTCCCTGCCCTTTTAATCTGCCTTCTCCTCCTTGTCATAAGCGCCTGCCCGAGCCCCATCAATATCTCGGGCCCTGACGGTGCACCCACGACGGGAGTGGCCAAGTTCCGCCTTCGCATTGTGGACGCCTCTTCACGAACCGTCTTACCGACTACAGCCGGTCTCATCCAATCCTTTGTCATTACCTTAAGCCGGGTAGGCTATGATCCTGTCGTTCAGGTTATCGCCTCCCCCTTCCCCGCCGAGGGCGCCAGCTTAAGCGGCCTCGACTACGGTAGCTACACGCTTCTGGTTGAGGGAAAGAACGCCGCTGCCGGCTCAGGCGACACGGTAGCCTCAAATGGTACGGGACAGGCCCTTGAAATCAACGCCGCAATGGTTGAGGCCCAGGCCCTCGTGGGCTACCTGCTTGAGGGTGTGGGCAACGTGTCCATCAGTTTTTCCTGGCCCAGCCTTACAAGCCTTACATCCCTTGGCGCCAGCTGGGACGGCGGGTCTTTTTCCACTCTGAGCGTAGGCTCCTCCGGGGGCACGAGCACGGCCCTCTTTTCCCTCACGGATACTCCCGCCGGTTTGCACAACCTAGCCATCCGCTTCCAAAACGCAAGCGGTCAGAGCATTGGTGGAGACCTCGAAACCCGCGTCTGGGTTTTCCATCGCGCGACATCCAGCCATGTTTGGACCTTGACGGAAAATGACTTCATCTCCGCCCCGAGCGCACCCACCAACTTGAGCGCTGTTCCCGCTTCAGGCGGGGTAGCCCTCCAATGGACAGACAACAGCCTCTTTGAACGGGAATTCATCGTGGAGCGCCGAGCCCTTGGGCAGACGGAATGGAGCTTAGTCAGCGAAACGGTTTCAGCCAACGCGACATCCTTTTTAGACCAGAGCTTCAGCGCCGCAGCTACAAGCCGCTTTGAGTATAGGCTGGCGGCGCGTAATCCCGCCGGGACCTCAAGCTGGGTAACGGCAAGCGGCCCGGTCAACCCAGCAGGCTTTATCCACCCCGGCTCCGGCTCCTTCGCACCGGTAGATTCAAATGGCGCGAGCGCCGGCTTAGGCTGGGCCAGCTCCTCCTGGCCCCTGGGTGCCAATTTCAGCGGGAGCGACCTGGAGTTGGCCGTATACTCAAAACATGCCACCCGGATCATGCTTGAGATCTACTCGGTAGAGCACGCCTGGGTAGGCTCCAGCAGGCTTTCAGGCTACCCCTCCAACTCCGGCCACGCTCTATATGAATATTGGATGGAAAAGGGCTCGGACGATGTCTGGCGCGCCAAGATATCCAACACCGCGAGCTTTGAGAGCTCAGGCCTCATGTACGCCTTCCGCGCTTGGGGCCCCAACTGGCCCTGGAACGATGCCTGGACCCGCGGCAACTCGAGCGCAGGCTTCGTGGCCGACTGGCAATCCTCCGGCTATCCGCCCGTCATGTACCGCTTCAACCCCAACAAGGTCCTCTACGATCCCTATGCGCGCGAGCTCAGCCAAGACACGGAGTACCCCGCCCTCGCCTCTGGCGGTGAAAGCGGCGGCATCTACGGAACAGGCGGCGCAAGCTCCCTTACCTGGGGCGGCGCCAACGCCGGGGCTACCTACTCCGGCAGCCTATCCACAGGAGGGCTGAGCGTTGACAGGCGCACTGTCGATACGGGGCGCTTCTGCCCCAAGGGCTACGCCCTCAACCTTTCCAATTACGCAGGGGCGCGGCCGAATATCCCTGAGAAGGACATCATCGTCTATGAGGCCCAACTGCGCGGCCTTACCCGCCACGAGTCCAGCTCTCGACTGCAAGACATTCTTGCCGACATAGACAGCTTTTCCGCCGTTGCCAACGTTCCCGCGGCCTACCGCGGCACATATCGCGGCGCCGCCTACCTGGCACCCTACTTTGAGGCCTTGGGCATCAACGCCCTGGAGCTCCTCCCCGTACAAGAAACGCGCAACGACATGAACGACTCCTATAGCGGCACGGGAAACAATCCCGGCAACTATTGGGGCTACATGACCTACGGCTACTTTGCCCCGGACCGCAACTATGCCTACGACAAAAGCCCCGGCGGCCCCAGCCGCGAGTTCCAAGCCATGGTTGCCGCCTTTGCGGCAGAAGGCGTGGAAGTCTGGACCGATGTCGTCTATAACCATTCAGGTGAAGGCGGCAATTGGGGCGGGGCAGACAGCGTCGGCTTCACGAGCCTCGGCGGCTTTGGCGCCTCGGAGTACTACCATATCAACCCGGACAATGGCGGGGGCTTGGTGGATGGGGCCACCGGTTGCGGCAACCAGCTGAATTTCTCAGAAGGGCGGAGCGTCACCCAGGCCCTCGTCACCGATAGCCTCAGGCATTGGATAGACGTCTTAGGCGTTTCCGGCTTCCGTTTTGACCTTGCCGCCGTCTTGGCCCGCGATATCGACTCGGTGAGCTACCCCAACCCCTCCTACTGGGACGACGTCAAGGGCGTCAAGGCCTCAAGCGGGGTAATAAACCACAGCCTGCCCCTGGCCATTGCCGCCCTCGGCTCCAGCAAGGCGGCAAAGATGGTGGCGGAAACCTGGGACCTCTGGGCCTACCCGGTTGGCATGTACCCAGCCGGCTGGATGGAGTGGAACGGCCGCTACCGCGACGCCACCCGCCGCTTCCTCAACTGGGGCAATACAGACGGCCACGACGGGCTCTCGGTGAATGACGCCTTCCACGGAGACTACAGCCACTATAACGATAACGGCGGGCCGCAAAAATCGGTCAACTTCATCGTGGCTCACGACGGCCTGACCTTGGCCGACTTAGTTTCGTACAACGTCAATACCCCGGCCCAGCGCGACGCCATCAACACCAGTCTGACTTGGCCCTTCGGCCCCTCGGACGGCGGCTCTGGAGACAACATCAGCACCGACTCAGGCGCAGACGCCAGCCTGCGCCGCCAAAGGTTGCGCAGTCTTTCCACCTGGCAGATCTTCGGCCGCGGCACTCCCATGATCGTCTGGGGGGATGAATTCGGGCGCACCCAAAACGGCAACAACAACCCCTACAACCTCGATTCCGTGGCCACCTATAATAACTACGACTTCATCAACCGCAACGCCCCGCAGACGGCCCCCACCGGGGTATCCGGCGCAAGCTATAACAACAACCTGGGCACGGACAGCAAGGCGGACGGCCTCAACAATCTCTTTCTCTTTAACGCTGCCCTCATGAACCTGCGGAAGAATGAACCGGCCCTACGCAGTGCGGATTACAACGTCGTCTTCGCCTACGCCTCCGAGAGCGGCGGAGCGGCGGCCACCGACGCTCGCGCGCGGCGCATCCACATCCAAGGCTCGGGGATTTCAGGCGGCAGCGACTACGTCCTGTGCGTCAATATGTGGACGGCCACCGTCAGCTTTACCCTGCCTACGCCCCCTTCCGGCAAGATATGGAAGAGGGTTATCGACACCGCCGCCTGGGCGGAAAACCAAGCCGATAGCGATGCCGGCAATCTCTGGCTTGACGCAGACGCCTGGACATGGGACGGCCTGGGCTACGGGGTCAATCCTTGGGCAATCGCCGTCTTTAAGGCCCTCTAATGATGAAACGCAAGATATTCAGGGCTTCTGCAAGTATGGGTTTTCTCAAAACGGCCTTCCGTGGAGCTTGCCTCTGTTTTATCGCGGCCCTCGGCCTGACAGCCTGCGCCCTAGGGGCAAAACCCCGGGGAAGCCTACGCGTTGAGGTAGAAAGCGCCGGGGCGCGCACCATCCTGCCTGCAAACCCCGTGGCGGAAATTGCAAGCCTTGTGCTGGACCTTGATGGCCCAAGCAGTCAGAGTAAAACCGGGAGCCTCACAGCTGTGCCCTCCTTTGAGGGGCTGGAATACGGCAGCTATACCTTGAGCGGGGAGGGCCGCAACAGCTTGGGCCAGACCATAGCCCGCGGCTCAATGAGCGTAGAGATCGAGGCGGCCGAAAACCCGGTGAGCCTGAGCCTTGAATTCATAAGCTCCGAGGGCTTCGGGAGCCTAGACTTGAGCTTTCGCTGGCCTAGCGCCCAGGGTATAGAGAATGTGCGCGCCACATGGAACGGGGGCGCGGCGGCCGACATCGCCATCGTAGACTTAAGCGGCGTTGAAGCGGGCTTAAGCCAATCCAGCTTTGCCCTGCCTTCCGTAGCCGCAGGCACCAACCACAACATCGCCTTGGAATTCCTAAGGGATGAAGAAGTCCTCCTTTACTATGAGAGCCGGGTCTGGGTCCTCAAGGACATAGGCACAGAGAGCATCATATCCATCCCGGCTCAAGATTTTTACAGCTCTCTGCCCCTGGTGGCAGAGAGCGTCATCTCCCCCAGCGCTACATCAGTTTCTCCCAATGGCCTCTCCATCAGCGTCCGCTTTAGCCGCAGCTTGGATACATCTGTCTTAGGCTACTTAGAATACGATCATCCTCCCCGCATCTACAAAACGGGGGCAAGCCGTTTTGCCCCTGCCAGCATGACAAAGATGGAAGTGGAAACGGCAATCAGCTTTTCCAGAAGCCGCCTGCCCAACGACACGGTAACCTTCACCCCCCTCTACGGCTACGCCCTGCAAGAATACGCAAACCCCAAAGTGGGCGGCTTTGCCCCCGCGGCAGGCATGCCCATGTCTGGCCCAGGCCAGCTCAGCCACAGCTTCAGTACCCAGGACATCGGCCTTGAGAACAACCTAAGCGGCGCCTTGAGCCAGTGGAACGACCAAAACATCTACTTCATGCTCACGGATCGCTTCAACGACGGCGACGCCACGAACAACCAATTCAAGACCGGTTCAAACCCAGACTACGGCCTAGGCGACGGAAAGCTCTACCAGGGCGGAGACTTCAAGGGAATAGAGGCAAAACTCCCCTACCTGCAAAACCTGGGGGTGAGCGCCATCTGGATTACCGCCCCCGTCCTCCAGGCCTGGGAAAACGCAAGCTGGACAAGCTACCACGGCTACTGGGCTCAGGACTTCCTTGCCCTCGACCCCCACCTGGGAACCATGCAGGATTTCCGCGACATGGTAGCGGCCGCCCACGCGCGCGGCATCAAGGTGATTATGGACGTCGTCGTCAACCACACGGCAAGCCTCTTCAGCTATCCCGGCGCAAGCCCCAACATCTGGGAGCCCAGCTTCAACGCCGCCGGCCCCTTAAGCACCGCCTGGCTCACGGAGTCCTGGGCCACCGAGGCAAATCGCCGCCCGCCCTATTTCGGAGACATCGGCAGCGCGGATCTGTGGACATTCCTCACCCGCCGCGGGGGCAACGCCACCACCGGATCCGGAGACGAAATAACCCAGGGAGACTTTGCCGGCCTGCGCGACGTCAACACGGCAAACCCGGAAGTCGTCAGCGCCTTAGGCCAGGCATTCACATGGTGGATAGCCAACACCGACATCGACGGCTTTAGAATAGACACCGTCAAGCACGTGGAAGCCGCCTTCTGGGAAGACTTCTGCGCGGACATCCGCGCCTGGGCAAAGACAAACTACGGCAAGGATTTTTTCATGATAGCGGAGGTCTACTCAGGCTCGGCCGCCGACCTCGGCTCTTACACCACCAGCGGCAAGCTCGACTCCGTCCTGGGCTTCCAAATGGCAAATTCAGTCTTTGACTGGAAGGACGGGGACAACATCACCGTCTTTAAGGACTCAGGCTCCTGGGCAAGCAGGCCCAAAACCTTAAGCATAGAGAGCGCCCGCTCCTCAACCGCCGCGCAAAGCAACCTAGGCACGGCAAGCCTCCACGTTTCCGGAGACGGCCTCTCCGCCCGGCAAAAGATCGGCTACTTCCTGGACAACCACGACCTCAACCGCTTCTTAAACGGCACAAGCGGCATTGCCAACGAGGCCCCCAGCGCGGGCGAGATAACAAATTTGCGCACGGCCCTTGCCTGGCTCTATAGCTGGGAAGGCATACCCGTCCTCTACTATGGCAGCGAGCAAAACTATAAGCAGTCCCTCGCCCTTGCCTCCGGCGGAGAGCACGGCAACGGAGCGGGCAACGTCAACAAAGGCAACCGCCCCAACCTCTGGCAGATAGCCAACGCAAGCCAGGGCAACCTTGCTTGGAACGAGTCCCAGGGAACATTCGCCTGGATCAAGGGCCTCAACGCCCTGCGCGCCGCCCATACGGAACTCAGGCGCGGCGCGGTATCCATGCGCTGGAGCGACGACGGCATGGGAGCCAGCAACGACGACGGCATCATCGCCTTTACCCGCGGCGGCTCCACGGCCAGCATAGACGACGACATCCTAGTAGTCATCAACGCTCACCCCTCACAGTATTCAGCCCCCAGCGCGGGCTCGGGCAACGACCTCGGCACCCCCTGGCCACCGCTGACTGTTTTGGAAGTCATCCCCGTACCTGGCTTCTCAGGCACAGGAGAAACCGGCACGGCGCAAGTAGACTCAGACGGGGGCGCGGGCCAAAGCTGGGTTTCTGAAACCACTACCTTTACCCAGGCGGGAAAGACGAGCGCCGTCTACTTCCAGCTCCCCCCCAATTCAGTCCGCTTCCTGCGCAAGAAACCATAATAAGAGATGTGGTAAAAGAAAGTGGGAAGAGAAGGCGCCCGCCTTCCCTTCCCACGCCCATTCCATCCGGGGATAGCCTCCAGTCGGCCGCCACTCCGGTTCAAGTCCCTGAATGCGTTTCGGGGAGTTTCGCAAAGCGAAACTCCAAAAAGAAAGGCTTCTATCGCAGCGCGATAGAAGCCTTTCTTTCTGCCCGAGAGGGGACTTCCTTCCGGAGCTCCGCATCCTGCTTCGCTCCTCCAGGCCGCCTACGTGGCCTGCCGGGCGCATCCCTGCGCCCTCCTCCTCCCTCCGGTCGGCGGCCACTCCGGTTCAAGTCCCCATATGTGTTACGGGGAGTTTCGCGGGGCGAAACTCCAAAAAGAAAGGCTTCTATCGCAGCGCGATAGAAGCCTTTCTTTCTGCCCGAGAGGGGACTTGAACCCCTATGCCCTTGCGAGCACTAGGACCTGAACCTAGCGTGTCTGCCAATTTCACCACCCGGGCGGGTAGTGGCAATCTACCTTTCAAGGGGCCTCTCCGTCAAGGGGGCAGGTTTGGCAGATATAAAGGCCTAGCGGCTCTTATCCTCAAGGAGCTTCTTCATAAAGCCCAGCTCCTCTTCCAAGGTCTCAATTCGCGCCTGTTGCTCGCTCACAACCATAGACAATTCCTCGGTCTTTACGGCGGAAATGAGGCCCCGCTTGTCTTCCAACCTGGCAAGGGACTCGGCCTTCATAATCTCCGCCTGAGCGCGGGCCTTGGGCCCACGCACCACTGTCCAGACGATGGCCAGGGGCAGGGAAAAAACGCAAAAAATAGCAAACATCCCGGTAATATCCATGCCCCTATGCTAGCCCCTTTCTCTCCCAGATTCAATTCCCCGTCTGAGCTTTCCTCCCACGCTTAGCGCAGGAGGAGGGTCTCTTCTTCCTCCAAAAACTGGTTGGTAAAGAGGCGGTGGTACTGCCCCCGGCTTGCCATGAGCTCTTCGTGGCGGCCGGACTCTATGACCCTCCCCTTATCAAGGACGAGGATGCGGTCCGCCTCCATGATGGTAGAAAGCCGGTGGGCTATCACAAAGCTCGTGCGGCCCTCGAGGAGGCTGGCGGTTGCGCGCTGGATGGCAAGCTCGGTTTCGGTGTCCACTGAGCTTGTCGCCTCGTCGAGCACCAAGATGCGCGGGTCAGCCAAGAGGGCGCGGGCAAAGGAGACAAGCTGCTTCTGCCCGGTAGAGAGAAGGTTCCCCCCCTCCCCCACCGCGGTGTCGTAGCCCTTATCCAGGGCAGAGATGAAGTCGTGGGCGTTTGCCGCCTTAGCTGCCTCTTCCACCTCGGCGTCGTTGGCGTCAAGGGCCCCATAGCGGATATTGTCGCGGATGGTCCCGGAGAAGAGGTAGGGGCTTTGCAATACATAGCCCAAATTCGAATGCAGCCAACGCAAGGAACGCTCGCGGTAATCCACCCCGTCTATCAAAATCCGCCCAGAGCAGGGCTCGTAGAAGCGGCAGGCAAGGTTTACGATGGTAGACTTCCCCGAGCCCGTCTCTCCCACTAAGGCAATGGTGCTGCCCGCCTCAACCTCAAGGCTGAAGTCGCTCAAGACCTCCTGGCCATCGCGATAGGAAAAACTAACCCCCTCAAAAGAAATGCGGCCAAATAGCGGGGGCTTCTCCCCATACTGACTGCCAAAGTCGCCGCTGGCGCGCATCACCTCAAGCGAATCCTTTATCTCCGCCTCAGTATTTATGAGGGAGAGGACCCGCTCGGCGCTCGCCTGTCCATACTGAAAATCGTTAAAAACGCGGGCAAGGTCGGTCACCGGGTCGTAGAACTGTATCGAGCAAAAGATAAAGGCAACCAGGGTTCCAAAGCTGATCCCGCCGGAAACCAACATCCCCCCGCCAGCATTCAGGGCCAGGGATGTTCCCACGTAGCCCAAGGCAACAACCAAGGGCAGGTAGAGGGCGGAGAGGGTCCCGGCGCGCACGGAAGCGCGGCGCAAACTGCCGGCCAGAGTGCCGAACTCGCCGCGGAAATAGTCCTCCCCCTTGAGTGACTTGATGGTCTGCATGCCGCGTATGCCCTCGGCAAAGGCGTTGGTTAACTTTGAGTTTGCCCGCCGCACCTTGCGGAAGCGCTCCAAGATGCCGCGCTCGAACCACAGCGAAAGCAATATCAAAACCGGCACCATGGTCAGGCTGATCAATCCCAGCTTCCAATTGCGCAGCAACATGAGAACCGCCATGGCCAGCATCATCATCGTTCCCCACACGATATCCACCATACCCCAGGCAACGGTGTCGGAGAGCCGCCCAATGTCGCTTGTCATGCGGGCCGTGAGCCAGCCGGAGCTTGTTCTGTCATAGTAGGAAAAAGACAGCTCCTGCAGTTTGGCAAAGGCCACCTTGCGGATATTGTAGGCCATGCCCATCTCCACCTTGCCCGCCAAGCGTATGAAGAAACGGATGGTTAGGGCTTGGATGAGGATGATGGGAATATAGATGAGTATGAAGGGCAGGAGGGCCCTCACGTTGCCCGCCGCTATCACCTTGTCGGTAACGTAACCGGTTAAAAAGGGGAGAACGGCGTCAATCCCCGCCACAAGCACCATCATCGCCAATACAAGGGAAAACTCCTTGCTAAAGGGCTTGGCAAAGGCAAAGATCTCCGCCCAGGTTTTGAATTTGAGTTTGCTTTTAAATTCCTCTTCTTCGTAAGACATATCAATTCTCCATGCGCAGTACCTGCGCCTTGTTCACTATCGAAGCGCGTGGGGGCCCCAAACGGGCCCCCACGCACTAGCTTTTTTATGCGCCTAAAGCAAGCTCAGCATCCGCGTTAGCATCGGCATCGGCCACCGCGTCAGCTTTTTTAGCGTCGCTTAAGGCATCATCCTCAGCGGCGGCGCTCTGTATGCGCCAGATGTTTTGATACAGCCCCGGCCGCTCGCAGAGCTCTTGGTGGGTACCGGAATCCACTATCCGCCCCCCGTCCATCACCAGTATCCTGTCGGCGCCGGCCAGAGTGGTTACCCGGTGGGCAATCACGATCACCGTCATTTCCCCGCGGCGCTTTTCAAGCTCGGCCCGTATCATGCAATCCGTCTGGGTATCCACCGCAGAGAGGGAGTCGTCAAGGATGAGTATCCGCGGCTTGCGCAGGAGGGTACGGGCTATCGCCGCCCGTTGCCTTTGCCCGCCGGAGAGGGTCACCCCCTCCTCGCCCACCGCCGTCTCCCAGCCCTTTTCAAAGCCGGCCACTACGGAGCTTAAACCGGCCGCGGCTGCCGCGGCGTCCACCTCGGCCCGATCCGCCTCCGGCCTTCCCACCTTGAGGTTGTCCTCCAGGCTCTTTGAAAAGAGGAAGGGCTCTTGCAAAACGATACCCACCTGGGAGCGCAGGCTTTCCTTTGAGATTGCCCGCACATCAATGCCGTCCAGCAAAATGGCCCCGGAATCGACGTCCATAAAACGCACAATGAGCTGGACTAAGCTGGACTTGCCGGAACCGGTGCGACCCAAGATAGCCACGGTTTGTCCGGGCTTGAGGCTAAAGTTTATCCCATCCAGCACAGGCTTGCCCTCTTCATAGGCAAAGCGCACGTCCTTGAATTCAATATGGCCGCGCAGGTCCGGCTCAAGCTTGCCGTCGCTCTGGTACTCGCTCCCCTCGTGGAGAATGTCGCCAATGCGTTCCAGCGCCACCGTTGCCTTGCCGAACTCCGTCAGGGTCCGCCCCATTTGCCGTATCGGCCAGAGGAAGCGCCCCACGTAGGCAAAAAACATAATCACCGTGCCCATAGAAAGCTCGCCGCGGGCGGCCCAGTAACCGCCGGCGCAGAGAACCAAGGCCATCTGGGCCATGGACAGTCCGGCGGACACCGACCAATAGGTGCCAAAGAGATCAATGAGCTTGCGCGTCACCTGGGAGTAGTTGCCGTTCTTACCGTCAAAGCGAGCCTTCTCAAAGTCGCCGCGGGCAAAGGCGCGCACTACCCGTATGCCGTGCAGATTCTCCTGCACTACCGAGGTGAGCTCGCTCTCCGCCTCGTCCGAGGCGCGGAAGGCCTTCTGGATGCGGCGGAAAAAGAGGTAGGACCAGAGGAATATCGGCGGCACCAGGGTCAGGGACACCAGGCTCATGCGCAGGTCAAGCGAGAACATGATTGTTGCCGCAAAGCCTATCATAAAGAAGGCGCGGGCCACCTCCACTATCTGGCTCTCCAAGAAGCGCCGCAGGGTATCCACGTCCGAGCTGCAACGCTGGATGAGGTCTCCTGAGTCCGCTTTTGAGAAGTAGAGATAGGGCATCTGGCTCAGGGCGCGGTAGAGCCTCTGGCGCAAGCGCAGGGTAGTGCCTTCGGAGGCGCGCACGGCAAAGAAGCCCTTCAAAAAGAGAAAGAGCCCCTGCATGACGTTGAGCGACACGATAGCCAGGGCACAGGCCCCCACGCTCGCGGCTAAGATCCGCGCCCCGCCCAAGGGGCGGAAGAGGAGCTCAAACCAAGCCGGGACTTCAAGCGGCTTGCCGCCCAAGACCGTGTCCAGCACAATGCGCAACACGATGGGGTCAACCAGGGCAAAGAGGGTTGCCAGGCAGATGGAGAGACCCGCCAGGAAAAAAGAGAGGCGGGAGCCGGAGCTAGCCTGGGCCAAGATACGAGCCTGGGCCAGGATCCTTGACTTTGCAAGAACGCGGACGGATGGTTTTACTTTCATAGCGGTTTTTCCTGCGTAAACGCGACAGAACAAAAAGCCGAAGGCTAAAAGCCTAGGGTTTACCTAAAAATGGATGAAGGAAGTATGCGCCCCCAGATGGGAATACCGCGTTCAAAAACGCGGGTTCCTGCGGCATGGGGGGCTCCGAAGCCAGGTAGCGCCGCCCGTGAAGGGCTTATCCTAGCGGACTAGGGGGCTTCCCCTAGCAAAGTAGGAGCACTACGGCCAATAGCGGGCGTCGAAGAAATCGACGTGTCAGGAGCGGGCCCCATCCCGGAGGGCGGCATGAAAAATTGCATGTATAAACATTAACAGCCTCCTATGGATGATGGTAGGACTACGCTACCAGAGCCCGCCGGAATATGTCAAGCGGGCTAATCGAAAAGAGAAGGGGGGCATTCTCCTATATTTCGCCATACGCCCCAACCATTCCCAGCAGATAATTTACCCTCTTAGCCGACATGGCTACCTTATAGGTGCTCTGTGTTCGAAAAACTAGCGATGTGATACAGCTTACCTAGAATTCCACCTTCTGATGAACACACTTACCGTTCAGCTAATGATTCCCCCTATTGCTCCCATAGAGGACTTGCAGCTTCTAGAGAGTGCTTCTAACTAGGAGCGCAAAAAAAAAGCCGCCCGGCAAGGGCGGCTTTTTTCCAGCCCCAGAGGGCTTATGCCATGAAGGTGATGTCTTTCTTGGTGGCCAGGGTGTAGATGTCGATGATCCAACCGATACCGAAGAGACCGCCGGAGAGAATCCATACGATTCCCAAGAGGGCCTTGCCGCGTAGGATGCGGTTGATGCCCTGGATGATGGGGTCGAAGAAAATCGTGAGAATGAGGTTCACTGTGTAATCAAGTTGGTCGATAGCAGTATTTGCCATTCTAATCCTCCATAGACGCATTTGCGGCAACGAGGTTGCCATCTCACGGTATACTCCAAACGGCGCATTCAGTAAAGCACTGCCTTCCTCGTGGCTGTATCCGAACTCGTAGCCGCAAGCATACTCGCTTGACGCCCCCCGGCCTTCCGGCTACTATGCCGTGGTGAGCAGCCCAGATGAAGAAATTCGCAAACGCCTGACCATAGCCATCATCTCCCACCCCGACGCGGGTAAGACGACGATTACCGAAAAGCTCCTTCTCTTTGGAGGGGCTATCCATATCGCGGGCGCGGTGAAGGGCGGCAAGAGCAGCCGCCAAACAACCTCCGACTTCATGAAGATGGAGCAGGAACGCGGCATTTCCATATCCACCTCGGTGATGGGCTTTGAATACGGCGGCCGCTTTGTCAATCTCTTGGATACCCCCGGCCACGCCGACTTCTCGGAAGACACCTACCGCGGCCTCTCCGCGGTAGACTCGGCCTTGATCGTGATAGACGCGGTCAAGGGCGTGGAAGACCGCACCCGCAAGCTCTGCGAAGTTTCGCGCATGCGCGCCACCCCAATAGCCACATTCATCAACAAGCTTGACCGCGAGGGCAAGGATCCCATTGAGCTCTTAGACGAGATAGAGCGTGAGCTTGCCATCCACGTGCGCCCGATAACCTGGCCCATCGGCCAGGGCCGCGCCTTTAAGGGCGTTTACAACATTGCCGAATCCGCCGTTTACCTCTTCCGCGCCGGAGGCGATAGCCTGCCCCAGGAAGGCATTTCCATTGACTCCTTGGACGACCCGCGCCTAGGCCAGAGCGTAGGGGAATCCTACGCGGAAAAACTGCGTGAGGATATTGCCCTTATCAGCGGCATCTACCCGCCCTTCACGGCGGAAGACTATATAGCGGGCAGGGCCACCCCGGTATTCTTCGGGTCTGCCCTCAACAACTTTGGTGTGCGTGAACTCCTTGATAACCTGGTAAGGATAGCGCCCTCACCCACGCCCAAGCATGCCCTGGAACGGATAGTTGAGCCCGAGGAAGAAAGCCTGACCGGCTTTATCTTTAAGATACACGCCAACCTCAACCCCAAGCACCGTGACCGCATTGCCTTCCTGCGCATCTGCTCCGGGAAATTCGAGCGCAATAAGACCTATCTCCACGTGCGCTCGGGCAAGAGTTTCCGCAGCGCCAACCCCACCGCCTTCATGGCCCAGAACCGAGAGATTATCGATGAGGCCTAGGCCGGGGACATCATAGGCCTCCACGACACGGGGACCTTCGCCATTGGCGACACGATTACCGAGGGGGAAGCCCTGCACTATAAGGGCATACCCAGCTTTGCCCCGCAAATCTTCAAGATTATCCGCAACGTGGAGCCGCTCAAGGAAAAGCAGTACAACAAGGGCTTAAGCCAGTTGGCGGAGGAAGGGGTCGTGCAAATCCTTTCTAAGTACACCAATCCCAACACCAAGGTATTAGGGGTGGTGGGCCAGCTCCAGTTGGAGGTGCTCCAGGCCCGGCTTGAATACGAGTACGGGGCCATCTGCACCTACGACCCCCTGGATTACAGCATCGCCCGCTGGCTCTCGGCAAGCGACCCCAAGCTTTTAAACGCCTTTGTCAACGAGCAGCAGCGGGGCATCCTCTTAGACGCCCGCGGCCGCTATATCCTCATGTTCGAATCCGACTGGTCCTTAAACCGCCTTATTGGCAAGAACCCCGGCATTACCTTCCACATAAGCTCCGAGACCCTAGTCGACTAACTGGTAAAGGCTATTACTTAGGTAAAACGTAATTGACACCTTGATTTTAGGTGAAAACCATCATCAAATTCGTATTTTTTTCGTTATATCGAAAATAAATTGCATTAATTAGTTGTTTTATCGATATAAATCGTATCGTATACATGGAATTGCTGCGGCGCGGTTATGAAGTGCGTGTGGGAAGGTATAAAAACGCGGAAGTTGATTTTTGCGCATCCAAAGGCGCCCTAAGCATCTATGTACAGGTCTGCTATCTTTTGGCAAGCGATGAAACCATGGAACGGGAATTCAGCGCGCTGGAAGCTATCCCCGATAACTTTCCTAAATACCTGCTTTCCCTTGACGAGTTTAACCGCAGCCGCAATGGCATCATCCACCAAAACATCCGCGATTTTTTACTAGGGCTTGGCTAGGAACCTCAGGCATCGTTGGAAGGGGTTGAAGGGGGAACCTTGCGAAGGTTCCCCTTTCCTTTTCTTTATCCGATGTATCCCTTAGCCTTGAGGAGCTCCGCGTTTAGGATGCCGCCGCCGGCCGCGCCGCGGATGGTATTGTGGTGCAAGCCGGTAAAGCGAATGTCAAGGACGGGACAGGAGCGCAGGCGCCCGACGGAAACGGCCATGGCCTTGTCCAGGTCGCGGTCCTTGCGGGGCTGGGGCCGGTCCTCTTCCTCAAAGACGATGATGGGCTGGGCAGGTGCAAAGGGAAGGTCCAGTTCCTGGGGCAGGCCGCGGAAAGAGGACCATATCTTTTTGATCTCTTCCAAGCTGGGCTTTTTCTCTCCAAAGCCCAGGGACACGCAGGCGGTATGGCCGTCTACCACGGCTACGCGGTTGCAGTGGGCGCTCACCTTGAGGCCATTGAGGTTGACGAACTTTGAGCCGTCGAAGGAGCCGAGGATCTTGAGGGGTTCCTTCTCGCTCTTGTCCTCTTCACCGGGAAGCTGGACGATATTGTCCACTACGTCCAGGCTTGCCACGCCGGGGTAACCGGCGCCGGATACGGCTTGGAGGGTGGTGATGAAGAGGGTCTTAACCTCATAGCCTGCGGCGATAAGGGCGTGAACCGGGAGCATGTAGGACTGGATGGAGCAGTTGGGCTTTACCACGACCAGGCCCTTGTCCCAGCCGCGGGCCTTGCGCTGGGCGGGGATGGCGTCTAGGTGGGCGTGATTGATCTCCGGGATGAGCATGGGGACGTCGCTCGTCCAGCGGTGGGCGGAGTTGTTGGACACGACGGGAAAACCAGCGGCGGCGTAGGCGTCTTCCAAGGCGATGATGCCGGCCTTGTCCAGGTCTACGGCGGAAAAGACGAATTCGCAATTGCCGGCCTTCTTGGCTGCGAGGGCAGCTCCCATGTCGGCGGCGTCTGCCACCTTAAGGTTTGCTACCCGGGCGGAGAGGGGGTCTGAGAGCTGCCAGCGGCCGCCCAAGGCCTGGGCAAAGGTCTTGCCGGCCGAGCGCGGGCTGGCGGCCAGGTAGGCGACCTCGAACCAGGGGTGCTTTTCCAAAAGTGAAATATAACGCTGACCCACCATGCCGGTGGCGCCTAAGATTCCTACGGGTATCTTCTTGGACATATCATGCTCCTTAGGGGGGCGGCGCGGTCACGCCGCTTTTTATTGGGGCAGCGCAAATGCGCCGCCTAGGCTAAAGGACGGCGCATTCGCGCCGTCGCTTTGAAGAAGTCCTCCCAAAAGCGGGGGACCTTATACTGAGTTTGTGGGGTTCGTGGCGCCGCGAGCGCGGTCCACGGGGCAGCCCGGGTGCGGCCGCCCTTAGGCGGTTTTTGTGAGTTTGACCCCGGCTTCAGAGAGGGCTGCCTTGAGCTTGGGAAGGGTGGACTCCTCAAGAGCGCAGAGGGGGAGGCGGCAGGAACCGGCGGGCAGGCCCATCCACTCCATAATCTGCTTAACCGGCATGGGATTGGTTTCAAGGAAGAGGCCGCGGAAAAGGGGCAAAAGCTGGTAGTGGGAGAGACGCGCCGCTTCGAAGTCCCCATTGAGGGCTTGGTCTACCAGGGCCTTCATCCGCTGTGGCACAACGTTGGACGTGACGGAGATGACACCATCGCCGCCGAGGGCCATCAGGGGCAGGGTGAGGGCGTCGTCGCCGCAGAGCACGGTAAAATCCGGCTTTTTCCGCCCAATACGCTGGATGACGTCCATCATCTGGCCGATATCGCCTGAGCCTTCCTTGACGCCGATGACGCCGGGGAGCTGGGCAATACGCTCCAGGGTGGGCACGTCGATATTGCGAGCTGTGCGGCCGGCGATATTGTAAACGATGACGGGCAAACCGCCCTCTTCCACAACGGCCTTGTAATGGAGGTAGATGCCCTCATTGCTGGGCTTGTTGTAGTAGGGGCAAACCACTAAAGCGGCGTCCGCGCCCAAGTCTGCGGCGCGGCGGGTATATTTAATGGCGGAGCTGGTGGAATTGGAACCGGTGCCGACGATAACCGGTACCTTGCGCGTGCCTATGGCCTTGGCTTCTTGGACGGCAACCCGAATGAGGTCTACTTCCTCTTCTTCCTCTAGGGTGGGGGTTTCCCCGGTAGAGCCAAGGGGAACAAGGCCGTCTATTCCAGCCTCAAGCTGGCGTTTGACCAGGGCGCGGAATCCCTCCACATCGGGCTGACCCTTGGGGTCAAAGGGGGTGGTGAGGGCGGTGTAGGTTCCCCGTAGTCTGGTCATAGCTACTCCTTAGCGGGTATTTATGCATAATAATTGCATATTTATACAGAAAGGGCAAGAGTCTTGCCTAAAAATCAGTTTCATGGCGATGCAGGGGGAAAGTCGCCCTTCCGCGCCTCCCTAAGGGCTGCGTAGTCCCTGCCCAGGCCCTGGCTACGGGCAAAATTTCGCTTATTCGGGTCGCGGGCACAGGCTATTTGGTAGTCCTGCATGCGGTCAAAGAGGGAAAGAAGCTCTTCCTTATCCGGGTAGACATCGAGCCCCGATGCCTCAAGGGCCAAAAGGAGCTCATGGGTTGCCTCCAGGGTAGAAAGGCAGAGCTCCTTGGGCTGGCGCTTGATGAGGTAGCGGCTGCGCTGGCTGGGGGTGAACATGAGCTTGGGCAGGGCTTGGAGGCTCGGGCTCAGGCGGAACATCTTTTTGGCGCAGGGCCAGGTTGCGTCTAAGAGAAAGACGACAAGGCACCTGCCCCCGCTTTTATTGATGCCCAGGCCCTCAAGCGGGCCGGCATCTCCGGAAAGATTGACAGCCCCCGGCCCCGGATAGAGGAGGACGGGGTAGTTTGCCGGATCGTGGATGAGCTCTTGAACGGCCGGATGCTCGTCGAAGCCTATACCGACATGGATCTCGCTCTGTGCCAAGGCAAGATGGGTAAGGCGGCCGGTGGCGGCCTTGGCGTAGCGGTATTCCATGGGATGCATGAGGAGGATAATCTTACTGCGTAACTGTATGGGGCGGATCCCTGCGCAAAGGCAGGCATCCTGGGGCCTCATGCAGGCGTAGCACATCGGGCGGCCCATAGCCCCCCCTAGTAATCCGCGAACATGTCCTCTACCGGGATGAGGCCCTTGCGCTCACCGGAAAGGAGCCAGGCAGCGGCCATCACCGCCCCGCGGGCAAAGCCCTCGCGGTTGCGCGCGCGGTGGGTAAGCTCGATGGTATCGGCGGAGGAATCGAAGAAGATGGAGTGGGTGCCGGGCACCGAGCCTAGGCGAACAGAGGGAAAGTGCAGCTCCTCCGGCTCTATCTTGCGCTCGGCCAGGCAGTTGGGCTCAAGGCGCTTTTTGCGCTCTATGGTGGAAAGCAGGATGTCGGCCAGGGACTTTGCCGTGCCGGAGGGGGAATCCGTCTTTTGGTTGTGGTGGGCCTCGAAGCCGGCTACGTCATAGAAGGGAAAGGCGTTCATGATGCGGGCCGCCTCCCTGACCATCTTGTAAAAGAGGTTGACGCCTACCGAGTAGTTTGCCCCATAGACCAAGCGGCCGCCGGCGGAATCTACCATAGCGCGTATCTCTTCCAGCCGGCCTAGCCAGCCGGTCGTGCCCACGACCAGGGGCTTGCCCAATTTAATGATCTTCTCAATGTTGGCAATGACGCTGGCCGGGGTTGAGAATTCGATGACGACATCGACATCGTTTAAGGCCAGGGGACTGATCTCGGTGTGGTTCGCGTCCGGGGAAAAGGGGTCGATGCGGGAGACGATATCGTGCCCCTCCTCGCGGGCCGCGGCTTCTATCATCTTGCCCATCCGCCCGTAGCCTACTAAGCCTATCTTCATAAGTACCCCCATCGGTAGAGAATGAAAGGATACTAGCGGAGGATGGCGGGAATGAAAAGTACCACGAGGTTTTTTTACGGGCAGGGATAAGCGGGGGAAGCGCTAGATGCGAGAGGCCGTCGCTTCAAGCCTGAGGCCCCGAGCTAGGGCTGGGGCAAGCCCCGGCAGAGGGGCAAGCGCTTGAGCTCGGGTTAGCGCTTGAGCTCGGGCAAGCCGCGCAGCCTGCGCAGCTTGCGCAGCCTTGCCCTGGGCGGCCCAGGGT